>JAOPYL010000336.1 GCA_025964625.1 Actinoallomurus sp. | reverse complement strand
GGCAACAACGGCTCGATCTTCATCCACTGCGCATCGGTCAATTCATGTCGTCGCACCATATACAGGCACTGCCCGGCCCAGGCCCTGATCCACCCAGCACAACAAGATCCATCAGAAGCGACCTAGTGGGCGCATCGACCAGACGCCCGTCACATGATGCCGAACGTAGCCCGGGGCGGCCTGACCCAGATCCACCGGTCACTAGAGGCCACTACTCGGTCGCTGCGCTCGGCTCTAGATGCCGATACAGCGTCGTCCGGCCGACGCCTACGGTCTTGACGATCTGCTCGACGGTGTACCGCTTCGAGGCGTACATCTCCCGAGCGACCGTCAGCTTCTCCGGCGTCATCTTCGACGGCCGGCCACCCTTGCGGCCGCGTGCTCGCGCCGCCTGGAGTCCGGCCTGTGTGCGCTCCTGGATCAGGCGCCGCTCGAACTGGGCCAGCGAGGCAAAGACGTGGAAGACCAGCTCGCCGGCGGCCCTGAGCCAACGAACGACCGCCCGCCCCCGAGAGGGGATGGCGGGCGGTCTGGTCATTTCAGATGGCTATGCGCAGCGCCACGAACCGCGAATCGTTTCGAGGATCGTGTCGCCGTACGGCATGTCCGTTATATGCAGGACCATGCTGCCCGTACGTCTGTCCGGGGCAACGGTCACCGTCGAGTCCGCCGCCGCTGACGGGTATTCAAGGTAAAGCCCGTGGATCGTGTAGCCCTTGTCGACGGTGGCGTCCGCGCCCCAGAGCGAGATCTGGGGCGTCACCTTGGTGTACAGCGTCGTCTTGACGATGACTGTGTCGTCCGAACCGTAGGTGATGCGCAGGGAGATCAATTTGCCGCCGACTTGGCCGTACAAGTCGGCCTCGAACCCACTTGGACCGTTCGTGCATTGCGTGGCGTCGAACGGGCCGAAGCCCTCAGACGGGTTGGTGTCCGTCTTGGAGATGCCACGCGGGTTGAGGCCCTCCGTGAGGGTCCCCTTGACCTGCCCGGTGAACTTCAGGTTTTCGACGATCGGAGGTCGGGTTGGCTTCTTCGGAGTCGCGGCTGCCCCGGCTGCCGTGTGGGTAGCCCCGGGCTTGGTGAGGCCAGTCGCCTGGAAGATTGCCCGTCCTACTATCCCGAGGCCGATCAATACTGCTACCAGGCAGCCACATCCAATCCCGAAATCCCTGAGCGAACTACGGTTCGGCTTGGACGGTGGGCCGGCAGAGGGCTGCAATGGCGGGTTCTGCTGCATCAGGGGTCCTTTGCGAGGTCTGTGACATTGGACGGTGCAGGACGCCCCAGGGTTTACCGTCTGGTCGGATGCAGACATCTCAGCGAACCGCCCGCCTTCCCGAGGTGGGAGAGCGGGCGGTTGTCGTACTGTGGTCAGGCGGCGGTCGCTTTGTACGTCAGGCAGACCTGCACGCACTTCCGCCGTTGCCGCTGCTCTTACGCCACCGTCAGGCCCTCCGCGTCGTTCAGGCCATGCTCGCCGTGGAACGTGGAACGCTTCGTGAGGCTCAAGCCATAGCGGAGGCAGCTCACTGCGGCAACGCCAGGTTCACGGACGACGTGCCGCCAGACTGTGGCAAGAGCGTCACTATGACCGACGCCGGCTTCGTACCGGTCGGCACGTCGAACGTGTACACGTCATCGTTCCGGGTGAGGCCGGGGTTGATGTCGTCGGAGCTCGCCCAGTCGACGCCCCGCTGATAGGTGCTGCCGTCCGCGGCGACCAGGGTGACCGGGTTAGGGGTGCCGAACCCGATGTTGCTCGGCTGCTGCCGGTGTTCTTCTCGGCCAGCGTCACGACGACCAGGACGGTTCCCGGCTTGGCGACCTCCGGCTAAACCCCTCCGCTGCTGTAGCTGTGCTGCGTGCGGACGCTCGCGACATGCAGGTGGAAGGTCGTGTCGTCGTTGTGCACATCCCCCTCGCCGAGGGGGCTCGGCGCCGGTGGGCTGGCGGCCGCGATCGCGTGAGGGGGTGCCGGCGAGGCGGGGGCCGAGTGGGCGGTGGTCGAACCGCAGGCAGTGGTCACGGCGAGCGCGGCGATGCCAGTGAGGGCTAGGGACGCATATAGGTATGACTCGCGATCACGTTGAACGGTTGCGCCGGCAAAGCAGAAAGCCCCCGCCTCCATCGTCGGAGTGCGGGGGCCTCGTTGCGTCTGAGGGTCAGCCGGTGACCGGCAGGTCGCCCGTCACCGGAGTCGGCGCGGGAGCCACACCGGGCGGCGTGCTGCCGGACGGAGACGGCGCCGGAGAGCCCGTGGTCGTGCTCGGGGCCGGCGTAGGCGTCGAGGTCGGAGGCTGGGTCGGCTTCCCCGGGCAGACCTTCCCGGTGATGTTCCCGGCCGCCGCGCCCTGGCCGTCGCTGTTCGCCGAGCTGTCGACCCACTGCTCGCAGGGCCTCACGTACGTCCAGTTGTACGCGCCGCCGGTCACAACCGACTCGGGCGTGAACAGCGACTTCACGTAGTCCGTGGAGCTCGCGGTGACGTCCCCGTGAGGAGACGCGCTCTTCAGCGCGCCCGTGGCAGTCAGGTCGTAGACGCCATGGACCAGGCCCCTCACGCGACGGGTGATCTGCCCGCCCGTGCCGTTCGGGGTGCCCGCGCCGGTGCGAGTCCAGAGCGCCCCGATGTCGACGAGATGGACCGTGTAGCCGCCCGCCGGGTTGGGACACACCGAGGTGAGCCGGGCGAGGGACAGGTCCGCCCACTCGGCCGGCGTGCCGTGGCCGCTGTCGGTCTTGGTGATGTGGTCATGCACGACGGTGCACAGGGTGCTGCCGGTGCGCGCGTTCGCGGTGGCCGGCACGGCGAGAACCGCCGCGGATGCAGCCAGTACGGCCGCAGAGATGGCGAGCTTCTTCACTCTGGTCCTTTCGGAGGGGGCGCCCGTCCCGCAGTGACATGGCTCACGCAGGGCGCTGGTACTGAGACGCGCCAACAGCCGCTGTGGTTGCCATGTGGCCGAGGTAGGCCATTGGGACAGGTGTTAGCCGCTGTGATAGCGACGGCCGCCCGCTCTCCCATCTCGGGAAGGCGGGCGGTCGCTGTCTTGGTGGTCAGGCGGCGGCGACCGGCCGGTACACCACGGCGAACTCGACGCAGTTGCCGCCGTTGCCGCTGCGGCTGCGCTTCCGCCACGTGGCGGGGTAAAGGTCTGGGTTCGTCATCGGTTCCTCCTGTCGATTCCCTCTTCGTGACCGCGGCCCCGGGGTGTGCTGCTTAGACGGCCCGGGGCCGCGGGTCTGGCGGGCGTGCGCCGGGCCGAGATGGAGGTGCGAGCTTCATCGTCCGTCAGCGCACGCCCACGTCTCATGGGTTCTCGTCGAGGATGGGCCGCGCCTCGTCGGGATAACGGTCGAGGAGGCGCCGCAGCTCGGCCAGCTCGGCGTCACGGCCGGCGCCGAGCGTTGGCGTGTCCAGCACGCGGCGGGTCTCCTCTAGTTCCCGCGCGTACAGGTCCGGGTCGAAGCCGCCGGCCGTGCCACTGTTCCCGCTCATGAGCCCGCGACCGCCAGGACGACGGCGAGCCGCCGCGCCACCTCGTCGAGGTCATCCGCGGCGCACATCGGCTCGTACTCGGGGGGCGCGTCGCGGGTCACCCCGGACCACACCCAGTGCCACCACAAGACGCCGTCGCGGTCGCCGAGCGCGATGCTCTGCTTCATGCCCGGGTTCAGCGCCCGGCCGAGGGGGTCGGTGGTCCTGTTGCCGCTCGGGTTGCGCACTTCGACGAAGCCGTTCCGCTGGGCGACGACCTGCAAGCCCTGCCGCATGAGCATCGGCGCGAGGCGGACGATTAAGCCCTTGGCGACCTCATTGGCATTGGCGGTGCTCGTGTCCGGTGCCTGCACTGTCGCCTCCCGGCGGTCATTCAGCGTCCATCAGCTTGACCTGCACGCTAAAGACGCACGCCCGGGGGCGACAGGGACGAAACCCACTAGTCGCGGCGCGGCGTTCCGGCGCGACTGGGGGACTTTGCCCTAATGCGCGATGCCGAGGAAGTCGGCGAATCCAGTGATGCCGCGCGGCCGGACGGGTCGGCCGAGCAGTTCCCGGACGATCGCGACCGCCAGGCCGTGACGGCGCATCCACCCGGGAGCAAGCCGGCGGATGGTGCGCAGCGTCTCGACGGCGTCCGCGTCGCGGTAGGTCTCCGCGCGGGCGTGTGCGACGTCCAGGAGGAAGCGGACCTTCCATGAGACGGGCGTCTTGCCCGACAGCGGGACACGCTCGGCGAGCGTGAGGACATTGCCCCATTCGCCGGCCGCGGCTTCGAGCGACACGGCTTGCATGGCAACCGACGTCGGCCCGAACACGGTCGTCCACCGGTCGGTGGAGTCGTCGCCGATCCTCTCGGCCGCCGCACGCGCCACCTTCAGCAGCTCCCGGGCGTCGTCGTAGCGCTCATGCCGTGCGGCGGCCGTGAGGCCGGACAGCAGGAGCCCGCCGTACACCGCGACGTGAGCCGGTCGGGAGCTGCGGAAGCTCGGTTCGATGCCGTCCGCGGTCGCGGTCGCGACGTGCTCGGAGTCGGCGAGCCGGCCGGTACGGAGGAAGATCCACGCGACGCTGTTGGCCAGCATGGCGGCCATCAGCGGGTTGTCGGAGCGTTGCGCGGCGGCCTGGGCGCGATCGAGGCCGAGCAGGCCGAGATCCTCGTGCCTGCTCTGGACCATGGTGTGCGCGCCGAGCTGCAGCGCCTTGGCGAGTACGCCGTTCGCCTCGGCGGCCGTGCCGTTGGTGTGTTCCCGGGCGGCCACGCGCGCCTCGGCGATGAGGTCGGGCACGAGGTTGCCGAGCGCGGCGAAGTCTCCGGCGTGGTAGCTCGCCCACGCGTCTTCGACGCCGTGGCGCAGCGCCGGCACGTCCGGTGCGGTGTCCTCCTCGACGCGGTCGACGGCCGGGGCGAAGTCGTACGCCGGGGCGAGCGCCCGGCGGATACGGGCGATGCCGGGGTCTTCTCGGACGGTCTCCTCGTCGGCGACGCCGAACAAGAGTGCGGTCGTGTCGATGCCGAGGGCGGTCGCGAGCGCGTTCGCGGTGGACACGCGCGCTGATTGCCGTTGGTTCTGCTCAAGCTTGCGGATCGTGTCGACGTTCACGCCGGACTGCTCGGCGAGCTGCTCTTGCGTCAGCGCGGCGCGCCGGCGCGCGACCTTGAGCCGATCGCCTACAGACATGTCAGGGCGAAGGTCCATCGCCTACCCTTTGAGTTGTTCCATCAGCTACCGACCAGGCTACGCGCGTGCGCAAGGCCGATCGGGGAACACGAGAACGCCCCGCCGGTCGACCGGCGGGGCGTCTCTGTCGTACAGGTCACAGCGAGCGGCGTCCGGTGGGTCGCGCCGGACAACTCCGGGCAGCAATGACCGTTCAGGAGCAGGTGACCTTCACGTCGGTGACGTACTGGGCGCCTTGCTTGGTGATGGTGAGGTTGTCGACGAACGTGGTCGTTTCCCGGCGGCAACGCTTCCTTTCAAGGTCCGACGTCCACGCCCATGTAGGTGCCTGACGGGTCACTTGCGTTGATCGTGCATTGTGGCGGGGCTCTCCAGGATTTCGCTGGCTGCACGCCCCCTTATGCACGCACCCGCCCCGCCCCCGAGCCTCACGGAAGCACGACGTGCAGGTGTTGTCTGCGTGCATGACCACGAAAAGCGAACCGGGTGGCAAGATCTCGGCACAACTTCGTGCCGCCGCGGCAGATGCCCAGCACGTCGCCGACGCGAGCCTCGCCCAGACGTACCTGGACCGCCTCAAAGAAGCCCTCCAGGAGAGAGGGGCCTGAAGGTCGACGTCTGCGCACCTGCGCTGACCGCGACCAATCCAGCCCTACGCGGCCATCCACAGGGCGCAGGGCTATTCCGGGGTCTCTCACAAAAGGTCGAGATCCGGCACGTCGAGCACTGCGGACTCAGTTGGTGCTGGATCTGGCCTGGACTGCGGCCAGCCGGGCGTGGCGTGCCCACGCCGCCTTCCGAGATAGAACCGATCTGCCCGGCCACCAATATTCGCTACGCAGCAGACCGCATCGCCAACATCGTGCGGCTCCACAGCGAGGAGCCGGGCGATGCGTGACGACCAAGCCCGTGTAACCGCCGAATTCCTCAACCGCCGCCTGACGGGCTGGTACGTGTTCTGGGGGTGCTAACGAAGGCGATTCACCGCGATCGGGATGTGCACTCCCACCGCGACCGCGATCGATGCCCCCGACGCACGCACCCTCATCGAGGGCGTGGAAGCTGCCCAGCGGGCAGCGTTCCTCGCCGCCCGTAACGCTGGGCGGCTGAAGGCCGGCCCTTGAAACATGGGGTGCAGCCGACCGGCTGCGGTGGGGTCGGCGGTGGTTGTTGTACACCCGGTCCGGCAAGACGGCGCGGCGTTCGGTCGAGGTCCAGACTCCAACTCACGATGCCGATGGAGAGATCTAACGCGAGGTTACAGTGCCAACACGCGGCAGTGACTTCATTTTCGAACATGTATCGCTGGGAACGTCTATAGTCCAGTGCATGTCGGAAGATCGTGAAGTGTGGGACGGCCTCCTGGTGGGCGGGTTTCTGCACGCGCTGCGGGAGGCGCACACCGAGGCGACGATCGCCGTCTTCGGAGCGCTGAGCCGTACGGCCGGGTTCAAGGAGCGGTCGTTCGGCGTCTCCGCATTCGACGTGCTGGAGTCTCAGCTCGACCGGATCTTCGAGGTGGACGACGCGGAGCCGAGCGGCCACGATGACCCGCTGGCCCGCGCGGTCGTCCGCGATGACCTGAACGGCTCGCCGGGCTGGCGGTACGGGCCCTACCGCGTGCTGCTAAAGCGGCACGAGTTCGGCGCGGTGCGGGCCATCCGCTGGGACCGTGACAGTCCGACCAAGCAGGGGGTCGCGCGCCAGGCGTTCGCCGACGACCCGCAGCTCACGCTGGATCTTGGGCTCGACGAGCAGCGTGTCACAGGCGACGTGGTGACGCTGGTCCTCGCGCACAGCGCGAGTGAGGAGCCGCTGGAGATGGAGCTGTTCCTCGGCCGTCCGCGACTCAACGCCGACGGCGGGCCGGCCTGGCACTGGGTGCGGCCGCTGACCGACGACACGCTCGGCGCCGATCCCCGCCGTACGCCCGTGCAGTCCACGCTGCCGCTGTGGAACGACGACGAGGCCGATGTGCCCATGCGCCTGCACGCGCGGCGGGTCGCGGACACGAGCATCGAAACGGCCCAGTGAACGAACGCACCACCGACGAGCGCACCACCAGGCGGCTCGCCGAGGCACGGCTGCTGTTCGACGCGGGTCGGCTGACGTTGGCCCGGCGGCTGCGCGGCATGCGCAAGAACCAGCTCGCCCAGGCAGTGGAGACCACCCCGACGGCGATCGGCCAGTACGAGGCCGGCGTGCACCGCCCGTCGGAGAGGACGCTATCGCGGCTGGCCATCGCGCTCGGGGTGCCGGTGGAGTTCTTCGGGGCCGGCCGCACCCCGATATCGCTGGACACCGCCCATTTCCGGTCGCTGCGGTCGACGACCCAGATCGAACGCGACCAGGCCCTGGCGTACGGCCGGATCGCGGCCGACATCGTCGCCGCCCTCGAGGAGATCGTCGAGTTCCCCGCGGCCGAGCTGCCCGAGCGGCCCGTGTCGCCGGAGGAGATCGCAGGCCCCGGGCCGGTGGAGGCCGCCCGCCTGGCTCGAGCCTTCATGGCCGGTCAGCCGGGCCCGATCCCGCACATGGTGCGGTTGCTCGAGAAACACGGCGTGATCGTCTTGATCATGCCCCCATCAACCGAACGCGTCGACGCGTTCAGCATCGGCGCCCATCCGCGCCCAATGGTGTTGTTCAACCCGGCCAAGGGCGACTACTGGCGCAACCGCTTCGACGGCGCCCACGAGCTTGGTCACCTGGTCATGCACGCCGACGCCGAGCCCGGCAGCAAAATCATCGAAGACCAGGCCCACCGCTTCGCAGCCGAGTTCCTTATGCCGGAAACAGCCATCGCCGACCAGCTTCCCCACACAGCGGACTGGGCCCACCTCGCCGAGCTGAAATCCACCTGGGGAGTCAGCATGGCCGCGCTGCTCTACCGCGCCCGAACACTCAAGATCATGCGGGAAAGCACCTACCGCAACGCCATGAGCACCATGAGCACCCGCGGCTGGCGACGCCACGAACCCGGACCTTCAAAACCGCTCGAACGGCCCACCATGCTCACCAAAGCCGTAGAGCTCCTAGCCGACTCGGACACCGGCCGCGACCAGCTAGCCGACAGAGCCGGGGTCACCCGCACCGACCTCGATCTCCTCGCTCCGAGCCGATCGATGCCCTCGGTGAACTGACCCAAGCACCGACGAAGCGGCATGCCCCGACGAGCCGGTAACCGCAGAAGCGCGCTCACCGCGGTCCTTTGCTTCGCGGTAGGCGGCTCCGCGCCGTCTGCCGGGTTCTTGCCGAGCTGGCCGCGCTTGACGGCCGCTTTCAAGGCCGCGTGCAGGATCGTGTGGATGTAACGCACGGTCCACGCCGACAGCGGCTCTCCGGTTCGCTCGCCTTGCCGTTGCGCCGACCGCTCTTCTCCAGATCCCGGTACAGCTTGTCGATCTTCGCTGCGGTCAGGGAAGCCAAGGGCACGGCACCGATGTACGGCTTGGGGTGAAGGCGGACGTTCTTCTTGTATGACGCGACCGTCGACCTAGGTGTCTGATTCCTTCGCAGCTGTGGACAAGGCAAGTAGATCGTCGACGTACCTGCGCATCAACCGTTCGAGCTCGAGAAGGTCTCTGTCGCTCCAGTGAGCGAACACAGGAGCGTTGAGCCTGTGCCGGGCAGCGAGGACTTGGCTTCGACCCGGCCCGGATCGGGATCGGCGGCGTCCCCGGCACGGCACGCGGCTGGTCGGCGACATCCTGCCTGCTGGTGCGCGTCGCCGTACGCCAGGTTGCGGCGTTCGGAGCTCGCGGCGTTGGCGGGCATCACCCCGATGTCGGCTCGTCGGATCCTCCTCCGCGACCTGCTCACATACAGAGAGCAGCGACGTGCTGCCCGGTACGCCGCACTTGAGGCCACCGCTGTCGACATCGACGACGACGAAGATCTCGACACGGTGCTGGAGCAGCTGCGTGAAACGCGCCACGCTGTCGCGAAACGCCGTCGTCGGAGCTCAGCGCCCTGACAAAATGGGGGCGTGTTCACCGCGCTCCTGGATACCTGCGTCCTGTGGCCCAGCCCGCAGCGCGACTTTCTGCTCTCCCTCGCAGCCGAGGGCATGTATCGGCCGGTCTGGAGCCCAGCGATCCTTGCGGAACTGGAATACCACGAAGCCGACAAGCTGATCCGTCGTGGCGTGCAGGAGGACAACGCAGCCTCGCGTGCCCATTTCCTGATCGAGCAGATGCGCTCGGCGTTCGATGACGCTTCGTGGAACCGATGAGGGCGTCGCGATGACGGATCAGTCCACCGCCGAGCAAGGGCCGCAGCCATTCGCGCATCTGAACGCACCCAACGCGGCCCTCTACCGTGAAGTACTCCGCGTCTTCGCGCGTGCGAAGGAGCGTTTCATCGTCCATCTGCGGCCGGAGGACGTGGCCGGCGAGTTGGACCGGGAGACCGACGAGCATCTCGCGCAGGCGTTGGAGAAGTTGGTCCAGTGGGGGAATCTCCGGGCTGACGCGGACACCGGCCGGGTCACCACTGTCGAGGACTTCCACCGCAAGCGGTTCCTGTTCCAGCTGACGGCGGAGGGGCAGGCGGCCCAGCAGGCGATCGCCTTCTACGAGGAGGCGATCCTGCGACGCGGCTCGTTGCAGTCGGTGGCGCTGGCCGACATCGCGGACCAGTTGAAAGCCCTGTCGGCGCTGGCCGCCGAGACCGACCCCGATCCCGTCAAGGTCCACCTGCTGCTGCTCGGTCTCGCCGAACGGTTCGCCTCGCTGGCCGACAACGCCCAGGCGTTCATGACCTCACTGCGCCGGGCGATCGACTTCTCCGACGGTGACGTGGAGGGGTTCATCACCTACAAAGAGCGCCTCATCGACTACATCGATCGGTTCATCGCCGACCTCGCCAACTCCGGGGCCCGGATCGCCACCCTCCTCGATGGCCTGGAGCGTCTGGACCACGAGCGGCTGTTGACGCTGGCGGCTCGGCGGGAGGCGTCCGACGCGGTCCCGGATGGCGCTGACGCCGCCGAGGCACTGTCGCGTGCCGAGGCGGCGGCGCTGGGCGTGTGGCGTAATCGCTGGCGCGGGCTGCGTGACTGGTTCGTCTCGTCAGGTGCGGGGCATCCCTCGCAGGCGCGGCTGTTGCGGCAGGCCGCGGTGACGGCGATCAAGCAACTGATCGACACGGTGGGCCTGTTGAACGAGCGGCGCTCGGGCCGTTCGGATCGTTCCGCCGACTTCCGCACGCTGGCGCGCTGGTTCGCCGAGGCGCCCGACGATGAGGCGGCGCATCGGCTGTGGCGGGCCGCGTTCGGGCTCACCTCCGCCCGGCACCTCACTGTCACGCCCGAGACGGCGACGGCCTGGGAGGAACACGCGACGCCCGGCATGGCGTGGGCGGACGCCCCACCGGTGCATATCTCTCCGCAGCTGCGCCGGACCGGCTCCTATGAGCGGCGAGGCAGGCCCAACCGGGTGCAGGACCGTTCGGGGGCCCGTCGGATGCTGGCCGAGCAGGCCGAGCGCGAGGCCGGCGAGACGGCGGCGGTGCGGGCGCGGCTGTGCACCGGTGGGCCGACGCTGCTGTCGGAACTGGACGTGCTCGACCCTCGTACGTTCCGGCTCTTCCTGGGCCTGCTGGGGGACGCGCTGGCGGCCCGCCGGCCGGGTGAGACCGAGGTGAAGACCGTCACCGCCGACGGGTCGATGGAGGTGCGGTTGTCCTTGGTGCCGGACGCCGGCGACGTACGGATCCGTACGGTGGACGGGGTCCTCACCGGCCCGGAGCATGTCATCGAGATCACCGACCTGATGGGGGCGCCGTGATCGCCGACGAGGAGGTGGCCAGGCGGCGCGCGGCGCTGCGTGCGCTGCTACGCAAACCCCTGCTGACCGCCGAATCCGATCCCGAGGATCTGGTCGCGGTCCGCCGCCATCAGGCGGAGCTGCGTCCCTGGCTGAGCCGGGAGACGGGCTGGCGGCTGCACGTGGACAGCGAGACAGCACGGCTGTTCAAGACCGCACCGTCTCTGCACGATGGCACTCACCCGGCACGGGGAAAGGCCAAGGAACCGTTCGGCAGGCGCCGCTACGTCGTGCTGTGCCTGGCGCTGGCCGTGCTGGAGCGCGCCGACGCCCAGACCACACTGGGAAGACTCGCCGAGGAGGTGTTGAACGCCGCCGCCGAACCCGGCCTGGAGTTCGCGTTCACCCTGGACACCCGGGCCGAGCGGGCCGACTTGGTGGCGGTCGTGCGGCTGCTGCTCGGCTGGGGGGTGCTGCGGCGGGTCGCCGGTGACGAAGATGCCTACCTGTCGGCCACCGGCGACGTCCTGTACGACGTACGCCGCACCGTGTTGTCCGTCCTTCTCACCGGCGTACGCGGCCCGTCCACGGTCACCGCGGGCTCGTTCGCCGAGCGGCTGGCCGAACTCACCGACGAACCGGTCCCCGACACCGACGACCTGCGCAACCAGGCGCTGCGCCGGCGTCTGACGCGCGTGCTCCTGGAAGACCCGGTCGTCTACTACGACGACCTCGACGAGGCCGAACGCGCGTACCTGATGTCCCAGCGTCCCGCGATCACCCGCCGCATCGAGGAGGCGACCGGACTGCTGCCCGAGGTCAGGGCGGAGGGCGTGGCGATGGTCGACCCCGAGGACCAGCTGACCGACGTTCGCATGCCCGAGCAGCGCACCGACGGACATGTGACGCTCCTGGTCGCCGAGTTCCTGGCCGCACGCGTGCACGCCGACGGCACGGGCCGGGGCGGCGCCACCCGCGACGAGTTGCTCGCCTTCATCCGGCAGTCCGCTTCCCGGCACGCGTCCTTCTGGCGCAAAGGTGTCACCGAGCCCGGGGCCGAGGCCGAGCTGCTCGACGTCGCGCTGGAGAAGCTGGTGGCGCTGCGGCTGGTCGAGCTGCTTCCCGGCGCCGTACGCCCACTGCCCGCGATCGCCCGCTATGCCCTGGACCAGCCCACAATCCGGGAACCTCGAAAGGCCGAATCGTGACGATCGCTGCGCCATCGACCTCGCCGCGCGCGGCGCTGCCCGACCCGGTCTCCGAGCGCTGGAAGCCGTTGCGCGCCGGCTTGGTGGACATGTTCTACTACGACGTCGAGGAGTTCTGGTTCCACGATGGGCGGCTCCTGCTCCGCGGCAACAACGGCACCGGCAAGTCGAAGGTTCTGGCCCTCATCCTGCCCTTCCTGCTCGACGGGGAATTGTCCCCGCACCGGGTCGAGCCCGACGGGGACCGCCAGAAACGCATGGAATGGAATCTGCTGCTCGGCGGTAAACACCCCCATCCCGAACGCCTCGGCTATACGTGGCTGGAGTTCGGCCGCCGCGCCGCCGACGGCACTCACGAGTTCCGGACGCTGGGCTGTGGGCTGAAGGCGGTGGCCGGCCGCGGCATCGTCCGGCACTGGTTCTTCGTCACGCCACAGCGGGTCGGCACGGACCTTGATCTGGTCTCGGCCACGGGAGTCGCCCTCACCCGCGAGAAGCTCCGTGAGGCGATCGACGGCCACGGCATGGTCTACGAGCGGGCGTCGGACTACCGCCGCGCCGTGGACGAGACGCTTTTCGGCCTGGGCGAACACCGCTATGAGGCACTGGTCAACCTGCTCATCCAGCTCCGCCAGCCACAACTGTCCAAACGGCCCGACGAACGTCTGTTGTCGCGTGCCCTCACCGAGGCGCTGCCGCCGCTCAGTCCTGCCCTCATCACCACGGTGGCCGAGGCGTTCCGTGGCCTGGACGAAGAACGCGAGGCCCTGCGAGCCCTGGAGGAAGCGCGCGAGGCCGCCGCCGGTTTCCTCGGCCACTACCGCCGGTACGCCGCCATCGCCACCAAACGCAGGGCCGCGGGTCCGCGCCTGACCCACAGCAGGTACGAACACTTGGGCCGTGAGCTGATCGAGGCCGAGGGCCGCCGTACGAGGGCCGAGGGCGAGCTGGAGGAGGCGGAGCGGCTACTGGAGGAGCTGGCGGCCGAAAAGTCCCGCCTGGAGGCCCGCCGGGAGGCGTTGCAGGCGAGCCCGGAGATGCGGGACGCCGAACGCATCGAGCAGATGGGCCAGGAGGCCGCACGCCGGTCCGAGCACGCCCGCAGCCTCGAGCGTGACCGCGACGAGCTCGCCAGTGAGATCCGGCGGCGCCGGTCACGCGTCGAGGTCGCCCGCGCCCAGGAGGAGCACGCGCTGCGGGCGCTGGAGGCCGTACGGGAGCAGTCGGACGCGGCGGCCCGTCTCGCCCGGTGTGAGCCGGAGCATCTGGAGATTACCGGCCGGTGGGAGACCGACGTGGCGCGGGCGCGCCGGGAGGCAGGCGCGCTGGCCGAGCGCAGATCGCAGGCCATCGCCGAACTCGACCGCCTGCTCTCGGCGCTGGCGCGGGCACGGGACCGGCTCGACGCCGCGCGGGCGGAGGCCGAACGCCTGATGGGCGAGTTGCAGGCCGCCGCCGGGCGGATCTCGGCCGCCGAGACCGAGACACGATCGTGCGCGGCGCGGCTGCACGGCGCGTACGTCGCCTACCTGGCCGGCCTCGCCGAGATCAGGATCGGCGACCCGGACCTGCTGCTGGCGGAGCTGGAATCCTGGGCGCAGACCGCGGAGGGCGCCAACCCGGCGGTGGCCGCCGTGGACGACGCGGCCCGCGCGGGGACCGCGGCCCTCGGACGCCGGGAGGCGGACCTCGACGCCCGGCTGCGGGCCGAGCGCGATGCCGAGGCGGCCCTCGTCCAGGAGATCACCCGCTTGGCGGAGGGCGCGCACGATGTCCCGCCCGTGCCGTACACGCGTGCGCCCCATGCTCGCGCGGACCGTCCAGGTGCCCCGCTGTGGAAGGTCGTCGACTTCGACGAGACGGTCTCCCCCGAGCATCGGGCCGGGATCGAGGCCGCGCTGGAGGCCGCGGGGATCCTCGACGCCTGGGTGACGCCGCACGGCACGCTGATCACCGAAGGTGACACTGTCCTCCTCACCGGCGACCGCGTCCCCGGTCCCTCGTGCGTCACGTTGCTGCACCCCGCCGTCGACCGGGCCGACCCGCTCGCGGCGGTGCTCGACGACGACGCCGTACGAGCGGTCCTGGCGGGGATCGGGCTCGGTCCGGGCGCCCGGACCTGGGTGACGGTGGACGGCCGGTGGGCCAACGGCGTCATCGGCGGGTCGTGGCACAAGGACAGCGCCGACTACATCGGGGAAGGGGCGCGGGAGGCCGCCAGGCGGGCGCGGATCGCCCGCCTGCGCGACGGCCTCGCCGAGGCCCGGTCCCGGATCGCCGAGCTGACCGCGGACCTGGAGAGCCTGGCCGCCCGGCAGGAGACGCTGGCCGCCGAGCACCGGGCGCTTCCCCGCGAGACCGAGACCGAGCTGCGAGAGGTCCATGTCCGGCTCGCCGGAGAGCACCAGCGGCGGCGTGAACTGGACGAGGTCCACCGCGAAGCGCGTGGTGTCGTGGCCGCGCGGCAGGAGGAGGCCGACAGGGCCGGGGAACGCGCCGCCGAGTTCGCCGGAGACGTCGACCTGCCGATGGCCGAGGCCGAGCTGTCTGCGGTCCGTACCGCGATCTCCGACTACCGGCTGGCCCTGGCCGGGCTCTGGCCCGCCGCCGAGTCTCTGCTGGCGGCACGCCAGGCGGCACGGGACGCCTCCGACGAGCTCGAACATGTCGGCACCCGCATGGCCGAGGTGGCGGAGCGCGCCGCGCAGGCGCGCGAGCAGGCCGATTCGGCCGAGGAGACGCACCGGGCGCTGGTCGAGACGGCGGGCGCCGCGGTCGAGGAGCTGTACCGGCAACTGGAGGAGGTACGGCAGGCGCTGACCGCCGAGGCCGCCGCCAGAGCCGGCGCCACTCAGCGGGAGCGGGACGCCAGAGAAGAGCGCGCCGCGGCCCGGACCACCTGTGAGCAGCTTCGCGACGCCATCGAGGAGGCGGTGCGGGCTCGCGACGCGGCGGTCGCCGAGTTCCGTACGTTCGCGGCCACCGGGCTGCTCGCCGTGGCGCTGCCCGAGCTGCGGATGCCCGATCCGGCGGGCGAATGGGCCGCCACCCCGGCCGTGCAACTCGCCCGTACCGTCAACGCCGAGCTCGACTCGGTCGATGACGGCGACGGGCCGTGGGACCGCATCCAGAAGAAGATGACCGAGGAGCACAAGCTGCTCTCCGATGCCATGTCCCGGCACGGGCACTCGGTCGGATTGACGCTGCGGGAAGGGGTCATGGTCGTCGATGTGGTGTTCCAGGGCCGTACCCACGACCTGCCGGGCCTGGCGCACGCGCTGGTCGCCGAGACCGCGCAACGCTCCGAACTGCTGTCGGCCAAAGAGCGCGAGATCCTGGAGAACCACCTGCTCAACGAGGTCGCAGGCACGCTGCACGAGCTGATCGCCGCGGCCGAGCAGGAGGTGGAGGCCATGAACACCGAGCTGATGTCCCGCCCGACCTCGACGGGCATGCGGCTGCGGCTGGTCTGGAAGCCCGCCCGCGACGCCCCTGACGGGCTCCAGCGCGTACGGCAGAAACTGCGGCAGACCATCGACGCCTGGTCGGTCGAGGACCGCGCGGCCGTGGGCGGTTTCCTCCAAGAACAGATCGCCCGGGAACACTCCGACAACCCCGCCGCGAGCTGGACCGAGCAGCTCACCCAGGCGCTGGACTACCGCGCCTGGCACGAGTTCGCCATCCAGCGGCAGCAGGACGCGCAGTGGCGGAGCGCGACCGGGCCCGCATCCGGTGGTGAGCGGGTACTCGCCGCGTCCATCCCCTTGTTCGCGGCCGCGTCGGCCCACTACAAGTCGGCCGCCAACCCGCACGCGCCTCGGCTCGTGGCGCTGGACGAGGCGTTCGCCGGCGTCGATGACGACTCCCGCGCGAAATGCCTCGGTCTGCTCGCGACGTTCGACATGGACGTGGTCATGACCAGCGAGCGTGAGTGGGGCTGCTACCCGCAGGTGCCGGGGCTGGCCATTTGTCAGCTCTCCCGGCGCGACGGCATCGACGCCGTCCTGGTCACCCCCTGGCGCTGGGACGGCCACGAACGCACTCGCGCCGAGCGGCCCGAACCGCGGCAGGCAACCGTACCCGGGCAGGACGGGTTGTTCACGTGACCGCAGGCGCATCGGACCGGCTCCGGCGGCTGCTCGGCAGCCCGGACACCACCTGGCTGCGCGTCCGGGCCCGCCGCCGCCTCGAACGTGGCACGCCCCTGACCGGAACGGTCACGCTGACCAACTCCACATCGAGCCAACGACGCGCGATCGAGGTGCTGCTGGGGCGCCGGGCCGGTAGCGGAACCTCCCTGACCGTTTCACTCGATGAGGTCGACCGGGTACTCCGCGGCAGCGGTACCTGTCCCAGCGGTCTCGCCACCGCCGTGACACTGCTGGACGGTCCCATCCGCGACCTCAGACGCGAAAACGCCGAGACCACCGAAGCCTGGCGAACCGCCCACGCACGACTCGACGCCGCCGTCTCCGGCCGGGACGAGCTGACCGGCTGGCGCACCTGGCTGGACACCACCGGACTGGTCCGCCGGCTCACCAACGGCCCCGGCGACGCCAAGATCCTCCTCGACCGGCTCGCCGCCGTCCTCGACCGGCTGCCCTCGCCCGGAATCCCCCTCGGACAACTCGCCGCCGAAACCTGCGCGGACGCGCACGCCCTCGACGAAGGATCACCACTGGCCACACTGGCCCTGTCCGCGGCCCGTGCCCTGAACGGACTCCCGTACCGCGCGGAGGGAGCCGCGGAAACACGGCGGACGACCTGGGCGGCAGTGGGAGTGCACCTCGATGAACTGTCCTCCGTCGTCCTCTGCCTGGGTCTTCCCGCCAACGGCACCCCGCTGGGCCGGCTGCTGGCGGCCGCCCGCGAATCGGGCGAGCCGGTCACCCTCACCCTTCGGCAACTCCGCCGCCACGCCGGCTCCATGACCGTTCCAGGGCTGGTGCGGATCTGCGAGAACCCGGTCGTGGTCGCCGCGGCGGCCGACGCGCTCGGCGACCGCTGCCCGCCCCTCGTCTGCACAGGTGGCCGACCATCGGCCGCCGTATGGCGGCTACTGGAAATCCTCGCCGAAGGCGGAGCGGAATTCGCCTACCACGGCGACTTCGACTGGGGCGGTATCGGGATTGCCGCCGCCATCTATCAGCGAATCGGCTGGCGTCCCTGGCGCTACGACACCGCCGCGTACCTGGCGGCCACCTCGGCAGCACCCCTGACCGGCCGCCCCTGTCCTACTCCCTGGGATTCCGGACTGACGGCCACGATGACCGAACGAGCCGTACGCGTGGAGGAGGAACTCGTCCTCACCAACCTCCTGAACGACCTGGAGGCTCAGCCGCCGAAGCCTCCGTCCGGCTGAAGCCTCTCTGAGCTCGTCGCCTCATCATCGCTGGAGTCGCTGCCCGGCACCGACGATCCCGTCCCATGTGAGCTGGCCGACTACGCGGAATGGGCGGTGCTGGGGAAGCCGTTCCTGGCGCGGCTGCGCGGACAGTGACCGGCTCAGGGGAGTAGGTCCTCCCAGGTCATGCTGATCTTGACCGGGACCTCGAACTCGAGATGGTCGCCGACATCGCGCATGAACGTTCTCATATGGGCGTAGACCATCGTGCCCCGATCCAGGCTGTACCACTCGACGGATGCGATTCCGACGGAGTCCATCCGCACGATCCAGTAGTGAGGGATCGCGGCGTTGGCGTACTCGGCCATCTTGTCCACCGAGTCCCGCTTCTCTGAGCCGGCGGAGACGATCTCGATGACCAGCAGGGCGTCCCTCGAACGAAGAGTCTCATCGTCGGGAACACAGGTGTGCAGAACCAGGTCGGGACGCCTGTTCAGCAGCGGAACGTCCCACAAACGAAGGTCGACGTCGGCACCCACGTCGAAACAGGTCTCTGCGGTCGAGGCGCGCTTCGCGTGAACCTCCAGGCCGTGCGCCAGCCTGACCATCAGCCGTCGCTACGCTGGGACGCATGCGTTTGGTAACCGCGGTGGTCCTTGACCTGTGCTGTGTGCTGGCGTTCGTGATGATCGGGCGGGCCGGTCACAGCGAGGGCGAGACCATTGCCGGGATAGCGAAGACGGCTTGGCCGTTCCTGTCGGGACTGCTGATCGGTTGGGCGGCGACCCGTGGCTGGCGGCGGCCCGCGGCGCTCGTGCGCACCGGTGTCGGCGTCTGGCTGGTGACCGTCGCCGCCGGTATGGCGTTGCGTGTCGTTTCCGGTCAGGGAACCGCGGTCACCTTCGTCCTTGTCGCACTCGTCTTCCTCGGGCTGGTCATGTTCGGCTGGCGCGCCGTGGCCTATCGGCGTATGGCGGCATAACGCCGCAGCCGGACGTACGACCGGCTGAACCTCAGTTGGCCGACCGGCTCGGAGCGCCGGTTCAGTGACGTGGGCTGCTCGGTTCCCTGGGCTTCCGGGGTGCTGTGGCGGAGTGCGATCCCAGGTGGCGACGGCGCGAACAGCAAGCGATATTGACAACCATTACCGATAAGGCGACTATGGGACCGGTTTTCATTATCGAGCCTTGCGGTGATCTAGGAGATATGTTGCGCAACCGAACCGTGCGGCTGGCCGCACCTGCCTTCGCGGGTCTGCTGGCCACCGCGACGGCTTGTGGCGGTCCCAGCTCGGCGAGCGACACCGGCGGCACGAGCGGCGAGAAGCTGAAGGTGGTCGCGACCACGACGCAGGTGGCCGACTTCGCCCGCAACATCGGCGGTGACAAGGTGAAGGTCACCCAGATCCTCAAGCCCAACGTCGACCCGCACGACTACGAGCCCTCCCCCGCCGACGTACAGGCCATCGCCGAGGCCGACGTGGTGGTGGAAAACGGTGTGCATCTGGAGAGGTGGCTCGACCAGACGATCAGTTCCGCCGGCTTCCACGGCACGCTGGTGGACACCAGCAAGGGCGTCGCCGTACGCAGGGGCAACGGCACGGACGAACAGGCCGCCGGCGACCCGCACATCTGGCAGGACCCGAAGAACGCCGAGATCATGAGCCGCGACATCGCGTCGGCGTTCACCGCCAAGGACACCAAGGACACGGCGACCTTCGATGCGAACCTGACCGCCTACACCGGCAAGCTCGACCAGCTCGACGGCTGGATCACCCAGCAGATCAATACGCTGCCCGCGGACCAGCGGAAGCTGGTCACCAACCATGACGCGTTCGGCTACTACGTCGACCGGTACCACCTGACGTTCGTCGGCTCGATCATCCCGAGCTTCGACACCTCCGCCGAGCTGTCCGGCAAGCAGCTCTCCACCCTCGTCGCGAAGATCAAGTCGACCGGCGTGAAGGCGATCTTCTCCGAATCCTCGCTGCCGCCCAAGACCGCCGAGGCCATCGGCAAGCAGGCGGGCGTCAAGGTCGAGGCCGGGGAGAGCTCCCTGTACGGCGACACGCTCGGCCCCGCGGGCTCGGCCGGCGCCACGTACCTCGACATGGAGCGGCACAACACCACCACCATCGTGACCGCGCTGAAGGGCTGACCATGGACACCACCTCCGCGCAGGAGCTTGAAGCCATGGGCATGACCCCGGCACTGGATCTCGACGAGGTCGGCGTCGCGTACGGCGCCGCGCCCGCGTTGGAGAACATCGACGGCACGGTCGCCCCGGGCGAGGCCGTCGCGCTGATCGGCCCGAACGGCGCCGGCAAGTCCACCCTCATCAAGGCGATACTCGGGCTCGTGCCCCTGGCCTCGGGCCGGATCACCGTGCTCGGAAGCGCGCCCGCGGGGGCCCGGCGTCACGTCGCGTACGTCCCGCAGGCCGACACGCTCGATCCGGAGTTCCCGATCTCGGTCGGCCAGGTCGTGCTGATGGGCCGGTACCGGCGGATCGGCTGGCTCCGCCGGCCCGGCGCCGCCGACCGGCAGGCCGCCCGGCAGGCCCTGGAGCAAGTCGGACTGGCCGACCGTGCCCGGCATCGGTTCGGCACCCTGTCCGGCGGGCAGCGCCAGCGCGTACTGCTCGCCCGCGCCATCGCCGCCGAACCCCGCCTGCTACTGCTCGACGAACCGTTCAACGGCGTCGACGCCGTCAGCGAACAGGCCCTCCTCGCCGCCATCGCCGCCCTGAAAGAGGGGGGCGCGGCGGTGGTCGTCTCCACCCACGACCTCGCCCTGGCCCACCTGGCCTGCGAAGAGGTCTGCCTGCTCAACCGGCGCCAGTACGGCTTCGGCCCCACACAGACGACGCTCACCCCCGAACGGCTGCGTGCCACCTACGGCGGGCACGCCCTCGAACTGCGCGGCGACCGCGTCATCGTCGCCCACTCCTGAGGCCATGTACCAGACCTTCATCGAACCGTTCACGTTCCCGTTCATGGCCCGCGCGCTGGCCGAGCTGATCATGCTCGGCGCGCTGGCCGGCACCGTCGGGGTACTCATCCTGCTGCGTCGCCTGGCGTTCATGACCGACGCCCTGACCCACACCGTCTTCCCCGGCGTCGTCATCGGCTACCTGCTCACCGGCGAAGGCGGCATCTTCTGGGGCGCGCTGGCCGCCGGCGGCCTCACCGCGGTGCTGCTCACCCTGCTCACCCGGAACCGCGCCGTCACCGAGGACACCGCGCTCGCGGTCCTGCTCACCACGTTCTTCGCCATCGGCGTCGTGCTGGTCTCCCGCGAATCGGGCTACACCACGGACCTGACGGCCTTCTTGTTCGGCCGGATCCTCACCGTCACCGCCCAGCAGCTCACCCAGACACTGGTCGTGACCCTCCTGGTCGTCGCCGCACTCGTGATCCTCCGGCGCCCGCTGACGGCCCGCGCCTTCGACCCGCAAGGCGCCCAGGCGGCCGGTTACCGGATCGGTCTGCTCGACCTGATCACCAACGCCATCGTCGCCCTCGTCGTGGTCGCCTCGGTTCGGGCCGTCGGCACCGTACTGGTGATCGCACTGCTCATCGTCCCCGCCGCGGCGGCCAGGGCCGTCTCCGACCGGCTCACCGTCATCGTGCCGGTCGCCGCTCTTCTCGGTGCGCTGGGCGGCTGGGCCGGACTCGCCATCAGCTACGACGCCTCCCTCCACCACGGACTCCGACTCGCCTCCGGCGGTACCGTCGTTCTCGTCCTCGTCGGCCTCTACCTGGGCGCGCTCGCCGCCGCCGCAGCCGGGCGGCGACTGCGTACGGTACGGAGGACGGCATGACCGCCGTCGATCGCGCGATCCTCGAAGCCGTACTCCTCGGAACGGTCGGCGGGCTCATCAGCGTGCAGATCGTGCTGCGCCGGCTGCCGTTCTTCACCCTCGCCATGACGCACGCCACCTTCCCCGGCGTGGTCCTGGCAGCCATCGCCGGAATCAACCTGTACGCCGGCGGCGGCCTGTTCGGCGTGCTCATCGTGCTGGGCGTCCTCGCCCTGTCCCGCCGCCGGGAACAGGACACCACCACCGCGATCGGCGTCATGCTGTCCGCCGGGTTCGCGCTCGGAGTCGTACTGCTGTCGGCCCGCGACGGCTTCACCAAGGACCTCACCGCCTACACCGTCGGCCAGATCCTCACCGTCGGCGACGGCGACCTCGCCGCCGTCGCCGTGGTCGGCGTCATCGTCATCGCCCTGCTCGCCATCGCGGGCAAGGAACTCACCTACCGCGCCTTCGACCCCGGCGGCTACGCCGCCGCCGGATACCGGGCCGCCGCCATCGACGTAGCGCTACTGCTCGCCGTCGAGGCCGTCATCGTGGTCGCCGTGCCCGCCGTCGGCGCCATCCTCGCCGTGGCCGTCCTCGTGGCCCCCGCCGCCATCGCCCGCCTGTGGACCCACCACATCCCCACCATGACCGCCATCGCCATCGCCGCCGGCGCGGGCAGCGGCCTCACGGGCGTACTCATCTCCAACAGCTACAACGTCGCCGCCGGCGGCGCCATCACCGTCGTCAGCGGAACCGCATTCGCGTTCTCCCTCGCCGCCACCGCCACATGGCGTGCCCTGGCCGCGCGACACCGAAGCGGGTCAGGGCGTGCCACTGGGCCCACACCCTGCGCGTCGAGCCGGTTGATCCGATGAGCCGCCGGCACATCGACGCCGTTGAGGGCGGCTTTTAACGCGATCTTCAGGAAGCTCACAAGCTCCTGTCAGGTGGAAGCCGAACCTTACCCTCATGGCACCGACAACATCCGGACCGCTACGCATCGGTCGGCCCGGTCGAATACAGCAATTCCACCGTTGGAGCGCGGCCGCCCCGCCGGAGGAACACGGATGAGCCTGGTCAGCATGACGTTCCGGGACGTGACCATCGCGTTGATGGTGGTCATCGCGGTTGCGACCCTGTTGCTGTGGAATCGCATCCCCGGTCCGCGCGCGGTCCGGATTCCGGTGCGTGTCGGTTTCCTGATCCTCGGTGAGGCACTGGCGACCCTCGCCCTGCTGGTGTCCCTGAACATCTCCTACGGGGGGCTGGTCGTCTCCTGGAAGGATCTGATCGGAGCTCAGAGCACCAAGGGCGCGCACCTCTCCGGCCAGGTCGGCCAGGTGACACTGCATCCGGTGGCCGTGGCGACGACGCAGCGACTCAGCGGCCATCAGCGGTTCACCCCCGCCGGCTACGGAGGGTTCATCAAGACCACGCTGACCGGGGTGAAATCCGGGATCACGTCCCAGGTGTACGTCTGGCTGCCGTCGCAGTACACGAAGAATCCGCACCAGCAGTTCCCGGTGCTGGAGTTGCTGCACGGCGTGCCCGACTCACCGGGGGCCTGGATGGGCCCGATGAACCTGGCCGCCCACATGAAGGCCGCGATATCCAGCGGCACCACCAACCCGGCCATCCTCGTCGTTCCTGAGGTCACCCCCATCGCGAATCACACCGCGCCGGATGACAACGAGGAGTGCAGCGACATTCCCGGCGACGCCAAACTCGACACCTGGCTCACCCAGGACGTACGGCAGATGGTGCTGGACAACTTCCGGGCGATCGACTCCGCCGCCGGCTGGGGGCTGATGGGGTACTCCACCGGCGGCTTCTGCGCGGCCAAGCTCGTACTCCAGCATCCCGACCGGTACCGCGCGGCGGTCTCGATATCGGGCTACTACACGCCCGAGTCGCCTTCGCTGACCCAGGACACGGCGCTCGCCGACGAGAACAGCCCGCAGTGGCTGATCACGCACCGGCGGACGCCCGCGGTTTCGCTGCTGATGACGGCCAGTGCCCAGGATCCGATCGACCCGCCTTCGGAGTGCCAGCAGATGATCAACGCGGCCAAGTCCGCGCCGCTCTCGCGTGCGACCGAGGTCCAGCAGTTCATCGCCCCTTACGGGGGCGGCCATAACCAGACCGCGTGGGAGAAAATGCTCCCCACGACCTTCGCCTGGCTGTCCGACCGGCTGAGCGCACCGGTGTCGCAGCAGAGCGCCCAGCAAGGAGTCCGGCAATGAGTCTCACCGGCACCCCTTTCCAGATACTGACCATCGCGGCCGCGATCCTCGCGACGGTCGGTGCGGTCCTTCTGTGGAACCGGGTTCGTGGGCCGCGCGTCGTCCGTGTCCTCAGCCGCATCGGACTGCTGCTCTCCGGTTACGCGGTGTCCGCCGTCGCGGTGCTGGTCTCGATCAACATCGCCTATGGCGGTCTGATCGCGACCTGGAGTGACCTCTCCGACAACATGAGCGCGCACGGCGTGGGACAGCACGGCGGGCGGAATTTCGGCCACTGGCGCGGCATGTGCGGGGGAAAGTTCCCCGGTACATGGGGCGGCGGTGCGCCGGGAGGAACCGGCCGGCCAGGCGGCGGTCGCCCCGCGTTCGGAGGCGGTCAACCCGGCAGCGGCCAGCCAGGAAACCACCGGCCAGGAAACGGCGGGCCCGCGTTCAGTGGCCATCGGCCATTCGCCTGTCCCTCCACCAGTGCCACTCCCTCGGCCTCGGCCGGCGGTACCTCCTCGCCCTCACCTCACGGCACGTCATCGCACGGCACTCCCTCCCCCTCCTCACACGGTTGACAGCCGGTGGATGCGCCGGCGGGTGGAAGCCGTGTGGGACCCCCACAGCATCTGTGGGGGTCCCACGGGGCGCACCGTGGTCAACGCTTTGGTTTTAGTTGCAGGTGACAGCCAGTTTTTTACCACTAGTTGCCAAACGCCTCAGGTTTCCCCCAGGCTGGATGGCCAGCATTCTCGCTGTGCGTGAGCTGACCACCGCCCGGGAGTCACCAAGGGCAAGGCAAGCGGCGGGCAACATTGCGCTTTCCCGCCTCGGCCTGACCGACGGACCGCCCGGGCCCATCGACACACGCGGCCCCCTCATCGAGGTCGCCGTCCCCGTCTACAACGAGGAACAGGTGCTGGCGGCCAGTGTTCGGCGCCTGCACGCCTATCTCACCGAGACGTTCCCCTACCGGTTCGTGATCAGCATCGCCGACAACGCGAGCACCGACCGGACATGGGAGGTGGCCCAGCGGCTGGCGCTTGAGATCCCCGAGGTCCAGGGCGTGCACCTGGACCGGAAGGGACGCGGGCGGGCGCTTCGGCACGTGTGGGGCACCAGTACGGCGGACGTGGTCGCCTACATGGACGTCGACCTGTCCACCGACCTGGACGCCTTCCTTCCCCTGATCGCACCTCTGGTGTCCGGCCACAGTGACCTGGCCATCGGCAGCCGTCTGTCCCGCGGCTCCGCCGTCGTCCGCGGCTCGAAGCGCGAGTTCATCTCTCGTGCCTACAACCTGCTGCTGCGTACGACGCTCGCCGCCCGGTTCTCCGACGCCCAGTGCGGTTTCAAAGCAGGCCGGGCCGACATCGTGCGCGCCCTGCTGCCGGCGGTCGAAGACGACGCCTGGTTCTTCGACACCGAGTTGCTGCTGCTCGCCGAGCGCAACGGGTTGCGCATCCACGAAGTGCCGGTCGACTGGATCGACGACCCGGACAGCCGCGTCGACGTCCTCCGCACCGCACTCGATGACCTGCGTGGCATGGTTCGCGTCGCCCGCCGGGTGCTCTCGGGGGCGTTCCACGTCCCGATGCTCGCCCGATCACAGGAAGCACGACTGCCCACCGGCATGCGCAGGCAGCTCCCCAGCTTCGCGATCATTGGCGTCATCAGCACCGTTGCCCAGCTCGCGCTGTACGTGCTGTTGCGTCCTTTCATGCCAGTGATCACCGCGAACGTGGTCTCCTACTTCCTCGCCGCCATCGCCAACACCGCCGCCAACCGCCGGTTCACCTTCGGCGTGACCGGCTCACGGCGTGCGGTGCGGCACCAGCTCGAAGGCAGCATCGCCTTCGCCGTCGGCCTGGCGGTCAGCACGGGCGGCCTGGCCGTCGTCCATGCCGTCTCGCCGCACGCCTCCCGGCTGACCGAGCTCGCCGCACTGTTCGGCTTGAACCTTTTCGCCGCCCTTATCCGATTCGTCCTGCTCCGTGCGTGGGTCTTCCACCCCCGCCGCACCCGGCAGGAACCCAGCCTCCAGGAACCGCCCCGATGATCACCGGACTGTCCGACCCGGCCACAGCACCAAAGGCCCGGCCCGCGAATCGCATGAGACATCTCGTACTCGGCCGCCCCGAGGAGCCGCGATGGGCGCGTCCCGCACTGTGGGCGATCCTCGCGCTGGCCGCCGTCCTGTACGCCTGGGGGCTGTCGAAGAACGGTTACGCCAACAGTTACTACGCCGCGGCGGTCAAGAGCGGGACCGAGAGCTGGAAGGCGTTCTTCTTCGGGTCCCTCGACCCGGCGTCGTACATCACCGTGGACAAGCCGCCCATGGCGCTGTGGGTCATGGAGCTGTTCGGGCGGATCTTCGGCTTCAGCACATGGACACTCCTGCTCCCTCAGGTCATCGAGGGCGTCGCCGCGGTCGCCCTTCTGTTCTCCGGCGTACGGCGCGCCTTCGGCCCCGCAGCCGGTCTGATCGCGGCACTGGTGCTGACGCTGACGCCGATCACCGTGGCGATCAACCGGGACGACAACCCCGACACGCTCCTCACCCTGTTCCTGGTGCTCGCCGCCTGGGCCTGCCTGCGGGCGGTCGAGTCCGGCAGGCTGCGCTGGCTGCTGGCCGCGGGCCTCATCCTCGGCTGTGCGTTCAACACCAAGATGCTGCAGGCCTACATCGCACTGCCCGCGCTCGCGATCGCCTACCTGCTGTCCGCGCCGGGAAGGGCCGGATCGGGTACGGCCGGCGACGGGTCAGAGGCATCGGGCGGCTGGCTGCGCCGCGTGGGGCATCTGCTCGCGGCGGGAGCCGTCCTCGCGGTGTCCAGCTTCTGGTGGATGATCGTGGTCGACCTGATCCCCGCGGGCAGCCGGCCCTTTGTCGGCAGCAGCACGAAGAACACCGTCTTGGACCTCGTCATCGGTTACAACGGCATCGGCCGCATCACCGGCGGCGGCCGTGGTCCCACGCACGGCGGCGCTCACCTGCCCGGTGCCGGGCAGGGGGCAGGCACACAGGGCCTCGGCGGACAGCGCTTCACGGGCCACGGGGCCGGCGCCAACGCCCTCGGCGGCCACGGCTTGGGCGCCAAGGGCCTCGGCGGTCACGGCTTCGGTGGCATGGCCGGCGCTTCCGGACCCGGGCGGCTGTTCGGCAGCGTGCTCGGCGGCCAGATCTCATGGCTGCTTCCGTTCGCCGTCCTGGCGCTGGTGGCCGGCCTGATCCTCCACTGGAGACGGCCGCGGACCGATCTGGCCCGCGCGACCCTGGTGTTGTGGGGCGTCTGGCTCGCCGTGCACTTCGTGGTGTTCAGCTTCTCCAACGGCGGTATGCACCCGTACTACACCACCGCCATGGCGCCTGCCATCGCGGCACTGACCGGCATCGGTGTGGTGACGTTGTTCGGCGCCTACCGGCGGTCCGGGGCCTGGACCTGGGTACTGCCCCTGGGCATCGCGATCACCGGAGCCTGGGCGTTCGCCCTCCTGCGGCGCACGCCGACCTGGAACCCGCCGCTCGCCTGGATCATCGTGGCACTGACCGTCGTCGCCGTGATCGGTCTGCCGGCCGCGCGGCTCGGTGGCGGCGCACTCGCCAGGCTGGCGATTCCCACCGCGGTCGTGGGGTTGCTGGCCGGCCTCGCCGGACCGGCGGCGTACGCGGCGTCCGCCGCGGGCAGCACGACGAACGGCAACAACCCCATGGCCGGCCCGTCCACACCTCGCTCCGGAATGGGCGCGCCCTGGATGCACGGTGGCGGAATGCCGACGCAGGGCGGCCGATCCCACGGCGGCAACGGCCGGGCGGCCGGCGGCCAGGGCGGACGGTTCTCCGGTGGCCACGGCGGAGGCGGCTGGGACATGGGCCAGGTCAGCCCCCAGCTCGTTTCCTACCTGGAAAAGAACCAGGCCGGTGCGACCTGGCTCGTCGCGGTCAGCAACGCACGGAGCGCCGCGCCGATAATCCTCCAGACCGGCAAACCCGCGATGGCCATGGGTGGCTTCTCCGGCAGCGACCCGGCCATGACCGCCCAGAAGCTCCAGGGGTACGTGCGGGACGGAAAGCTCCACTACATCATGCTCGGCGGGGACCGGGGCGGCTGGGGCGGAGGCAACGGCGGCGACTCCGGAGTGAGCTCCTGGGTCATGAAGAACTGCGCGACGGTCAAGCCCTCGGAGTACGGCGGGTCGTCCTCCACGCAGAACGGTCAGGTGCTCTACCGCTGCGGCTGAGAACCTGATACGCCTCGCCACCGGTCAGACGCGCCGGACGCCGATATAGCCCGCCATGGCGTCTCCGAGCACAACCAAAAGGACGTCTTGCGTTTCCAGAGCTGTCGCGAAGCCGGCAGGACGAGTTGCCGAGTCCTGCCGGTCAGCCCGGGTCGGGCAGAGCCTTGAGCGGCAGTCCGCCGACGAGGAGACGGGCGACGGTGACCGCGTTCGAGCCGTACCGGGTGGTGTGCTTCAGCCGCCGTTGACCGGCAGGGTGACGTCGCACCGCGGTGCCACGGCGTGTGCCGGGTCCAGGGCGTTGAGCACGTCGCGTAGCGCGGTGGCGTCGAAGGAAATGGCGAGATGGTCGGACAGATCACCGGGGCACTGCTGCTGCAGCAGGATGTTGGTGACGTTGGGGCCGGTCAGGAACGCTGAGGAGTAGGGAGTGACGACCTCGTCCAGCGAGCTCTCGATCACCGTGTAACGAACAGCCGGCACGGTGTCCCCACCGGCATTGAGTTCATCCATGAACGCCGAACCCGCGATCTGATCGTGCACAGACGGACCGAGCCCGAGGGTGAGCAGTTGCGGAACTCCGGGCAGTAGGGCCAACCCGTCCACAGTGGTGCCGTGGTTGGACGGCGCCAGTCCTACCAGCGTGTGCACCTTGGCCGCGCCACCGAGGAACTTCAGGAAATAGCGCGGCATCATGCCGCCCTGCGAATGGCCCACGATGTCCACTTTGGACGATCCGGTTGCGGCACGTACCCGATCGACGAAACGCGCCAGTTCGTGCGCCGAATCCGCCACCGGTGCGACGCCTCCGGTCTGCGTCGCGCCAGGTAGACCGACGTGGATGCCCGGCTCCTGACCGTAGTTGAAAGCGAATACGCAGTAGCCCTCGTCGGCCAGCAGCGGCGACAGTGAGAACCAGTTGTAGGTCATGTTCTCGACCGTGCCGTGCACCAGGACGACCGGTCGTGGATGAGCCGCACTCGGCACGCAGGACCAGTCGTTGGAGCCCACCGGCGCGGTGTCCGGATGCGCCGTCGCAGTGGCCAGCGCGGCCACGCCCGAGTACACCACCGGAGGGCGCATGGCCGGCGTATCGGCGGAGGCCGGCGCGGCGAACGATCCGCCAACGACCAGGCCGACCGCTACGACAAGAGCGATCCGCAGTCGGCGCATCGCAACCCCTCTCCCGGACACAGTGGTCTCCACGACCCACCTCTGCGCCACCGCTGAGAATGTTGCGGGAGAGGTAGAGGCTGAGGATGTTGCAGTAGAGATACTCGCCACCGGCAGTCGTGTCAAGATCAGAACCTGAATCCGGCCGAACGCGGCACATCCGGACGGCCGTCGGCGCGAAGGTCAGCCGTACGCGCCCAGCAGGGACGTCACGGTGGGGCGGGACGGCCGGCCACTGCTCAACACGGTCCCCCCAGGGTTAATCGAGTGGATTTCACATGACATGGACGGCTCCTGTCGCTGTGATGGCAAAGAGCGAGTAACCATCTGTGCCCGGATCACTCGGAGCGGGATCGGGGCAAGGTCGCAGGGTATGGAAGCTGACGTCCCTGATGTCCCGACCAAACGGAAGTGTCCGCCGCTGAGTCACCCGAAGGGGCCGGTGTGCAACGGAATGATCGGTCAGTGTAGAGGGAAACCGCTTTTCAGTGCAGTCATGAACGCGCGGCGGCTGGCGCTGACGACGCTTGTGATTGTGATCTCGGGGACCAGCGCGCTGCCGCAGGCGAGTGCGACGGCGATTCGACGAGGCTCCTGGGCGACCCTTGCCCCCGGCGGCGATAACAGCCATAACAAGAGTCACATAATCCTGCACCTCGGAAACGGCAAGAACAACAGAGCCTCATCCACTTTGCTCAGCCCCACCGTCAACCACGGTCTTCAGCAGATCTCGAACACGAACGTCAGCGGGAGCACCAATACTCAGGCCGCTTTCTGCAAGAAGAAGACTCACATCTGCAGGATCTCCCAGAAGCTCTGGGTAGACGACTGGTGACGGTCCACCTGTCGCTGGGCCGTAAGCTGCTGGACGCGTGCTCGGGGATTAGGGA
Organism: Actinoallomurus sp.; assembly: GCA_025964625.1. Lineage (GTDB taxonomy): Bacteria > Actinomycetota > Actinomycetes > Streptosporangiales > Streptosporangiaceae > Actinoallomurus. The sequence goes on along the minus strand of JAOPYL010000336.1, from coordinate 34,337 downwards.
ACGCCGGCGGTGACCCCGACGAGCGTGCAGTGGTCGCCACGTCACCGCACTGCCACGCCCGCAGCAACGTGGCCAGAGCAGACAGACTCACATTTCCCGGTTTTGTCGAGCGATCGACGGCTTTCGTCGCTACCCATGGCAACGACGGGGTAATACCTGCGCCCGGGTCACCGGGAACCCGATCAACGCGCTGACACAGGGGTACGCCGACACTCCCTGGGGTCCGGATCAACGGGCTGCTTCCCGGACCAGCCCGATCTAGCAGGGGGCACAACGATGGTTTGTCAGAGCCTTACCGCGCACGTTATTGCCGGCGCTTCCGCTTCTACGGCGTTCATTTGGGGCATCGCACTGCTCACGGCAAGCGCAAACGCGGCGCAGGTCCAAACGGGACTCACGCCGAGAAACCTTGTCACTGATCACAGCTATGACGGAAATGGCAGGCGCAACCATAACATCATCTCCCTGAGGAGCCCTACGCATAACCATGGCTATCAGCACACGTCCACGACCACCGCAGGCGGAATGACCAGCGTTCAGAACGCGCTCTGCAGGAATGCCCCGGTATGCAACGTGTACCAGAAGGTCATCGTGGTCCCCCCCAAGAAGCCCAAAGCCGCCACTCCGAAAAAGGCCGATACCCTTGCTCCGCAAAAGGTCGACGAGCCTGCGCCGGAAGAGGCCACGACTCCCGCTCCGGAAAATGTCGACCCGCCCGCCCCGGAACCTGTCCCCGAAAAGGTCACCGGGCCGACCCCGGGCACGAGTCCCTTCCTCTACCTGGGCCCGCTCGGATTCATGCTGATGGCGCCGACTCCTGTGACGCCGCAGTTCATCGGGTAAGCCGAGGTCCGGCGGGTTCGTGGCCTGACCATGGCTGCCACCGGCCGGTCCGGCCCGGAGGTCATGGAACGTTCCAGGCTAACGGCACGCCGTCCGCGATCACGATGCCGGGGGTATGAAAGCGCGCTGTTGCCAGGCTGACATGCTGGTCGGGCCTCTTTTCGGGCGAATCCCCTAGGAGTACGCGCGTGTCGAACCTTCCCTCCGCATCGGCTGCGGAGCCCCTCTTCCGGCCCTTCAGCGTGGGCGGCCTCACCGTCCCGAACCGCGTGGTCATGGCCCCCATGACGCGAGAGTTTTCCCCGGACGGCGTCCCCGGACCCGACGTGGCGGAGTACTACGCCCGCCGTGCGGCGGGCGGTGTCGGCCTGATCATCACCGAGGGCACCTACGTCGACCACCCGTCGGCGGGCACCAGCGCCCGGGTCCCGTTCTTCCACGGTGAGGAGGCGCTCGCCGGCTGGGGCCGGGTGGTCGAGGCCGTCCACGCGGCGGGCGGCCGGATCGCCCCGCAGCTCTGGCACGTCGGCGCGACCCGTACGCTCGGCGCTCCGCCTTTCCCGGACGCGCCGCCGGTCGGCCCCTCCGGGCTGGCTCTGGACGGCACGCCGTTCGGCGAGGCCATGACCTCGGGCGACGTCGATGACGTGGTGAACGCCTTCGCCGAGGGGGCCGCCGCCGCCGAGCGCCTGGGCTTCGACGCGGTGGAGCTGCACGGCGCGCACGGCTACCTGATCGACCAGTTCCTGTGGAGCGGCACCAACCGCCGCGAGGACGAGTACGGCGGGGACCTCCTCTCCCGCACGCGCTTCGCCGCGGACATCGTCGCCGCGGTCCGCAAGTCCGTGTCGCCGGACTTCCCGGTCATCTTCCGGTTCTCCCAGTGGAAGGCGGACTCCTACCAGGCCCGGCTCGCCGACGACCCGCAGGAGCTGGAGCGTCTGCTGACCCCGCTGGTCGAGGCGGGCGCCGACATCCTGCACGCGTCCACCCGCCGCTACTGGCTACCGGAGTTCGAGGGCTCGACCCTCAATCTCGCGGGCTGGGTGAAGAAGCTCACCGGCCTCCCGACGGTGACGGTCGGCTCGGTCGGGCTCGACAACGAGTTCATGAACAGCTTCAAGGGCGAGAGTGCCGCCGTCACCGGCATCGACCGCCTGCTGGAGCGGCTGCAGCGCGACGAGTTCGACCTGGTCGCCGTCGGGCGCTCGCTGCTCGCGGACCCCGAGTGGGCGGCCAAGATCCGCGAGGGGCGCGCCGGCGAGGTGGTCGGATTCCAGACCGAGATGCTGAGCAGCCTGCGATAGGCGGAACCCACACGGTGCGGACCGAGGCGACTCGGCCCGCACCGTGTGCTCCTGTGGCTGTCAGCCGAGGTGCGGGCCGTCGGGGGCCGGCCCCGGGGGTTCCTGCACCGGCATGGCGACCGGGTGACGTCCGAGCAGGTTGTCGGTGACGTTGCGCAGGTGGGCGATCATCGCCGCGGCGGCCGCCTCGGGATCGCGATCGTGCAGAGCGTCGACGATGGCCGTGTGGTCCTGGTGATACGCGCAGCGGCGGCCGGGGCTGAAACTGCGTTTCTTGAGACTTCCCCAGACCGGCAGGTCCCGGGCGGCGTTCATCGTGTCGAACAGGTTGAGCAGCAGGGCGTTGTGCGCGGCCTTGGCGATGGCGCGGTGCAGTTCGGCGTCCCACGCCTCGAAGCCGGCGTGATCGGTCGCGGCACCGCCGCGGCGTAGACAGTGCTGGACGTGGTCGAGGTCCGCCTGCCGTGCGGCGCGGGCCGCGAGCTGGGCGATCTGAGGCTCCAGCACCATGCGTACCTGCATGATCTCGGCAGGACTGGTGTCGGCGGGAACGCGCAGCCGAGTGCCGGTGGCGCCCTCGGCGACGAACGTGCCCCGGCCGACGTGCCGCACGATCAGTTCGTCGCGTTCGAGAGCGGCCAGGGCGCGCCGAATCGCACTGCGAGGGGCCTGGAGCAGCTCCACGAGCTCACGCTCGGTCGGCAGCTTCACGCCCGGCCCGAAAGATCCCCCATCCACTCCGGTGGTCAGCAGCTCACGCAGCCTCCGCTCCACTGGCGCAGTGGACATCGGCCGACCTCCTGACGACTCGGCTAACCAATCACAACCAATAGTACGGCAGTCGATGCCGGGTACCTCAGCGTACTGACAGTCCGAGTCCCCGGTGTTACGGTGGCCGCGTAACCCGATCGGTTCTATTGGTTCTGATTGGTTCTATGGTGAGACTCGTGACGTTCGACGCGGGCGCCGGACCGCGTACAGGTGTTCTCAACGACGACGCGACGCGCGTGCGTGACGCCTCCGAGCTGCTGCCCGCCGGTGCGGGCGTGCTGGAGGTCGTCGAGCAGTGGGATGCGGTGCGCGGCCGCCTGGCGGAACTCAGGGGCCGGGAGATCGAGGTCGACTCGGTGCGGCTGCTCGCCCCGATCCCGGTACCGCGGCGCAACGTGTTCTGCGTCGGCAAGAACTACGCCGAGCACTCCTTGGAGTTCTCCCGAAGCGGGTACGACGCGAGCGGCGAGGGTGTCGACCTGCCCACCCGGCCGATCGTGTTCACCAAGGCGCCGAGCTCGGTGACCGGCCCGTTCGACGTGGTGGAGACGCATCAGGGCCTCACTTCGGAGCTGGACTACGAGGCCGAGCTCGGCGTCGTCATCGGCACGGGCGGACGCGGGATCGACCGGGCTCACGCCTACGACCACGTGTGGGGCTACACCATCGTCAACGACGTGACCGCCCGCGACCTGCAACGCGACCACAAGCAGTGGTTCCTCGGCAAGTCACTGGACACGTTCTGCCCGTGCGGGCCCGCCATTGTCACCTCCGACGAGATCACACCGGCCGACGTGCCGGGGCTGGAAGTCGAGTGCCGGGTCAACGGCGAGCTGCGACAGAAGGCGCCGGTCGCGGACCTGATCTTCGACGTCCCCACGCTGATCGAGACGATCTCCGCGGGCATCACCCTGCAACCCGGCGACATCATCGCCACCGGCACACCGGCCGGGGTCGGTATCGGCTTCAGCCCGCCTCGGTTCCTCGCAGCCGGGGACGTCGTCGAGGTGACCATCAGCCGCCTGGGCGCCATTCGCAACGAATTCCGCTGAAAAGGAGCTGTTCGCACGTGAGGATCAACGGCAAGGACTACGCGGTCGAGATCGACGGCGCGGGGCCGCCGGTTCTGTTCATCCACGGCCTCGGCGGCACGGCCAACTTCTACCAGCCGCAGGCCGAGGCGCTCGCCGGTGACTTCCAGGTCATCCGGCCCGACCTGGAGGGCGCGGGCCGTACCCCGCTGTCCGGGCAGGCGAAGCTGTCCATCACCGGCTGGGTCGATGACCTGCTTGCCCTGGTGGAGCAGCTGCGGTTGCGCGAGCTGCGCATCGTCGGTCACTCCATGGGCACCCTCGTCGCCCAGGAGCTCGCCATCCGGCTCGGAGACCGTGTCGCCGCGCTCGCCCTGCTGGGCGCGGTCAAGGCGCCCGGCGAGCCGGGACGCAAGGCCCAGAGGGAACGCGCCGGCAAGGTGCGCGCCGAGGGGATGATCGCCGTAGCGCCCGGCATCGTGGCGGCGGCCACCTCGGAGACCACCCGCCGCGACCATCCCGAGCGGGCGGCGTTCGTCCGTGAACTGCTGACCCGTCAGCCGGCCGAGGGGTACGCGCAGAGCTGCGAGGCGCTCGGCTCCGCGGTCGAGCCGCACACCGCGAAGATCACCGCTCCGCTCCTGCTGCTCACCGGTGAGGAGGACAAAGTCGGCACGCCCGCGACCTCGGAGGAACTCGCCGAGCGCGTCGCCCAGAACGCCGTCGTCCGCGTCTATGACCAGGTCGGTCACTGGACCGCTGTCGAAGCACCCCGCCAGGTCACTCAGGACCTGCAGAAGTTCCTCTAGCAAGACCCGGAAAACCGGGCCGGTGGCACCTCGATGTCGAGGAGTGAAGAAATGCCAGTTCCCACCGACAAGACCCTGTTCCGCAATGTCTCCATCCTGGACTCGACGGGTGCGCAGCCGTACACGGGCGACGTCCTGGTCGACGGAGACCGCATCGCCGCGGTCGGCGCGGCCGGCGCGGACCAGGTAGGCGACGCCCGAGTCATCGAGGGCCGCGGACGCACGCTGATGTCCGGTCTCTGCGACGCCCACACCCACTTCACCTGGAACAACAGCGCCGACCTCGACGGACTCGGCACCATGCCCGTCGAGGAGCACCTGCTCTTCGCCATCGAGTCCGCACGGTCCTACATCGACTCCGGCTACACCATGTGCCTGGGCGCGGCCTCGGCGAAGGCCCGCCTCGACGTCGTCTGCCGAAACGTCATCAACGAGGGCCGCTTCCCCGGTCCCCGCTACCTGGCCAACGGTCCGGAGATCGCGGTCACCGGCGGCGAGCTCGTCAAGGGCATCACCTGGTTCGCCGACGGGCCCGACGAGATGCGTAAGGCCGTACGCAAACTCGTCGAGATCGGTGTCGACCAGATCAAGCTGTCCATGACCGGTGAGGAGATCACCGGCAGCCAGCGCGCGGAGGACACCTACTTCTCCGACGAGGAGGTCGCCGCCGCGGTCACCGAAGCCCACCGCCGCGGTAAGAGAGTCTGCGCGCACGCCCGCAGCGCCGAGAGCGTCAAGATGTGCGTTCGGCACGGCGTCGACATCGTCTACCACGCGTCCTTCACCGACGACGAGGGCATGGACATGCTCGAGAGCGCGAAGGACTGGATCTTCGTCGCGCCGGGCATCAACTGGCTCATCGCCACGCTGTACGAAGCCGCGGACTTCGGTTTCCCGCAGGAGGCGGCCGAGGCGGTCGGGTACAAACGCGAACTGGAGATCGCCACCGAGGGCATCATCGAGATGCACAGGCGCGGCATCAAGGTCCTGCCCGGCGGTGACTACGGGTTCGCCTGGACACCGCACGGCACCTACGCCCGCGACCTCCAGCACTTCGTCGAACGCTTCGGCTTCACCCCGATGGAGACGATCCTGGCCGCCACCGCGCTGGGCGGCGAGATCATGCTCCAGCCGGGCGAACTCGGCAAGGTCCAGCCCGGCTACTACGCCGACCTGATCCTCGTGGACGGAGATCCACTCGCCGACATCACCGTGCTGCAGGACCATGACAAACTCAACGTGATCATGAAGGGCGGCAAGGTCCACAAGGAGAAGCCCAGCGACGCCGGACACCTGCCGCCCAACCCCGGCGCTCCCGACACGACTCTGATCGGCGCGACCTCCAGCTGATCACCGTTCCCCGGCAGACGGCCGTTGAACGAACCCGAAGCCGCCGCCGGCGGAGAGGCCCGAACGCGGGTCGGTCTCCGGGTCGCCAGGCCTGCGACCCAGATCGCGCCCCGGTCGTCCACAGCCTGTGGACGACCGGGGCGCGATCGGCGTTTCATCGTGATGGGCGCCTCGCGTGCCGCGGTGTCGGAAGGCCCGAGGCCCCGGATTATCTCCATTTACTGGATATATCTATTTAGTGGGTATTTCATCTTTGTTCGCCAGACTCCGACGGCGGACGACCGCCCAGAATCCAGTTGTTACCCCTGGTAACAGGCTTATCTTGACCGGGGGTATTGACCCGGTTGCTCAATTCATTCACCATTGGCGTCGACGATGTCCATCCCCATGGCGAGGGGTGATTCCGCAGGCAGCAAGCTCTCTAGCAGCTGTTCAGGAGAATCCTCATGAGCACGAACGCGGTAGGGGTTTCCGCCGGTCCCCTTTCCCGACGAACCGCACATTTGGCAATCTTGCTGTCATTACTGACGACCACGGGCCGTGCGGCATCGGTGGCCGGATCCCAGCCTGCCTCACCGTCCTCACGCCACCCCGCCACGGGTAAGGCCCGGCGGCTCCGGCGGGCTCGCAGGCGTACGGACGTCACCCCGGGAACCCCCGTTCCCGGTCTGGCGGCGGTGGGCCCGTTGCTCCGGTCCGGGGTCGGCGGGCGGCACTCGTGCACGGCGAGCGTGGTGGCCAGTCCGGGGGGCGACATGCTGGTGACCGCCGCGCACTGCATCTACGGCGCGGGTGGTGGTGGCGGCTACCGGAAGGGGCTGGTGTTCGCGCCCGGCTATGCCGGTGGCCGCGCCCCGTACGGGGTCTGGACGGTGAGGGCGATGTTCGTCGACCGGGAATGGGCGAGCACCGCCGATCCCGACGACGACGTGGGCTTCATCATCCTCCAGCCCCTGTCGGGCAGGAACATCGCCGGCGTCACGGGCGCGAACACGCTCGGCCTCAGCACGCGGTTCGGCGAGCTCGTCACCGTGACCGGCTATCCCGGCGACGGCGACCGGCCCGTGGCCTGCACCGGCCGCGCCTCACGCCACAGCGCCACCCAGATGCGGTTCTCCTGCGGAGGATTCACCGACGGCACCAGCGGTGGGCCCTGGGTCACCCGGACCGGCGAGGTCATCGGCGTGATCGGCGGGTATCAGACGGGCGGCGACACTCCGAGCGTCTCTTACAGCCCCTGTTTCGGCGACCGTGTCAAGGCCCTCTACGACACCGCGGCCGCGGCGAGCTGACCGGCGGCGACGCCGGTGCCGGCCGGCACCGGCGTGGGCGGCGCGGTCCGCACGGCACTCAATCGCGGGGGGTGGTCCGGAACCGGACCACGCGCACCGTACACGGGCAGCGACGCTGGAGTTCATCCGCCGGGCAGCGATGCAGGCGCGCCCCCCAGCCGGAGCGGATCCGCGCCCCGACGTACACCGTCCGCGCCGAACGCGCGAGGGCGCACGAGCACAGTGCCTCGACGGGGCTCCCGTCGGCGACGGCGTACTCCCAGTCCACAGCGAGGTCGCCGAGGATGACCGTGCACTGCAGCCACGCCTCCAGCTCCAGCTCGTCCCGCCACTGCGCACCGAACGCATGCGCCTCCCACGCCAGGTACTCCATCGGCAGCGGGCTGCGCCGCACATGCAATGCCACGAGCCGCGAACCATCTGCCGCCGCCTCGCCGGCCGCGGCCAGCAACGCCGCCCGGCCCGAATCGGTGCCGTCCACCCCCGCCAGCACCACCCTGTCGGCCGCCACGTCAACCCGGCTGTGCCGAACTCGCCCTGGACGGCCCGCGGGACGGACCGGCAGGTTCCGTACTCGGCATCTCCCCACCCCTTTCGGCGGACCCGCAGCCGAGGAGGCAGACGAAGCCCCATATCTGCGTACCGTGCGCCGATTACCAGGAGTAGCGGATACTTACGGCAGTCGGCCACGTACTTTGCACGGAAGTGGCGAGGGAGACGTACCGCTCTGTCCTGCGAGGACATCCCCATCAGCCGGTCACGGTCCCAGCCGGCGATGGCATGGTGCCAGACGCCGGCCGGCCGGCCGAGTAACCGGCCGCGCGTTTGTCACGATCCATACGGGGTTTGACGAAGCGCAGTCAGGGCGCACATAGTTAGCGAAACCGGTCAAGTGCGCATGACGCGCCGAGTCTCCTGCGGGGCGGGTGAGGCGTGGCAGTCAATCGGGGGCCGTCCGAGATGGAGTGGCCGGGCACGCTGGACGTCGGCGCACTGATCGCAGCCGGCTGGCGGCCGACGCCGTTCCGCGAGTTCGTTCTCAAGATCAACAGTCGTTGCGACCTGGCCTGCGACTACTGCTACATGTACGAGATGGCGGACCAGAGCTGGCGGGAACAGCCGCACCGCATGTCCCCCGCACTGGTGGAGCGGATCGCCGGCCGGATCGCCGAGCACGCCCGCGCACACGGCCTGACAGCGGTCGAACTGGTCCTGCACGGCGGCGAGCCGCTTCTCGTCGGACCGGAGCTCATCGCGCACACCGTGTCCTCGGTGCGCCGGGCCGCCGGGCCGTCGATCAACGTCCGGGCGTCCGTGCAGACGAACGGCGTACGACTCGGGCCCTACCTCGACCTCTTCGACGAGCTGGACGTGCAGGTCGGCGTGAGCCTCGATGGCGACGCGGCGGCACATGACCGACACCGGCGGCACTCGAACGGCAACGGCAGCCACGCCGCGGTCGCGGCCGCCCTCGGCCGGCTCGGCTCGGCTCGCTTCCGGCATCTGTTCAGCGGGCTGCTCTGCACGATCGATGTCCGGAATCCGCCATTGGTGACGTACGAAGCCCTTCTCGAACACGGCCCGCCAAGGATCGACTTCCTGCTTCCGCATGGCAACTGGACCTCTCCGCCGCCGGTCCGTGTCCCGGGCTCGCCCGCCACCCCGTACGCGGACTGGCTGATCGCCGTCTTCGACCGCTGGTACGGCGCGCCGCGCCAGGAGACCGAGGTCCGGTTGTTCAGCGAGATCATCCAATTGCTGCTCGGCGGCGCGTCGGCCAGCGAGGCGGTCGGCCTGTCCCCGGTGGGCATGGTCGTCGTCGAGACCGACGGCAGCATCGAACAGTCCGACATGCTGAAGTCCGCGTACGACGGCGCCCCCGCGACCGGCCTCCATGTCTCCCGCGACTCCTTCGACGACGTGCTGTCCCTGCCGTCGATCGCGGCCCGCCAGATCGGCGAACTCGCCCTGTCGGCCGAATGCCGCTCCTGTCCCGTGCATCGCGTCTGCGGCGGCGGGCTCTACGCCCACCGTTACCGGGCCGGCCGCGGCTTCGCCAACCCCTCGGTCTACCGGCCCGACCTCTTCCGCCTCATCACCCATATCCGGCGTACGGTCGCCGCGGACCTCGACGCCCGCCGCGAAACCGTGCTCCAGGAAAAATAGCGATGAACCTACACGCCCATCGGCTACCCCGCGAGATGTTCGCCGCCCTGGCCACCGGCGGCGGCGGGGCGAACGCGGTCCGGGCACTGGCCGACGTGGAGTACAGCAAACGCATGCTGCTGCTGCGCGGCGTCGTGGAGAGGGCCTCGGCGACCGGTCACCCGGCCGCCGCCGACACGGCACGCGGCTTCGAGCTGCTCAGCACCCTGCAGGAACAGGCTCCGGCCGCGGTCGACTACGTGCTGCGCTACCCGTCCACCGGCGCGTGGGCGCAGCGTACGCTCTGTGCCCTGGCGACCGATTCTCCGGACGCGGCGCCCGGCCGGCTCGGGGCGCTCGCCGCGGCGGCCGCGATCCGCGCCGGTGTCCGCTGCTCGATCGAGGTGAGCACCGCCGACGGTGTCCTGTCGCTGCCGTCGCTCGGTGCGGCGACCCTCGCGCGCGGCCGGGTGCTCGTACGCGTGACCGGCGCCGGTGCCGAGATCACTGCTTCCACCGGCCCGACGGTGAGAGTGGCCCGGGAGCCGTACGCGGACGCGCCGGGATGGCGCGGTCTGCGACGGCTGACCGCACGGGCGGGCGGCACGACCCTCGACCTGCTCATCGATGACGTCGACCCGTACCGCATGCCCTTGGTGGGCAACGTCTCGGACCGCCTGAGCGAGGACGAGGTACGGCTGTGGGTCGCGGCGTTCGGGCCGGCCTGGGAGACGCTCGTCCGCCATCACGGAATGGCCGCCCAGGAGATCGGCGCGGGTCTGCGGGTGCTCACGCCGCTGTCGCCGCCCGAACAGGGCCAGGTCAGCGCGACGGCACGCGACACGTTCGGCTGCGTCGCCCTGTCCACCCCGCCGAACGCCCGATCTTTGGCGGTGACCCTCGCTCACGAGATCCAGCACGGCAAGCTCACCGCGCTGCTCGGCCTGGTCGACCTGACGCTGCCCGACGACGGCAGCCGCTACTACGCTCCCTGGCGAGACGATCCCCGCCCGGTCAACGGCCTGCTCCAGGGCGCCTACGCCTACCTCGGAGTCACCGGCTTCTGGCGCCGTCAGCGCGCGCATGAACGCGGTGGGGCGGCCGTCCACGCGAACGCCGAGTTCGCCCGATGGCGGGCCGCCGCCGGTCTGGTCGTGCACACGCTGCTGACCTGCGGGCGGCTGACCCCCGAGGGCACGACCTTCGTCTCCGGCATGCACCACACCCAGGCGAGCTGGCACGACGAGCGCGTGCCGGCCGCCGCGACCGCCCTGGCCCGCCAGGACGACGAATGCCACCGCGCGCGCTGGCGCCGCCGTAACGGCGAGATCCGCATGCCGTCCGCGGCCCCGCTGTCCTGAGCCGGGCGATCAGATCGGCGGCGGGTCGAAATCGAAGTCGAGGTGCCGGCCTCCCTTGGCGACCTTGGTGTCGGGGTGGTCGCGGCCGAGTGTGTCGTCGTAGTCCGCGTAGGTCTTCTCGGCGAGCTCCGCGGCCTTTTCCGCGGCACCGTCGGCTCGCAGGTCTGCGACCAGATTGGCGGCGCATCCCAGCGTCAGCGGATGCCGGTGGCCGAGGACGACACGGGCACGGGTCAGATTGTCCTCGCCGAGCCTTCGCGCCTCGGCGAAATCGCCCAGCAGGGCGAAGTCACTGGCGAGGTTGGTGGCCACGGTCAATGAATAGTGGTGGTCGCGGGTGAGCTTGGCGTCGAGGCCGGCGAGACTGGTCGTGTTGAGCTCGCGTGCTTTCTCGACGTTTCCGGTCACTCGGTGGAGCAGCGCGAGGTTGCCCATGCAGCCGTGGTAATAGGGGTGCTGGTCGCTGTACACCTCGGGGTAGCGGTTCATGGTGTCCTCCGCAAGGCCGAGCGCCTCGTCGAAGTTGGCCAGCGCGCGGTGCACGTTGGCGAGGCTCATCGCCGCGGCGAGGGTGTCGGGGTTGTCACGGCCGAACAGCCGGCCGCATCGATCGAAGACGTCCTGGGCCAGCTCCAGTGCCTGCTCGTAGTCGCCCGTGCGCCGCAGGGCGATGGCGAGGTCCTTGCCGGTGCGCAGGGTCCATGGGTGTTCGGGTCCGAGCTCCTGACGGCCGAACTCCAACGCCTCCTCGCCGAAGTCGCGGGCCGCGGCGTACTCGCCGCACTGCCGGAGCACCCGGGCGAGGCCGTTCCAGGAGGCGAGCACGTTCGTCTTGCTGACGCCGGTGAAGGCCTCGCTCTGCTGGGTGAAGGCGAGCAGGTGGAGCTCACGGGCCGTCTGGTACTGGCTGACCAGGGCGTAGTCCAGGGCGAGGTTGTTCACCATGCGCATGGTCCGCGGGTCGTCGGGGCCGAAGACGGCGTCGTGCTGGCGCCGGGCCAGCTCATCATGCTCCTTGGCGACCGCGAACTCGCCCAGGGCCCGGTGATCCGCTCCGAGTCCACCCAGGAACAGCAGCGTGCTGGGGTCGTCCTCACCGAATGTCCGCCGGGCTCGGTCGAGCAGAGCACTGTCGATGTCGGCGGCTCGCTGATACTCCCCGAGGTCGCGAAGCACGTCGGCGAGGAACCGCTGGGCCAGCAGGACGCGGAGGTCGTTCTCGGCGCCGGGCTCGCGCTCCCAGCGCCGCAGGAACTCCTCGACGAACGTACGCGCAGCCTGCCGGTTGCCGGACTGGTAAAGGTAGCGAACCATGTTGAGGGAGAAGTCACGGACCTCAGGGTCGCTGCTGTCGGCCACCTGCGCCGGGATGACGTGTGCGACCAGCTCGGCGAAGCGCGGCCACCGGCTGTCGTCGTCCGGGTCCTTGGGAGCGTTGCTGGCGAGCAGAGCCGGCACCTCGCGGCGGAACAGATCCCGGTCTTCCTCGCTCAACTCGTCGCGGAGGAGCGCCTGAACCAGCCGGTGCACCTGAATGGTACGGCTGCCCACGTCGACGCGAGCGAGCGCGAACCGGCCGAGTTCGCGGATCGCCCGGGTGAGCAGGATCGGGTCGGCCAGCACGGTGCCGAGCAGTGGCCGGGTGGCTCGGCCGGCGCGCCGGAACACGTCGCGCGGAATCGGCTCCGGGCCGAAGAACGCACAGCAGCGCAGCAGCTCGACGGCCTCGGGAAGCTTGCGGTCCAAGGCGGAGACCGACAGCGACCACGCGGCGGTCATCGAGTGCGGGTACTCCGATCCCTTGCCCTCCGACAGCAGCTCGGTGGTCCGCTTTTTCAGCAGATCGAGGTATTCGTCGACCGGCATGCCGGTCTCGGCCTGGAGGGCGCCTGCCTGTTCGAGCGCCAGCGGGAGGTCGCCCAACTCGGCGGCGAGCCGTTCGGCATCGCTGTCACTGATCGCGGCGGGAACGCGCCGGTTGAGGAACTCGATGCTCTCTTCGCGCTGGAACACGTCGACCGGCAGCGTGTCGACCACGCCCTGCCAGCGGTGGTTCCGCGAGGTGATCAGCACGTGCCCCGGGCCCTCCGGCAGCAGACCTTCGAGATCCTCGGGCTGATCGACGTTGTCGAAGATCAGCAACCAGCGGTCGTACGGCTCGCCCTTACGCAGGGCCTCGAGCACCGCCTCGGTGGCCTCGGGGATCCCGGTCGCCGTGGCGGGCGGGAGGTCGAGGTAGGGCGCGAGACCCGCGAGAGACGGGCGGACCAGCATCGGCTGGTCGGCCGGTACCCACCAGACGAGGTCGTACTCAGACCGGTAGCGATGGGCGTACTCGGTGACCAGCTGGGTCTTGCCCACACCGCCCATACCCTGCAGCGCGTGGGACATGTTCTCCGGTCTGTCCCGAACCGCCGCCTGGCCGGAGTGCGGGACGACCGCGGTCGCCCGGCTCTGGATGCTGTCGTGCAGTTGCTCGAGAAGGCCGTCACGGCCGGTGAAATTCTTGTTGCGTCCCGGCATCTTGCGACCCCAGACCGCAGGGACACCTCCCCGCCCTTGTGAACTAGCCACGCGCGCCCGCGTCCTTTCACCGATCGCGAAAATATACGGCCATCCTAGGGGTTCTTTCTTCGCGTGGACGTAGCGAAACCTTTCGATTAAGCCGTCCACCTAAACCCCTAGACGTCACGTTGATCCCTTGAACAGCATCTGTAACCGTTAAAGCCCGAATACGCCCATGTTGGCGGTACGGCGTGGCCCTGGAGCCGGCCCGAACATCGTCTCCCGAGCGGGACTTTTACCTGCACAGGTATGCGTCGGCGCGGTCCACGGGTGATGCTGTCTGTATGAGCCGCCAGAGATCTCGGCCCGATCCGGCTAGATTCCTCCGACGGACAGATGGGAAGGAACCGGATGGACGACCCGCGGACGGGCAGGGGGAGCACATGTGCGAGGACACCGGCGAGCTCGACGGCGGACCGATCGATCTCTCGGGCGTGTCGCTCCGCGATCTGGCCGGCGTCGACCGTACGGTCCTCGACCGCGAGCTGGCCCGCCTGCTCGAGCGAGGGGACTCCGGCGAAGGGTCGGCAGGGTTCACGAACCGGGTGTGAGGAGCAGTCTCATTCGGCATCAGCGCTCGCGGGATCCACCGATAGGCCGCTAAGATTCGCCGGTCGCCACCGCCGAGCCTGGACGTTTTACGTGCACTTTCGCGGGATCATTCTCAGGACGCGCCACGCCGTTCGCCGTCCTGGCATGTGCGGCGCGCGGTCCTTGCCGGCGAACGACCTGCCGACGACCCGGCATTCGCGTTTCGGCCCGCGTGCCCGCACGCGCTCACGACCCCGGATGGGATCGCCCATATGACGGTCACCACCCTCACCAATGGCGTGGACCGAGTTCCCTATGTCGGCGTTCGTCCTTTTCGCTCGGAGGAGGCCGACCAATTCTTCGGCCGTGATCGAGAATCCGCCGAGGTCGCGGCCCTGTGGAACCGCACGCCGCTGACCCTTCTGTCGGGCGCGGCGGGGGTCGGCAAGACCTCGTTGATCACCGCCGGGCTGCTTCCCCGGATGGAGCCGGCCGGGGACGTCCTGCCCACCGGACGTCTCGTTCTGCCCCCGTCCGGCCCGATCGCCGCACTCCCCGCCCACAATCGGTATTCGCTCGCACTGCTCTCCTCCTGGTTTCCGGCCGAATACGTGAGCGTGCTGGCCGGCCGTACGCTCGCCGATTTTCTGCGGCGCCGCCGCCCGCAGACCGCGCGGCGCGACGGCCGGCGCACACTGGCCGTGATCGACCAGGCCGAGCAGCTGTTCGACGGACCGGCGGCCCAGGAGCCCCAGCGAGCCGCGTTCCTGGCCGAGCTGGCCGAAGCGCTGCACGAGTTGCCCGGTCTGCGGTTGCTGATCGCGGTCCGCGACGAACACGCCGACGGCTACCGCCTGGATGATGCCGCCGCCTTCAGCCTGCCGGCCCTCACCCGGGAGGCGGCGACGGAGGCCATGACACGGCCCGCCCGGGCGGCCGGCCGCGTGTTCGAGCCGGACGCCGCCGAAATGGTCGTCTCCGAAATCAGCGGTGACCCGGTGACGGCCATCGAACCCGTTCTTCTTCAGGTGGGCTGCTCCGGGCTGTGGTCGTCCCTCCCCCGTGCGACGCCGATGATCAGCCGTGGCGACGTGGCCAAGCACGCCGACTTCGATCGCTGGCTGACTGATTTCTGTGGCCAGGCGGTCGCCCACGCCGCGGCGGAACATGGCGTGTCCGCACTGCGGCTCACCTCATGGCTGCAGCGTGCACTCGACGGCGAACCGGGATTCACCCGGCAATCGGCCCTCGACTCGGACATCCCCGTCAGAGCACTGCGCGCCCTCGAAGACCGGCACGTCCTGAAGGCAGGTCCTGGCGGCTATCGGCTGCAGCACGACCGCCTCGCCCGGCCCCTCCGGCGGCTCGACGTGGCCGATCTGAAGCCGCCACAAGACGCCGACGGCGCCGAGAAGCTGAGGCTGGCCGGCCACGCTCTCAATGAGGGTGATTTCCCTGAGGCCCAACGGCATGCCGAAGAGGCGTTGCGTCTCAACGGCGACGACCTGCGAGCACGCGCGGAGACAGAGTCGCTCCTCGGCGACATCGCCTACCTGCGTGGTGATCCGGCGGTCGCCGAGACGCACTATCGCTCCGCCGCCTACTTCTCGGAGACGATCGGCGACAGCGCGGCCGTCGGGCGGCTGCTGGCCGCCATCGGTCGTGCCCTCCTGGCGCAGGGACGCGAGGCCGAAGCGGTGAGCGGGCTCCGCGCCGCGGTGGAGCGGCTGCCGAACGACCTGGCGTTCCACACCGAGCTCGGCCGGGCACTGTCACGTATGGGGCAGCGACAGACCGCGGTGGCCGTGCTGAGCGACGTGCTCGCCATCGACGGCGACACTCCGGAGGCACTCCAGGCCCGGGGTGAGCTGCTCGCCGACCTCGGCCAGGCCACGGAGGCCCTCCGTGACCTCGACCGCGTGGGACCTCACCAGCGTCCGGCGACCCGCGCCGCCCGTGGCCTGGCCCTCGCCACGCTACGTGATCACTCCGCCGCCCACGCGGAGATCGACGCCGCCCTCGCCGACGCGCCCAGTAGTGGTCCAGTGCTGCTGTACGCCGCACGCACGCTGGCGCTCGGCGGCGACCGCGTCGCCGCCGCCGACCTGGCACGCCGGGCCGACGAAGCCACCGATCCGCCCCTGTCGCCTCCGCAGCGCGCAGAGGCTCAGCGCATCCTGCGGCCCGGCCCCGACGGCCCATCGGCCTGACTCTCACGCGCCAGGGCCTCGAACTCCTTCAGGCACGCTTCGTAGGCCGTGAAGTCGGGTTCCTCCCCCAGAACGCCCTCCGATCCGGCTCCCGGCGTCATCTCGGTCTTCTCGGCGACGAAACCGGCCAGGTCATCCGCGTGCCGGCCGAGATCCCGGGCCGCCACCACGACGTCCTCGCCAGCCAGCAGGGCAACGTGGGAGACGTGCTGGTTGACGACCGCCGCCTGTTCCTGGATCGCCGCCAGCCGTACGTCCATGTCCTTCCAGCGACCGCCCTTTGAGGTGACGGCGATCTGAAGCCTGAGCTTCCTGGCCGCGGCCATCAGATCGCCGCAGGTCCGATCCCGCCGCCGGACGGACTCCTCCACCCGCCGGCGCTCGCTCTTCTGCCGCTCGATGCGCGCACCGATCCCCTGCGTCATGCCGATCCCGCCGAGCGCGGCCAGCACCGTACCCAACGTAGTGATCACGCTCGTCGCTACGGAGACCTCCGGCATACCGCGAGTCTGCCAGCAACAATGATCAGCGAAGGCGCCAAATGCCACATCTTCGTCGCGCTGCCCAGGAGCTGCTGCACGGTGGCCGGAAAGACGCTGGGCTGAAGCCGGCGGGCGAGTTCGCTGCGGCCGATGACGTCCCGTTCGTCCACGCCGGGCGGCGGAGCCGCGAGCGCCGAGAGCGGAGAGCGGAGACGACCCCTCCGGCCTACGGAACCGGTCTCGTGACGCGGTCCTCGACGGCTGGGGCGGTTCCGCGGGTAGGTTGACGACGTGCGCTTAGGGGAGCGCCTGATGGAGCTCCGCCATTCGTGGCGACCGGGTCATGCGCTGGTGGGGATTCCGCTCGTGCTGATTCTGCTGATCGCGGTGGCCGAGAACCTGGTCCCCAGGGGTGTCCAGCTGGGCCCGCTGCTGGTCGTGGTACCCGCCATCACAGCCTCCTTCGCCGGCCCCCGCATGACCGCGGCGATCGCACTCCTCGCCCTGGTCACCCAGCTGTTCATCAACGGGCTGCGCGGCGGGGTGACCACGCTCAACTACGAAGTGCAGATCATCACGCTGCTGACGATCTCGGCCTTCGTGGTGGTCTTCTCCTACCTCCGCGAGCGGCGCGCGCGGGAGCTCGCACAGGTCCGGTCGGTCTCCGACGCCGCGCAACGTGTCGTGCTCCGCCCTCTTCCGCGCCGGATCGGCCCGCTGCGGATCGCGTCGGTGTACCTTGCCGCCGACGCCGAGGCCCGCATCGGCGGCGACCTGTACGCGGCCGCCCGCACCACCCGCGGGACGCGGCTGATCATCGGTGATGTGCGCGGCAAGGGACTGACCTCCATCAGCGACGCCGCCCTGCTGCTGTGCGCCTTCCGGGAGGCCGCCCACCGGCATGCCGCCCTGCCCGCGCTCATGGCGTACCTGGAGGCGAGCGTCTCCCGGAACCTGGCCGAGCTCACAGAGACGGACCAGGACGTCGGGGAGTTCTTCGTCACGGCCGCGCTGCTCGAGATCCCCGATGACGAGCCGGTGGTCCGTCTGATCGACTGCGGGCATCCCCCGCCGCTGCTGCTGCGCGAACGGCGCGTCACGACGCTCCAGGCCCGCCGGCCCGCTCCCCCGCTGGGCCTTGGGGAGCTCTCCGAGTGCGGCTACCCGGTCGAGACGTTCCCGTTCGGCGCCGGTGACCTGCTCGTGCTCTACACCGACGGGGTGATCGAGGCCCGCGACCCGGCCGGCACGTTCTTTCCGCTCGCCGACCGGATCCTGGCCTGGAGCGGCGGAGACCCCGAGTCGCTCGTCCAGCACATCCGCGACGACCTCCTCACCCATGTCCGCGGGGAGCTGAACGACGACGCCGCCGTCATCGTGCTCGAGCGGACCCGGCCGGGGCTCGCCCTCCCGGCTTAGAGCCCGGCTGTCCTGCTTGCCGGTCGCTGCTTACACGGCCCACGGATAGGTCTCGGGCACCTCGCCCTTCTCCCAGCGGGCGGTCCGCTCCAGCGGTTCGAGGGCTCGTGTCTCGTCGATGTGGATGACGGCGTCGAACTGATCGGCGACGCGGGAGCGGAAGTAGTGGCTCTGCCGCTCGGTCTCCGGGCGGTAGATGACGCCGATCGCCCGCTCGAGCCGGGCGGAGCGCAGCGCCTCGGCCGCCTGCGGCGCGGCGCCGAACGCCACCATGAATCCCTTCTCCCCCACCTCGTGGAACAGCTCCTCGACACTCTCGGGGAGTCCCGGGCGCGCCCACTTGCGGTCGGCGGGGCCTCCCCAGTCGTCGGCCGCGGTCACCGTGCCGGTGTAGGTGGTGAAGCCGATGAGGCGGCAGTCGCCGTCGTGCTGCTCGCGCACGAGCTGGCCGACGTTGAGCTCCCCGCGTGAGGCCATCTCCGTGGCCCGGGCGTCGCCGAGGTGGGAGTTGTGCGCCCACACGACGATCTTGGCCGGTTCGCCGCGCTGTCCGGTGAGGTGGTCGGCGAGCGTGTTCAGAGTGGCGACCATGTGCCGGTCACGCAGGTTCCAGGACGAGGCCCGCCCGCCGAACATCATGCGGTAGTACTGCTCGGCGTCCTTGACGGTCCGCGCGTTCTGCTCGGCGAAGAAGAGCTCGTCCTCGGCCATCAGGCCGTCGCGCCGCGCGTACTCCAGCGCGTGGCGCTGCAGCTCGACGAGCTGTTCGACCGCCTGCCGCTCGCACGACTCGCCTGCCCCGAAGGCGGCCGCGAAGCCGTACGCCTGGCCGTCCTCGCCGTCGTGGTGGTCGAAACAGGCGTAACGCTCACGGGCACGGGCCGCGGCGCCCGGGTCGACGTTCTCAAGATAGGAGACGACCCCCTCCATCGACCGGCGAAGGCTGTAGAGGTCGAGCCCGTAGAAGCCGGCTCTGGCCCGCTCGTCGTCCACCCGGTCATTGCGGGAGCGCAGCCAGCCGACGAATTCCAGCACCACCGTGTTGCGCCACATCCAGGTCGGGAAGCGTTCGAAGTCACGCAGCGCCTCCTCGGCGGTCACGTCGTCGCTGCGGCCGCGCACGTACCGGTTCACCCGGTAGGCGTCCGGCCAGTCCGCCTCGACCGCGACGGCGCAGAAGCCCTTCTCCTCGATCAGCCGTCGCGTCATCGCGGCGCGTGCCTCGTAGAACTCGTGGGTGCCGTGGGAGGCTTCACCGATCAACACGTAGTGCGCGTCGCCGACGAGGTCGAACAGCGCATCGTCCGCCGGCGCCCCCTCGTCCACCGGCATCGCCTGGGAACGGACGACGGCCGCCTCCGTGGGGCCTCGTGCACCGGCTCCGGCCGGCCGCCGCGGCGCGGCGGCGCGGAGGAGGTCCCTGACCTCCTCGTCGGTCGTCTGGGTGAAGTTCCAGTAGGAGTCGCCGGCCGCCATGAAGGGCGACGGCGTGGTCGCGCAGACCACCTCGTCGACCAGGGGGGCGAGATCCCGGCAGGTCGACTCGGACGCGGCCGGCTCCACGACGATGATCCGGACCGGGCGGAGCAGGCGCAGCGCGTGCGCGGCCGCGCGCAGGCTCACACCCGTGCCGAGGCCGTCGTCGGCGAGGATGACGATCTTCCCCGCGACGTCCGCCATCGGCAGGCCGTCGCGGTAGACCTGCTCCCACCGGGTCAGCTCCCGGCCCTCGCGCTCGGCGACCTGCTCGACGACCTGTGGGGGGATGGCGAGGGCGCGGAGAACGTCCTCGTTCAGGACCATCATGCCGCCGGCGGCGATCGCCCCCATCGCCAGGTCCTCCTGGCCGGGAACGCCGAGTTTGCGAACGAGGAAGGCGTCGAGCTGGGCGCCCAGCGCCGAGGCGATCTCGTACGCGACCGGCACGCCGCCGCGTGGCAGCCCGAGGACCACGACGCCCGGGTCATCCCGGTAACGATCGAGCTGGCCGGCCAGGGTCCGTCCGGCCTCCCGCCGGTCACGGAAAAGACGTTCCGACATCTCACTCCTCCTTCGAGCCGTTAATCCCAGATAATCACCTTTGTCCGCTTCGCGGCATGTCAGCGGTGGTTTCAGAGTGATGAGGCCGGTCGACTCGCATCCGGCCTCGCCGCCGCCACCCCAGGCCGAGCCGGGAGGGGACCACCGTCCTACAGTGGACTCATGGCGGTAACCGTCGGCCTCGCCGGTGCGGGCCGCAGGGCCAGCGAGGCCTACGCCCCGTCGCTCGCATCGTGCCCAGGGATCGATTTCGCGGGCGTGTGGTCGCGTTCGCCGCAGTCCACACGGGACCTCGCCGCGCGATACTCGGTGCCCGCGTTCGGCCGCTACGACGAGATGCTCGACCACTGCGACGCTGTCGCCTTCGCCGTGCCGCCCCCCGCGCAGTCCGATCTCGCCGTGATCGCGGCGGGACGCTCCAAGGCGGTGCTGCTGGGCAGGCCGATCGCCGGCGACCTCGCCGGGGCCGAAGACCTGAACGACGTGGTGACCGCCCACCATGTCGTCTCACAGATCGCGTTGACCTGGCGTTACGCCACCGCCGTCCGCGAGTTCCTGTCCAGGGAGATCAAGCGGACGCACCCCCTCGGAGGCAGTGGCCGGCTCATCTCGGCGGCCTTGGCGACCGGCACGTCCGCACCCCCGTGGCGGGTCGAATACGGCGTGCTGATGGACATGGGCACGGATCTGCTGGACGTGCTCGACGCCGCCTTGGGCCGGACGCTGGTCATCCGCGCGCACGGCGAACGGTCCGGCTGGGTCGGGCTGATGCTCGAACACGAAGGCGGCCGGTACAGCGAGGCCTCCATGTGCGCGACGGCGTCGGCGGACGAGCCGCCCCGCGCCCAGACCGAGATCTTCGGATCGGGCGGCTCCGCCATGATCGACTGCGCCGGGGTCGCCGGGCCGGACGCGATCCAGACGATGTTCGGGGAGTTCGCGGACGCGGTGGAGAACCGCACCCCGCACGAACTGGACGTCCGGCGCGGCCTGCACCTCCAGGAACTCCTCGATGCGGCCGGCACCGACCTGCTGGCCACCACCTGAGCCGGGTCCCTCCACGCCGGCAAGGACCCGAAGACGTACGGGCCGAAAGCTGATGCGGCCCTCACGACATCAGGACGGTTGGCCTCGGCAAGCTTCGACAGGGGTGACACGCGTAATGTGGGACGTGCCGGTTCGGAGTGGCAAATGGTGATCTGCCAGGCCGGACCACGGGGTGAGGCATCTCATGGATGTGAAAGCGAGCACCTCGAAGCGGCGGCGGACCTCCGGGTTGCCGGCCGAGGTGAGCAGTTTCGTGGGGCGTCGGCATGAGGCGGCCGAGGTCAAGCGGCTCCTGGCCGCCTCTCGCCTGGTGACCCTCACGGGGGTGGGCGGCGTCGGCAAGTCCCGGCTGGCGTCACGGGTCGCGGCCGACCTGCGGCGGGCCTTCGCGGACGGCGTGCGGCTCGTCCAGCTCGCCGAGCTGGACGACCCGGAGCTGGTCCCGCAGACCGTGGCGGAGACCATGCCGATCCGGGAGCGCTCGTCCCGGCCGCCCACGGACGTGCTCATCGGCCACCTTCACGACAAGCGGGCGCTGGTGGTCCTGGACAACTGCGAGCACCTCCTGCACGCCTGCGCCGTGCTCGCCGAGGTACTGCTGCGTTCCGCCCCCGACCTGCGGATCCTCGCGACCAGCCGGCAGCCGCTGGGAGTCGCCAGCGAACAGACGTTCACGGTGCCCCCGCTGCCGCTGCCCGACGGCACACGCACCGCCGACGGCTCGCCCGCGTACACCGACGCGGTGCGGCTGTTCGCCGAACGGGCCGAGGCCGTGCTGCCGGGCTTCGCCGTCACCGCGGCCAACCGGGAGGCGGTGCAGCGGATCTGCAGCCGGCTGGACGGCATCCCGCTCGCGATCGAGCTGGCGGCCGTACGGTTGCGGGCGCTGTCGGTGGACCAGTTGCTGGAGCGGCTGGACGACCGGTTCCGGCTGCTCACGGCCGGATCCAGGACGGTACCGGCCCGGCATCGATCGCTGCGCGCGCTGATCGACTGGAGTGACGCGCTGTGCACCGACCCGGAGCGCCTCCTGTGGGCACGCGTCTCGGTGTTCAGCGGCGGCCTGGACCTGGAGGCGGCCGAGGCGGTCTGTGCCGGCGACGGCATCGCCCGCGAGGAGGTCATCGACCTGGTGATCGGGCTGGTGGACAAGTCAGTCCTGATACGGGAGGAGCATCCGGCCGGAGTGCGGTACCGCCTGCTGGAGACGATCGGCCAGTACGGCCGCGAACGGCTCGCCGCGTCCGGGAAGGAGGCGGCGCTGCGGCGCCGGCACCGCGACTACTACCAGCGGCTGTCGGCCGAGGCGAGCATCGAACCGGCCGGCCGGTCGCACGCCGTGTGGCTCACCCGGCTGAGGCTCGAGCACGCCAACCTTCGCGCCGCCCTCGAGTGCTGCTTCTCCGAGCCCGCCGAACCCAGGATGGGCCTGACGATGGCCACCGACCTGCTCTACCACTGGATCACCGGCAGTCATCTCGGCGAGGGACGGGACTGGCTCGACCGTGGGCTGGCGGCCGACACGGCGGCGACCGAGACCCGGGCCCGGGCGCTGTGCGCCTGCGGCTGGCTCGCGATCATCCAGGCCGAGCCCGACGCCGCCACGGCGATGCTCGACGAGAGCAGGCTCATCGGAGAGCGGCTGGGGCTGGAGCGGGTCCTCGCGTGGGCCGTCCTCCACTCGGCGATGGTCGCCATGGCCCGGGGCGACACGGCATCCGCGGTCGGGCTCGGCGAGGACGCGGTGGCCCGCCACCGCGCCACGGGGGAACCGGCGGGCCTGGCACTGGCGCTCACGCGGCTCTCCCTCACCTACTCATGGCTCGGTGACGCGCCGCACGCCATCAGGCTCGCCGAGGGGGCCCTCGCCGTGTGCGAAGCCGGCGGCGAGGGCTGGCACATGGCGTACGCCAGGATGGCGCTCGGCATCGAGCTCTGGCGTGAGGGCGACATCCGGCGCGCGTCCGCACTGGAGCAGGAGAGCCTGCGGTTCAACCGCGCCCTCGGCGACCCGCGGGGGACCGTGCTGAACCTCGAGGCGCTGGCCTGGATCGCCGCCGCCGACGAGCAGTATCCACGGGCCGCCCGGCTGCTCGGGATCCTGCGGACCGCCTGGCGGGCGGCGGACGGCCCGCTGTCCGGATACCGGTATCTCGCGGGCTACCACGGCGACTGCGAGGCCGGCACCCGCGAGGCCCTCGGCGAAGCCGCCTTCCAGACGGCCGCCGAGCACGGTGCCGAACTCTTCCGCGACGAGGCGCTCGCCTATGCCCTCCACGAAGGCAGGCCGGCGCCGGACCCGCAGGAGATGGCGGACCGGCCACCGGCGCTGACACGCCGCCAGGCGGAGATCGCCCAGCTCGTGGCTCAGGGGATGAGCAACAAGGAGATCGCGGCCGCGCTGGTCATCGCCGAGCGCACCGCCGAGGGTCACATCGAGCACATCCTGAACAAGCTCGGTTTCAACTCTCGCGCACACATCGCCGCCTGGGTCACCGAGCAGAACGAGGGCACCGGGCAGTCGGCCGATGAACAGGCACGCGCCGAGGACCGGCGGCCCCACGGGCGGGACACATAGACGGCCCGGGAGGGAAAGCGGTCGTCCTGAGCAGGCCGCCTCCGGCTCCCGAGCCGGCACGAGGCATCAAATGCGTGAGTCTGTTCCGCTGTCGATAGGGACTCCTCCCTCGCCGGCGCTCCGCCTGACCGGACCGCGCACATGACGTGCCGATGCCACCAGCCTGCCCCGCGCACGCCGCTGGGGGACCGGGGGAATCCCCCGCATGACTACCTGTTCGACCCACCGGTACGCCGTCATGGCCGGTCGGCGCGGAGGGCGAGGAGCGTGTTCCAGGCCCGGGCGGCCAGCTGCAGGTTGAAGTAGGTGTCCGGATCACCGAGGTCGTGGCCGGAGATCTCCCTGATCCGCCGCAGCCGGTACTTCAGCGTGCTGCGGTGGATCGCCAGCGCGGCGGTGGTCGCCTCATAGCCCCGGCCGCATTCGAGGTAGCGGCTCAGGGTGCCGACCAGCTCGGCCCCCTTCGCCGTGTCATAGTCGAGCAGGTCGCCCAGCCAGTCCCGGACGAACCGCTCGACGCTGCCGGGCTCCCCGACGTCGGCGAGCAGCCGGTAGACGCCCAGCTGGTCGAACTCGGTGGCGGGGTGATCGCCGGCGACGGTGCTCTGAAGCTTCAGCGCGAGCCGGGCCTCGTGGTAGGAGCGGGACAGGTCCAGTGGCCGTGCGTACGCTCGGCCGACACCGACCCGGCAGAGCCCGCCGCCGAGATCGCGCCGCACGACGGCCCGGAACCGCGTCCATGACCGGTCGGCGTCGGACAGCACGACGACCTCCCCTCCACGGTCGGCGAGCAGCGAGCCGATGCCGGTCTCGCGCGCCGCGCGTCCCACGGCGCGGAAGAACTCGTCGTTGCTCGGCCGGGGCCCGGCTCCGACCACGACGACGATCCGGTGCGGGCGCTGCAGGTCATATCCGAGCGCGTCGGCACGGGCGAGGACGGTCTTCTCATCGGCGCCGGAGAGCAGCTCCTCGACCAGGTTCCGCCCGAGGCCCAGCTCCGCCTCGGCGAGGCTGTGCAGATGGGCCAGCTCCAGCGCGAGCACGGTCGCGGCGTGCTCGAGGGCGACCTGCTCCCGCTGGCCCGCGGAGCCGTCCGGGTCGACCAGGGCGAGGACGCCGAGCACCTCCTCGCGCGGGCCGGCCGGGACGACCAGGCGGCCCTGCCGCCGGATCGGCCCGGCCTCACGCACCGCCTCGCGAAGCATCTCCTCGCGCGTCTCGCGCGCCTCTTTGGGATAGGGGTCCGGCCGGCCGGGGCCGGCCCACGCCCGGAGGTTCCCGTGCCGGTCCTCCACCGCGACCGCGTAGCCGGTGACCTCGTGCAGGGCGTACGCGATGCCTTCGGGGCCCTCCCCCGCCACCGCCGCGCGGATGAGCCGCTCGTGGATGCTGGTGCTGTACTCCAGGCCGGAGACCGTCTCGGCCAGGGCGGCGTTGGCGGCGCGCAGCTGTTCGGCGTTGGCCCGCCGGCGGGCGTGCTGGCGGGTGTTGGCGATCGCGATCCCGGCCTGCTGGGCCAGCACCCTGAGCAGGAACTGCTCCGAGGAAGGCGGCTCGTCGGGGGCGCCGACCACCAGGTAGCCGAGGTGGCCGTCGAGGCTGCGCAGCGGAAAGGCCCACGCCCAGCCCTGCCGTAGCACCGCGACCGCCCCTCCGGCGACGCTCAGCACCGCGAACTGCGTCTCCAGGTCGGCGCGCGTCTCGGCCTCGGCGCGGGCCCCCTGAATCGCCTGCCAGCCGCTCCCGACGAGGTAGGCACCCTCCAGCCTGCAGCGTCCGAGTGAGGGGATCGCCGTGGCGGCCAGGCTGAGGACGTGGGCCTGGTCGTCGCTTTCGCTCATCACCATCGAGAGGGCCAGCAGCGACCGCATGCTGGAGAGCTGATCCCGCAGGGTCAGGTCGGGAGGCTGCTCCGGGATCGGCATCGCGCCGCCGGCTCAGTCTCTCTCCGCCCGGGGGCCGTCGGCGTACGGGCGGGGCGTACGGGTACGACCGCCGGTCCGCGATCCACGGCCGCAGACACCAGACGCGTGATGACCAGCCATTTCTCCCCCTGTGGCCAGCATACGAGGGCAGCGGGCGGCCGACCAGACCCGTAGGACCACACAGGCTGATCGAACCCGGCCTGGCGGACACCCGTCACCTGTTCCGGCTGTCATCCGCACGAGAACCGGACGGTCCACGATCGCGGTTTTCGCCCCGCGATGACCTGGCACCGGAGCGCCCCGCATCGGACGCTGATGCCATGACCATCGTGTCGCATCGCGGTGAGCCGGCTCACGCGGCGAAGACGATGCGTGGCCGCGAGCATGAGTGGAGAGCCGTGCTCGGCGTGCTGAAGGCCGCCGAGGCGGGACGCCCGGGCATCCTGCTCGTCGAAGGTGAGCCGGGCATGGGAAAGAGCCTCCTGCTCGGCGAGGCCGCGCGTACGGCCGCCGGTCGCGGCCTGTCGTCGGTGGTCGGCCGGGCACGCGAACTGGGCCAGATGGCGCCCCTCGAGCCACTGCTGTCCGCGCTCGGGGAGCCCGTGGCCGCCGGCGGGGAAGGCGCCGCACCGGGGCCGTCCCCGTGCCTCTGGCTGGTCGAGGAGCTGCGTACGCGGCTGGAGAAACGCGCGGGGTCCGGTCCGGTGCTGGTGAGCCTGGACGATCTCCAGTGGGCCGATCCGGCCACTCTCATGGCGCTGCAGGTGCTGTCGTGGCAGCTCGGCTGCTATCCCGTGGTGTGGCTGCTGGCCCGTTGCACCACCCCGTCCGGCAACGCGGCCGGGCGGTTGTTCGACCTCATGGAGCGCGACGGCGCGGAGCGGTGCACGCTCGCCCCACTCGGCGACGACGCGCTGACCGAGATCGTCATCGACACGCTGGGAGCCATGCCCGACCCCGATCTGCTGGCGGTCGCGGCCGGGGCGGCCGGCAACCCGTTGCTGCTCACCGAGCTCCTCGCCGGACTGCGCGGCGAGGGTACGGTCCGGATCTCCGGCGGCCGCGCGCGCCTCTCGTCCGCGCGGCTGCCGGAACGGGTCCAGGCCGTCGTACGGCGCCGGCTCGGCGGGCTGGGTCCCCGGACGCGTCACCTGCTGACCGTGACCGCGGTCCTGGGGCGTTCGTTCTCACCCGAGGACGTGGCCGAGATCCTCGGCACGACTCCGGCCGCCATCCTGCCCGAGCTGGACGAGGCGCTGTCGGCCGGTCTCCTGGCCGCCACGCCGGACGCCCTGTGCTTCCGGCACGACCTGGTGTGGCAGGTCGTCACCGAGGCGGTGCCGGCGCCCGTACGGCAGGCCCTGCACCGGCAGATCGGCGAGCTCCTCATCGGGCGGCGCGGGTCGGCGTCGTCCGCGGCGTCCCACCTCGTGCAGGGTGTGCGGGCCGACGACGCCCGTGCCCTGGCCGGACTGGACCGGGCGATCGCGGAGGTCCTGCCGACGTCGCCGCAGACCGCGGCCGACCTCGCGATGCACGCGCTGCAACTCACCGGGCCCGCCGAACCGGAGCGGCCCGCCCGCACGCTCACGGCGGTCCGCGCCCTCACCGCGACAGGGCGCCTGGACGAGGCCGCCCACCTGGCGCGGCTGGCGTTCACCCGGCCCATGCCCGCGGTGTCATGCGCCCGGCTGCGCTGCCTGCTGTCGGAGATCCTGCACATGAAGGGACGGCCGTCCGAGGCGGCGGCGGAGGCCGCCGCCGCGCTGGCCGAACCGTGCCTGCCCGGCAGCCTCCGCGACGACGCGGAGCTGGCCCTGCTCAACGCGCAGGCGGGCGCGGGCGATGGCAGGCGGGCACGGGAGCGCGCGGAGGCGATCGTGTCGGCGGCAGGCCAGCACGGCGACGCCCTGGTCACCGGGGCCTTCACCGCACTGGCGCTGGCCGAGTGGGACGCGGGCAGGCTCGCCGCCGGCCTGAGTCTCGCCCGCGAGGCCGTACGCCGCGCGACCTCCGCCGACGCTCGGCGCATCCACCCACGGATGATCCTGGCCATGCTGCTGACCGACGTCCAGCGGCTCGACGAGGCCCGGACCGTGATGGCGAGCGCCGGAGACGACGCCGAGACCCTCGGGAACCTCGCGTGGGCGGCGGCGCCCGCCATCCTGCGCGCCCGCCTGCACCTGGCCACGGGCCGGTTCCAGGACGCCATCGCCGAGGCCGAGGCGGGCCTCTCGGCCACCAGCGGGCTCGGGCCACATGTGCTCACCTCGTCCGCGCTGGCGGTGCTCACAGCCGCGACGCTGCGAGCCGGGGACGTGAACGCCGCCCACCGGCACCTCACGCGCGACCGGCCACGGCCGCCGTGCTGTGGGTCGCCGTACGCCCGTGCCGGGTTCGCGCTGGTCGCGGCCCAGGTCGCGGAGGCGCGCGAGGGCCCCGGAGCCGTGGCGGAGACCTTCGGCCGGCTGTGCGAGGAGGTGCTGCGGCACTGCTGGGCGCTGATCAGCGATCCTGCCGCGGCGGCCTGGCTGGTGCGCACCGCGCTCGTCCTGGACGACCGGCCGCGGGCCCGGACCGTGGTGGCGGCGGTGGAGCGGCTCGCCCGCGACAACCCCGCCTACCCCACGGTCCGCGTCGCCGCGGCGCACGCGCGTGGCCTGCTCGACGGCGACCCGCGGGCCCTGGAACGCGCCGCGTCGAACCACACCGACCCGTGGGCGCGGGCCTCCGCCTCGGAGGATCTGTCGGTGCTGACCGCCGCGGACCAGGCCGCCGACGGGCTGCGAAGAGCCGTCGTCACCCTGGACGCGACGCTGTCCTGTTACAACGCGATCGGGGCGGCACGTGACGCGGCCCGGGTCCGCCGGCGGCTGCGGCGGCTGGGCGTACGGCGCCGCCACTGGACCCAGGCCGACCGGCCGGTGTCGGGATGGGCCAGCCTCACCGACACCGAGCGCAGCGTGTCCGACCTGGTCGCCCAGGGGTTGACGAACCGGCAGGTGGCCGACCAGCTGTTCATGAGCGTGCACACGGTCGCCTTCCACCTGCGTCACGTCTTCCGCAAACTGGACGTCGGCTCACGCGTCGAGCTGACGCGCCTCGCGCTCCAGAAGGATCCGTGATCACCCCGGCGGTCAGCGCGACAGATGTTCGTGCACCAGCCGCACGGCCATCGAGCCCTCGCCCACGGCGGAGGCGACCCGTTTGATCGATCCGCTGCGGACGTCGCCGACCGCGAACACCCCGGGCAGGTTGGTCTCGAGCGGCAGCGCGTCGCCGGCTCCGGTGCGCACGTAGCCCTTCTCGTCGAGCTCGACCTTGCCGGCCAGCCAACGGACGCAGGGATCCGCCCCGATGAAGACGAAGAGTTCCCGTACCTCGAAGGTGTGCCGCTCGCCGGTGCGGTTGTCCTCCACGACGATCCCCTCGAGCCTCCGCTTGCCGAGCAGCTCGCGCACCTCGCTGTGGAAGTGCAGCTCCACCGCCGGATTCCGCTCGATCCGGTCGATCAGGTAGCGCGACATGCTCTCGGACAGATCGCCCCCGCGCACGAACATGCGGACCCGGACCGCGTGCCTGGACAGGAAGACCGCCGCCTGGCCGGCCGAGTTGCCGCCGCCGACGATCGCGACCGGCTGGTCCCGGCACACCTGGGCCTCCACCAGGGTCGCGGCGTAGTAGACACCGCACCCCTCGAACTCATCCAGTCGCGGCACGTTCAGCCGGCGGTAACGGGCACCGGTCGCGATCACGACCGAGCGGGCGCGGGTCGCGGCGCCGTCATCCAGCCGGATGACATGCGCCCCGTTCCCGGTCTCGAGCCCGGCCGCCTCGGCCGGGATGCGGAGGTGGGCGCCGAACTTCTCGGCCTGGATGACCGCCCGCTCGGCCAGCTCCCCGCCGGAGACGCCGGCGGGGAAACCGAGGTAGTTCTCGATCCGGGACGAGGTGCCGGCCTGGCCCCCGGTCGCGATGGCGTCGAAGATGACCGTGTCCAGGCCTTCCGACGCGCCGTAGACCGCCGCGGCCAGCCCGCCGGGCCCGGCACCGACGACGACCAGGTCGTGAGGCTCCTCCTCGGCGACCGGAACGGGCGGGGGCGCGGGCAGGCCGATGATCCGGGCCAGCTCGGCATTGCTCGGATCGCGCAGCACCTGCTGCCCGTAAAGGATCACCACGGGGGTGTCCTCAGGCCGGATGCCCAGTTGCCGCACGAGCGACTCGGCCTCGCGGTCCTCCTCCAGGTCGATCCACCGGTGCGGCAGCCGGTTCCGTGCCGCGAAGTCGCGCAGGCGGCGCGTGTCCGGCGAGAACCGGGAGCCGACGATCCGGAGCCCGGCACCCAGCTCGATCAGCAGGGAACGCCGGATCAGGTACGCGCGCAGGACCAGGTCGCCGAACCACGGCTCCCGTACGATCAACTGGCGCAGGCGTTCCACCGGTATGGCCACGACCTCACCGGGCTCTTCGGCCTTCGTCGTGAAGAAGGCGGGCTGCCCGGTCAGCTGGCCGAGCTCGCCGAGGAACCGGCCAGGGCCGTGCACCCGGAGAAGCTCCCCGTCCTCGAACTCTCCGACGCTCCCATTCGTGATCGCGTAGAAGTCGTAGTCCCGGTCGCCCTCCTGGATGAGGGTCTCACCGCGCCGGGTCGGATGCCGTTCGCCGTACGCCGCGAGCACGCCGATCTGTTCCGGGTCGAGACGCGGGTAGGCGCCGTGCAGGTCAGGCGTCTCTTGCAACGGCCTTCTCCACCCAAGCCCGCAGCACGGAGGCGGGCGCGGCACCTGCCTGCTGGTCGATGACCTTGCCGTCACGCATCACGAGCAGCGTCGGCACGGCCTGCACGCCGAACCGCGCCTGGATCTTGGGCGACCGGTCGACGTCCACCTTCACCAGCTTCACCCGGCCGGCCATCTCGCGGGCGACCTGTTCCAGCGCCGGGCTGACCTGACGGCACGGACCGCACCAGGTCGCCCACAGGTCGACCAGCACCGGGATGGACGCGCGCTCGACGACCTCCTCGAACGTGTTGTCGTCGGCGTCGACGATCCACGGCAGCGGCTGATGACAGTTGCCGCAGCGCGGGACGCCCTCGGCGGCGGCCGGCACGCGGTTCTGCTTTCCGCAGTGCTCACAGCTGACCGTCGCGTCCTGCTGGGCCATCGCGACCTCCTAGGGATTCTCGTACGTGACGGCGAGCTGCCCGTTCTGCAGCTCTACCCTGATCACCGCACCGTCCTCGATCTCGCCGGTCAGCAGCGCGCGGCCGATGCGGGTCTCGACCTCGCGGGCGATGAAGCGGCGCAGTGGCCGGGCGCCGTAGACGGGGTCGAATCCCTGGCGGGCGATGAACTCGCGCGCCTCCGGGCTGACCTCCAGTGTCATCCGCCGCTCGGCGAGGCGGTCGCGGAGGGCGTTGAACATCAGGTCGACGATCTGCTCGATCTCCCGCATCGTCAGCGGCCTGAACAGCACGATGTCGTCCACGCGGTTCAGGAATTCCGGGCGGAAGTGCCCCTGCAGCGCGCGCATGACGCCCTCGCGGGCCTCGGGTTTGATCTCGCCCTCCGGGGTGACGCCGTCGAGCAGCAGGTCCGAGCCGATGTTCGAGGTCATGATGAGCACGGTGTTGCGGAAGTCGACCGTGCGTCCCTGGGCGTCGGTCAGCCGGCCGTCGTCCAGGACCTGGAGCAGCGTGTTGAACACGTCGTGGTGGGCCTTCTCGATCTCGTCGAACAACACCACGGAGTACGGCTTGCGCCGCACCGCCTCGGTGAGCTGGCCGCCCTCCTCGTAGCCGACGTAGCCGGGCGGGGCGCCGACCAGGCGGCTCACCGTGTGCCGTTCCTGGTACTCGCTCATGTCCAGCCGGATCATGTTGTTCTCGGTGTCGAAGAGCGCCTCGGCGAGCGCCTTGGCCAGCTCCGTCTTGCCGACACCGGTCGGTCCGAGGAAGACGAACGACCCGATCGGCCGGCGCGGGTCCTTGACCCCGGACCGGGCGCGGATGATCGCGTCGGTGACGAGCCGGACCGCCTCGTCCTGCCCGATGACCCGCTGGTGCAGGATCTGGTCCAGCTTCAGCAGCTTCTCGCGCTCGCCCTCCTTCAGGCGGCTCACCGGGATTCCGGTCCAGCGAGCCACGATCTCGGCGATCTCGTCCTCGGTGACCACCTCGCGGAGCAGCCGGTGGTCGCCCTGCTTGGAAGTCAGCCGCTCCTCCTCCGCCTGCAGCCTGCGTTCCAGCTCCGGCAGCACGCCGTGGCACAGTTCGGCGGCCCGGTTGAGGTCGTACTCCCGCTCGGCCTGCTCGGCCTCCCGGCGGACCCGCTCGATCTCCTGGCGCAGGTCCTGCACCCGCTTCAACGCGTGCCGCTCGGCCTCCCACTGGGCCCGCATGGACTCCGCCCTGGACCGCAGCTCGGTGAGCTCGTTCCGGAGCTCCTCCAGACGCGCCCGGCTCGCCGGGTCGGTCTCCTTCGCCAGCGCCGCCTCCTCGATCTCCAGCCGCATGACGCGGCGCGTGAGCTCATCAAGCTCGGCGGGCATCGAGTCGATCTCGGTACGCAGCTTCGCGCATGCCTCGTCGACCAGGTCGATCGCCTTGTCGGGCAGGAACCGGTCGGAGATGTAGCGGTGGCTCAGCGTGACCGCCGCGATGATCGCGGAGTCCTGGATCTTCACGCCGTGGAACACCTCGAGCCGCTCCCGCAGACCACGCAGGATCGAGATGGCGTCCTCGACCGACGGCTCGTCGACGACCACCGGCTGGAAGCGGCGTTCGAGCGCCGCGTCCTTCTCGATGTGCTTGCGGTACTCCTGGACGGTCGTGGCGCCGATCATGTGCAGCTCACCGCGGGCGAGCATCGGCTTGAGCATGTTGCTGGCGTCCATCGCGCCCTCGGTCGCACCCGCCCCGACCACGGTGTGCAGCTCATCGACGAACAGCAGGATCTCCCCCGCGGCGGCCTTGACCTCCTTCAGCACCGCCTGCATCCGTTCCTCGAACTCGCCGCGATACTTCGCGCCGGCCACCAGGGAGCTCAAATCCAGCTGGAACACCGTCTTGTTGCGCAGGCCCTCGGGTACGTCGCCGCGCTCGATGCGCTGCGCGAGCCCCTCGACGATCGCGGTCTTGCCGACTCCGGGATCGCCCACGAGCACCGGGTTGTTCTTCGTCTTCCGCGACAGGATCTGGATGACACGGCGGATCTCGGCATCACGGCCGATCACCGGGTCCAGCTTGCCCTCCCGGGCGTCCTTGACGAGGTCGCGCCCGTACTTCTCCAACGCCTCATAGGCCGCCTCCGGATTGGATGAGGTGACACGCTGGTTGCCCCGCACGGCGTTGACCGCCTCAAGGAACTTCTCCCGGGGTACTCCCGTGATCACTCCCTCGTCGACCAGCGCCATCAGCAGGTGCTCGACGGAGACATAGTCGTCCTTGAGGCGCTGGGCCTCCTGGAAGGCCTTCTCCAGCACGCGGCCGAGCCGCCGCGTGACGTGCACCTGGTCAGGAGTCGCCCCGGGTCCCGTGATCCGGGGACGCCTGTCGAGCTGGGACTCCATTTCGCTGCGCAGCAGGCTCGGCTCCACGTTCGCCTGTTCCAGGAGCCGCCGCGCGATCCCCTCGGGCTGGTCGAGCAGGGCAAGGGTCAGATGCTCGGCGTCGACGTCGCTGTGGCCTCTCTCCACGGCGTGGGACTGCGCGGACTGGAGGGCCTCCTGCGACTTCTCTGTCAGTTTGTTCATGTCCATGGTCGGTCTCCGAAACGTCGAGAACGATGGCGCATGGCCGACTCGAGTACGGCGATGCGGTCGAGCAGGTCACAGACGAGCCCGAGCGAGGCGTAGTTGACCGAGAATCCCGAACGCAGCCGCTGGATCCGGCCGACGGCGGCGAGCTGCGAGGGCGTGAACCACAGTGCGCCGGACTGGTCCCGCTCGGCGTCCAGTACCCCGAGGGCCACCAGCCGGCGGATCAGCTCCGGATGTGCGCCGGCCGCGTGCGCGAACGACTCGAGGTCGAACCGCAGGGGCCGCATCAGTGCGTATTTCATCGCCGTCCTCTCGGATCGAATGACGACGTGGCCGCGAGCTCCTCGAACAGCCGCCGTTCTTCGGGACTCAACGTGGGCGGCACCATGATCTGGACCTCCGCGAACAGGTCACCCGGCTTCCCGCGCGGGTTCGGCAGGCCCCGGCCGCGCAGCCGCAGCCGGCGGCCGCACGACGAGCCGGGCGGCACCGTGACCTTGGCCTCACCGCCGGGCGTGTCGATCGGAGCCCTCGTGCCGAGCGCCGCCTCCCAGGGGGCGAGCGGCAACTGCACGTAGATGTCGCGGCCCTCCACCCGGTACCGGGAGTCCGGCCGGATCCGGACGATCAGGTAGAGGTCGCCCGCCGTCCCGCCGTCACCGCCGCGGCCGCCCTGCCCGGCGAGCCGGATGCGCTGGCCGTCGGTGACCCCGGGCGGGATCGTGACGTCGATGGTGCGCGTGCCGTCCGGTCCGGACACGGTGAGGCTGCGCTGGGTGCCGTGGTACGCCTCCTCGACCGAGATCTCGATCTCGGACTCCTGGTCGGCGCCGGGGACCGGGCCCCAGCCGCCCCAGCCCGCGCCGCCCC
>JAOPYL010000317.1 GCA_025964625.1 Actinoallomurus sp. | reverse complement strand
ATGTCCAGGCCACCGAGCGCGTCGAGCGCCTCCTGGGTCATTCGGTTCACGTCGGCGTCCTCGGTGATGTCGGCGGTGATCGGAACGAGTGTCAGTCCCTCCTCGGCGGCCTCCCGCACCACGGACGCGTTGCGCTCCGCGTCGCGGCCGGCGATGGCGACCTGCGCGCCCGCCTGCGCAAGCGCCGTCGCGAAGGATCTGCCCAGACCTCGGTTGCCGCCGGTGACCAGTGCCTTCTTTCCTGTCAGCGTGAACTGGTCGAGGACGCTCATGCCGGCATCACCATGGCCTTGAGGCTGCCCGGAGTCCGGTCCGCGTTCAATGCGTCCTCGGCCTCCTCGAGGGAGAACCGCCCGGTGACCAGTGAGTCCAGGTCGACCTGGCCGGAGGCGACGAGGTGCGCCGCGGTCGGCCATGTGTCGGTGTAACGGAAGACTCCGGTGAGGGACAGCTCCCGGTTCTGAATGATCGGAATCGGAACGGCGATCTCGTCGGCCCCCATGCCGACGAGGACGACGACGCCACCGCCGCGGACCGATTCGATGCCGCTGATGACCGCCGGGGTGGCGCCGGACGCGTCGATGAAGGCGTCCACCGCCAGGTCCCGCACGTCATCCTCGCGGGGGTCCAGGGTGTGCGTGGCGCCGAACCTCTCGACCAGACGGCGCCGCTCGGCGACCGGATCGGTGACGATGATCTCGGCGGCACCGAACGCCTTCGCCGCCTGCGCGGTGATGACGCCGATCGGGCCGGCTCCTGCGATGAGCACGCGTGAGCCCGGCACGATCCGTGCCTTGCGGGAGGCCCAGATTCCGACCGACAGGGGTTCGAGCAGCGCCGCCGCCTCGTCGGACACCGTGTCGGGAACCGGATGGGCGAAGTCGGCCTGGATCGTCACGTACTCGCAGAACGCCCCGTCGACCGGCGGCGTCGCATAGAACTCCATATGCGGGCAGAGGTTGTACCGGCCCGCCTTGCACTGGCTGCAGACCCGACACGGACGCTGCGGCTCGATGGCGACCCGCTCGCCGATCCGCGCGGCATCGACATCGGCACCGACCGCGACGATGCGCCCGGACACCTCATGACCCAGGATGAGCGGTCCGTCGACGACGAAGTCGCCGATCCGCCCCTCGCGGTAGTAGTGCACGTCCGAGCCGCACACGCCGACTGCGGCGACCTGGACCAGCACCTCGTCGGGCCGCACCTGCGGGACAGGGCGTTCTTGCACCGATATGGCGCCGGCGCCGGTCAGAACGCTGGCGCGCATGGTCGCCGGCGGTTCCGGCACGGGACCGGTGGCTGAGGTGGACACGAGATCACATTCCCTTCGTTGATGCTGTGCCATCGGGCGCGCCAGCGGAGAAGAGCGCTCTGCCCGACACGATGTAACGGGCTCCCGCGCCCAGACAGGCGGGAAGATTGGCCTCGTTCACGCCGCCGTCGACGCCGACCGGGATGAGTGGCCCAATGGCGGCGACCTTCTTCTCCAAGCATGGGTCGGCGTCCTCGGAACTGCCTGGTTCGATCAGCATCACCAGGGCCCCGTCGACCGCCGGCAGGCAGAGCTCGACCTCGGCGAGGTCGGTGTCCGGTGCGACCGCCACCCACGGCGCCGCCCCCGCCGACCGGATCCGCTCGGCGACCGCGGCGACGCCGGTGATGCCAGCGCAGGCCTCGAACGGAAAGGTGATGCGGTCGGCGCGCGTACGGCAGACCTCCTCGAGCACACCGTCCATATCGGCGGCGATGAGGTGGACGTCGACCGGTCCGAGCCCGCGGGCGACTAGCGTCCGTACCAGGGCGATGTCCACCCCGCGGTGCATGTCGTCGGCGACGATCACGTCCGCATGGATCCAGAGCCCGGCTGCGGCAAGGACCTCCGCGACGGCGAGGCGGTCCGGCTTGGGTACCGCGTAGATGCTTCCCGCGAGGACGGCTCCCGGATGCCGGGCGACCTCCCCGGTCAGAACCGGGTTCAGCATACGGCGGGGGTCGCTCACCGCACGGCCCCCTCGGCCGGGCCAGCACCGCGCGCGGCCGGAAGGTCGAAGGCGTCCCATCCGGCGACGAGGTCGTAGCGGTCGCGAATCAGCTCCCGCAGAGCGTCGGTGCCCGGCCGGGGACCGGCGACCACCCGGGTCGGCGGTGTCCACGCCCTCAGCACGTCGGTGATCGGTTCACCGGTGACGACCGCGGCGGCCTGCACGCACGCGCCGCGGGCGGAGGCCTCGGGCGCGTCGGCGACCAGCACCTCCCGGCCGGCCAGGTCGGCCAGCAGCTGGGTGTAGGCCGCCGACCTGGCGCCGCCGCCCGTGGCGATCAACCGGCCCGAGGTGTCGACCCCGGCGACATTCAGGTGAGCCTCACCGGAGATCAGTCCAAGGATGACGCCTTCGAAGGCCGCCCTGGCCAGTTCCTCCCGGGAGGTGGCGGAGGTCAGTCCGGCGAGGAGCCCGCGTGCGCCGGGCCGGTTCGGCTTCCGCTCGCCGTCCAGGAACGCGGCGAGTACCGGGCCCGACCCGCCGGGCGCGTCCAGCGCGAGCTCGGCGAGGCCGACGTGGTCGACGCCCAGCAGGCGGGCGAAGGTGTCGGTGACCCGCGCGGCGTTGAGGGTGGAGACGAGCGGCAGGTAGCCGCCGGTCATGTCGGCGACACCGTCGACGATGCCGTTCAGATCGAACACCGGCTCCCTGCTCGTGGTGAAGACCACGCCGGAGGTCCCGAATGTGTAGACGACGTCGGCGGGGACGATGCCGAGCCCTACCGCCGCGGCATGCTGGTCCCCTCCCCCAGGGCCGACGATCGTTTCCGGTGACAGGCCCAGTTCCCCGGCCGCGCGCGCCGAGAGGGTGCCGACGGCCTGCGACGCGCCCAGTACTTCCGGCAGCGCGTCGGCCCACTCCCGGTCCGGGGCGACGAGCTGGAGGAGGTCCAGGCGGTAGCGGCCCTCGGCGGCGCTGTAGTAGCCGGTGCCGGACGCCTCCGACCGGTCGGTCGCATACCGGCCGCCGAGCCGCCACGTCAACCAGTCGTGCGGCAGCAGAATCCGGCGCAGCCGCCGGAAGTTGTCCGGTTCGTTCTCGGCCAGCCAGGCGACCTTGCTCAGTGTGAAGGCGGCCGTCGGCAGGGAGCCGATGGCGCGGATCCACGCGGCGGCGCCGATCCGCTCCTTGATGCGCTCCAGTTGCGGTGCCGAGCTGGTGTCGTTCCACAGCTTCGCGGGCCGGATGACTTGGTCGTCCTCGTCCAGTGCGACGAGCCCGTGGCACTGGGCGTCGACGGCGATGCCCCGCACCGCGGCGGCGTCAACGCCGGCCGACCGCAGTGCGCCGCCGAGCGCGGCCCGGAGCGCCTGCCACCAAGCGGCGGGATCCTGCTCGCTATGCGGGGCGAACGCGGGCGGGTGCGGTGCGCTGCCCGAGCCGACCAGCGCCCCGTCGTGCAGGTCACGCAGTTCGACCTTGCATGACTGGGTAGAGGAGTCGACTCCAGCGACGAGCGGCACATCATCTCCTAGTGGGAGAGGCGGTGACCGGCGGCGTCGGCCGCCGGTCACCTGTGGATTCAGCAGGACTTGTAGACGTACGGTGCGACGGCTGCGGAGTCCAGGTTGGCCTTGGTGACTGCGACCAGACCGGTGATCTTGTCCTTGGGAACGGTCTTGCCCTGTCCCAGCTGCACGGCGTAGTCGACGCCGAGCACGCCCATGTCGTAGGGGTTCTGCGAAATGATCGCGTCGATGTCGCCGCTCCGCAGGGCCTGGACCTGGCTCGGCTGGGCATCGAAGGCCACGACCTTCACCCGCGACCGGGCGTTAGCGTTGCGGACACCGATCGGCGCGCCATCACCGGTGAAGTTGTCGACTGCGAAGACACCATTGAGGTCGGGGTTGGCGGCGAGGATCGAGGAGACCTTGGACGCGGTCGCCTGGGCCGAGTGGTCGGCGTACTGGGTCGTGAGCACGGTGATGTTCGGGTGCTTGGCCTTCATCTCCTTCACGAAGCCCTCGACCCGCTGGTCGTCGGTGCTGCTGCCCGGCGGCTCGCTCATGGCGACGACCTTGCCCTTGTCGCCGATGAGCTTGGCCATCGTGTCCGCGCCCAGCGCGCCGCCCGCGACATTGTCACTGCTGATCTGGCTGGACAGGTCGGATGCGTCGTTCAGGCGGGTGTCGACAGTGAGGAGGTTGGTGCCGGCCGCCTTCGCCTGGTGCATCGGCTGGAACATCGCCACCTTGTCCGTCGGGGCGATCAGGATCGCCTGCGGGCTTTGCGCGACGACCGAGCTGAGGATCGGCTGTTGCGCGGCCGCATCGAACGTCGCCGGCGCGGAGTAGGAGTACTTCACGCTGAGCTTCTTCGCCTCGGTCTTCGCCCCGCAGTCGATGGCCGCGTAGAAGGGGCTGTCCTTGACGCCGCCGATCAGCGCGATGCTCTTGACCGGTTTCGTGGAATTCGCCCCCGCCTTGGCGGGGCTCGAACTGCTGCACGCGGACGCGGCGAGCATCAGGACGACCGCTCCGGCGGCGAACGCGGCTCTCGTCTTGCGCGTCGACGCGCGGCCGGAGCGGGCAGAGATTTCGGGCATGACAAGTCCTTTGAATGGCTGTTGCAGGGAGACGGATACTGGCTTCGTTAGCTTGTACTGGGCCGGCGAACTACCGACGATTCTGGCTGCCCCGGCGGAGCTGGTCGACGAAGACCGCGACGACGAGGACCGCACCGACCGCGAAGGTCTGCCAGAACGGCTGGACGCCCACGATCACGAAACCGCTCTGGAGCGTGACCGGGACGAGGATCCCGACAATCGTGCCAAAGACCGTGGCCACCCCGCCGAAGAGACTGGTGCCGCCGAGGACCGCGCCGGCGATCGTGGTCAGGTTGTCGCCGGTATGGCCGCCGATGGTCGTCGTAGAGAACTCCGCGAGACTCATCGCTCCGGCAACGCCCGCCAGCGCGCCGCTGAGCACATAGATGGAGATGAGGTGCCGCCGGACCGGGATGCCAGACCGCAGCGCGCCCTCGGGATTGGAACCGATCGACTTGGTGTGCACGCCATAGGTGGTCTGCCAGAGGACGAACCCGGCGAGGAGCGCGACGACGAGCGCGATGACGACGAGAAGCGGGATGCCCGCGACGTTCTCATAGCCGATGTCATTGGTCATGATCGCCGGGACGGAACGGATGTCGAGACCATTACTGACGATCTGCGCTGCGCCGAGTGCCATGCCGAGGGATCCCAGTGTCGCGATCAAAGCGGGCACTCGGAGGTAGGTGACGAGAAGCCCGTTCACCAGCCCCCAGAACGCACTCGCGACAACGCACACCACGACACCGACACCGACCGCACCCCACCCCGCCGAGACACCGCCCATCCCCGCCATAACCCTGGCTGAGACGACGGTGCCGAAGACCAGCACCGATCCGACGGAAAGGTCGATTCCGCCGGTGCCGAGCACGAAGGTCTGGCCGACCGCGGCGACGCCGATCACCGACGCCGACAGCGCGATACTGCGGAAGTTATAACTGCCGAGGAACGCGTCCGGCTTGAGGATCGAGAACACGGCGATCAAAAGGAGCAGGATCACCAGCATGCCGATGCTGGGCCGGGCGAGCAGCGATTTGACCCAGCGCGGTGCGTGGCCGGAGTCCGGCGTCGGCATGCGCTCGGCAATCGCGGCACCGACGGACTTATTACCGTTGAGCATGGTCATGACTGCTCCTCCGGGGCATCCCCACTGGTCATCGCGCGAACGAGGTCGGCGACCTCCGCTTCGCCGCGCCGGAAGGACGCAACGCGTTTCCCCAGCCGCAAGACCTGGATCGAGTCCGCCACCGCGAGTACGTCCGGCATATTGTGGCTGATCAGTACGACGCCGATGCCTCGCTCGGCGACCCGGCGGATCAGCTCGAGGACGCTCTTGGTCTGTGCGACGCCGAGCGCCGCGGTGGGCTCGTCCATGATCACCATGTGTGAGGCCCACATCGCCGCGCGAGCGATGGCCACGCTCTGTTGCTGCCCGCCGGACAGAGTGGCGACCCGGCCCTTGTGGTCCTTGACCCGCACGTTCAGACTGTCGAAGATCTCGGCGGTCTCGGCCCGCATCGTGCGGCGGTCGACCACCCTCAGCAGGCCGAGGATCCCGCCGAGACGCTTCTCCCGGCCGAGAAACACGTTCTCGTACGGGGTCAGGTCGCCCGACAAAGCGAGATCCTGGTACACCGTCTCGATCCCGTACGCCCGGATGTCCTGCGGCGAGCTGGGCCGCGCCGGTGTGCCGTTGATGAGCAGTTCTCCACCATCGGCGGTGTAGACGCCGGACAAGATCTTGACCAGGGAACTCTTCCCCGCGCCGTTGTCACCGATGAGCGCGGTGACCTCGCCCGCACGGGCCTTGAAGTCGACGCCGCGCAGCGCCTCCACGTGGCCAAATGCCTTGCGGATCTGGCGCGCCTCCACGACGACCGTCGCCGTCGAGTCCTGCACCGGGGCGGTCACGTCAGCCCACCGTCAGGTGGCGGCGGGCGACCGTGCCGCGCGACCGGAACATTTGTCCGAAGACTGTCATCAGAGTCATCTCCTCCACTCTGTTTGTCACGTTCACAGCCGCGACGCAGGCGCACTCAGGCGCTCCGATGGCGGAAGTGTTTCAGCCCGGTTACGAGCGAATGTCCGTATTCGACCCCACGGTCCGCCCAGATGTCAATACACCCGCCCATATGGGCGCGATTGCTCTACTCTCTGAGTGTGCCCGCCACACCGTCCCGACACGGAAGGACCCGATGGGACCCGCCGAACTGATCCAAGCCGTCACGATCGCCCGGCAGTACTTCCTGGCGGGGAAGACCAAGACGGAGATCGCCACCGAGTTCGGGCTCTCCCGATACAAGGTCGCCCGCCTCCTCGACGCATGCCTCGCGGAGGGCATCGTCCGGATCGAGATCTCGGTGCCCAGCGCGGTCGACTCCGAACTGTCCGAGCGGCTCCGCAGGACCTTCAGGCTGAACCACGCCGTCGTGGTGACAAGCACCGCTTCCGATGTGGTCTCTCTGCGCCGAGACCTCGGTGAGGCCGCCGCCGCACTGCTCACCGAGATCATCA
This sequence comes from Actinoallomurus sp., assembly GCA_025964625.1. Taxonomy (GTDB): domain Bacteria; phylum Actinomycetota; class Actinomycetes; order Streptosporangiales; family Streptosporangiaceae; genus Actinoallomurus. Next base: position 782 of record JAOPYL010000317.1, on the reverse strand, counting down.
CTGACGACGATGTGCTCGGCGTCAGCTGGGGACGCACCCTCGACGCGATGGCCCGCTCGCTGAAGACCCTGGCGCCGTGCAAGATCGTCCAGATGACCGGGGTCACTGGTCCGGTGGAAGCGAACTCCGTCGACCTGATCCGCCGCCTCGCGGCGGTCTCCCACGGCTCGGCGTATCCGATCTACGCTCCGCTCATCGTCTCGGATGCCGCGACGGCCCGGGCGCTGCACCACCAGCCGGGGATCACCGCGGCCACATCACAGTTCGGCTCAATCACGAAGGCGGCCGTGGCCATCGGAAGCTGGGACCCCGACGGCTCACAGCTGTACCCGGCGCTGCAACCGGACGACCTGGCCGTAGTCGCCGACGCCAATGCCCAGGCGGAAGTCTGTTCCATCCTTCTCACCGGGGACGGCGTCCCGATTGATACCGAGATCAACGAGCGAACCGTAGCCATCACCGCCGAACAGCTACGGCGCATCCCCGAGGTCGTCGCCGTGGCCGGCGGCGAGCCCAAGGCCCGGGCGATCTACTCAGTAATCCGCGGCGGCCTGGCCAACTCACTGGTCACCGACGAGAACGCGGCGCTCCGCCTCCTCGAACTTGCCACGCGATAGCCCATTCGGCCGGACGAAGGATTGCCCCTGGTGTCACAGCCTAACCAAATTGAATTCGTAGAGTTCGGCTGGTCACCAGGGTTCGATGGTCAGACCGGTCTTGGCGAGGCAGCCGTCGATCAGGTGGGGCCGGTACTGGATCTTCTTCAGTTTGCGTTTGATGAT
>JAOPYL010000300.1 GCA_025964625.1 Actinoallomurus sp. | reverse complement strand
GCGTGGTGTGCGTGAGCCCGCACTACGCGGAGCTGACCCGCACGATGACCGGATGGCCCGCGGACAAGATCATCGTGATTCCGAACTGGGTGGACGACGCGCAGTTCGACCGGGCCAAGCTGCCGGGCGCCGAGCACCACCTGGGCATGATCGGCCTCGCTCCGTGGCGCAAGCGTCTCGACCTCGCCGTGGACGTGCTGGAGGAGCTGCGGCGCCGCGACCCGAGGTTCACGCTGTTCGTGAAGTCCAAGCTGCCCTGGGACCTGCCGTGGATCTGGAACCGCACCGAGGAGCGGGAGAGCTTCGAGGCGCTGTTCCGCCGCATCCGCCGTTCACCGCTGCTCGCGCCGGCCGTCGTCTTCGACCCGCCGGGACCCGATGTGGCGTCCTGGCTGCGACGGGTCGGGTTCGTGCTGTCCACCAGCGACGACGAGAGTTTCCACCTGGCCCCCGCCGAGGGCATGGCGTCCGGCGCGGTGCCGGCGCTGCTCGGCTGGCCCGGGGCGGACACGATCTATGACCGGCGCTGGATCCACGACGGCCCCACCGCCATGGCGGCGGAGATCGCCGGGATCGTCGATGAGGGCCGCTGGGACGAGGAGAGGGCGCAGGCCCGCGCGGAGGTCCGGCGGTCCTACGCCCTCGATCTCGTCTGCGATCAGTGGGCGGAGCTGCTCACGCTCTCGCGGGACGGCGCAGCGGGACGAACGCCCACGACATGTCCGGCTCCAGCGCCCAGTGCATGACCCTGCGCACCGGCGGGGTGCACAGCAGCGTGGCGAGCACCGCGCGTGGGCGAGGCGCACGTCGCGCAGGTCGACTCGACACCGCACGCGGTCCGGACCGCGTGCCGGGGAACTCGCAGGAAGCTTCCAGCCGGCTACTGCGCCTTACAGACGTCGTCCCCGGCGTTGACCGCGCCGGGCGAACTGGGGATCGTCGTCGGCTGCGCGCCCTTGAGGCCCTGCCAGTCGGGGCCGAGGACCAGGTCCACCACGCCGGCGATGGCGGACTGGTCCGCGACCGGCTTGCTGTTCGGCACCACTTGTGCCAGTGCGGAGGCCTGCTGGTCGGCGCCGCTGCCATAGAGGACCTCGGTCCTGCTCGGCTTCGCGCCGGTCGCGGTGCCGACCTTGACCACGGAGTAGCCGCGGGCGGTGAGCTGGTCGCCGGCCCGCTGGGCCAGGCCCGGGATGCTGGTCCCGTTGAGCACGCTGACCTTGACCTGCGATGGCGGGAGGCTCGCCTGCTTGACCGCCTTCGGCGGAGCCTGGACCTGGTTGTCGTTGCGGATCGCGGCGAACAGGTTGTCCGCGTCCGGCTCCTTCCACGCGATGCGGTTCGGGTCGGGTACGTACTGCTGCCACGGCACGGTGACGAACTGCACCTTGCCGGCGGACATGCCCTGGACGCTGCCGGCGACCTTCTTCATCTCGTCGACGGTGAAGTCCTTGTCGGTGGTGATCGACTTGGTGGCGGCGGTGAGGAAGCTGTAGACCCGGGCCGGGTTCGTCAGCGTGCCGTTGCTGGTCGCCTTCTTGACCACCGCGCCGAGGAACTTCTGCTGGCGCTTGATGCGGCCCAGGTCGGAGCCGTCGCCGAGACCGTGCCGGTTGCGGACGTAGGCCAGCGCCTGGTCGCCCTTCACGATGTGCCGGCCGGCGGACAGATGCAGTCCGCTGTCCTTGTCGTCGACGCGCTGGGGCAGGCAGATCTCCACGCCGCCGAGCGCGTCGACGACCCGCTTGAAGCCGGTAAAGTCGACCTGCGCGAAATGGTCGATGCGGATCTTGGTGAGCGACTCGATAGTGCGCCACGTGCAGCCCGCGCCGCCGTTGTTGAACGACTCGTTGATCATCCCGAGATGGGCCGGGATCGTCGAGCCGGAGTGCGACGTGCACTGCGGCAGCTGCACCATCGAGTCGCGCGGGAAGCTGATGCCGACGGCCTTCTTACCGCCCGGTGAGAAGTGCAGCAGGATGATCGTGTCCGAGCGCGCGCCGACGTCCTTACCGTACTGGGCGTTGGCCCCGTTCCGCTGGTCGGAGCCGATCATCAGGATGTTGAGGGCCTGGTTGAGCTTGGGCGGCCGGTGCCCGCCCAGCTCGCTGCTGACGTCCTCGTGGCTGATGTTCCCCTGCAGCTTCCGATACGCCCCGTAGGCCACCAGGCTGATGCCGACCAGCACTGCGGCCATCCCGATGGCCACCCAGCCGAGCACGCGCCACGCGACTCCCCGGCGCGGCCCATCGCCGGCCGGGTCGTCGTAGTCCGGATAGTTGTAATCGCTGATCATTGGCCCTAAAGGCTAGGTCAAGGTGTGGGGTCGGTGGATCCGGAGCGGACCACTGACGTCACATGTTCTAGGGATATACGTCTATCCAGGCCGTTTTGTTCGAGGTTTTGGCAGATTATTACTGATCCACCTGTGGTCAACGGTGAGATCAGGCCCGCGAGAAGACCATCCCGTGTGGCGAACGACACAGTGGTGAGCACCCGCGCCCCCGGCGGCGTCTCCAGCGCCTCGGCCGCGGCGATGAGCTGCGCTCCGGTCAGCGCCTCGCCGTCGAACTCGACCGCCGGTGCGTCCGGACGCGTCTCCGGCACGAAACGGTCGCCGTAGGCGCGCACCTCCACGGCGTAGTCGGTCACACCGGGCGGGCAGTCGGCGAGCGGAGCGCCGAGCGCGTGCAGCGACAGGCCCACCACCTCGGCCGTCGTCGCGACCGCGTCCGCCAGCCGGTGCGGCGCGGCCGCCACGATGTCGGCGTCGCCGGGGATGGCGCCGTCATCCACGGGCAGTACGGTCAGGCCCGCCGACCAGCAGGCGAACAGCCAGACGGCGGTCTGCCAGTGCGCGGGAAGGGCCAGCGCCACCCGGCCGCCGGGTACCGCTCCGAGCCCGTCGACCAGTAGGTTCGCCGTCTTGGCCACCCAGTTGTCGAACGTCTTCCCGGAGAACTCCACGCGTTCCCCGGTGGCGTCGTCATAGAAGGTGACGAGGGGGCGTGACGGCTCGGCGGCCAGCGCCCGGCGCAGAAGCTCAACGGGATGTGACATGAAAGTGAAGAGTAGAGCCACTCGGCCGCGACTTGCGCGAGCCCGCTACTCTCCGAATCCGATGGACGACACCACAAGCGAAGATCCCGGGGCCTCACGGGCGGGCGTCGCGCTGGCGCGCCTGACGGTCGCCCCGGCGTTGTTGCTGGTCTCCTGGCTGGCCGTCGGGTTGCCGCTGCTCATGGCGGGGGTCTTCACGCCCGGACCGGCGATCGCCCTGTTCGTGCCGGTCGCCGCGCTGGTGCTGACGTTCGGCCTGCGGGCCGTGCGGCCGCCCCGCGGGCCCGCCGGGCGATGGGGTTCCTGGTGGACGGTGGCCGGCGTGCTCGCCGTCGCGGCGGCCTTCTGCGTGTTGCAGTTGCTGATGTGCTCGGAGCAGATCGTGGTCCGCCGCGACCCGGCGTCGTACTTCAACTTCGCCACCTGGCTCGCCGGCCACGGATCGCTGCCGATCCCATCGATGAGGCAGGCGTTCGGCGGGGCGGACCCGGCGCTGTCGTTCGGCAGCCCGGCGTTCTACCAGCGCGGGAACGTCCTGGTGCCGCAGTTCATGGCGGGCACGCCAATGATCCTCGCGCCCGTCGGCCGGCTCGCCGGCCCGTACGCCATGCTCGCCGTCATGCCGGTGATCGGGGCGCTCGCCGTGCTGTCCTTCGGCGGCCTGACGGCCCGGCTGGTCGGCCCCCGCTGGGCACCGGTGGGCGCGCTGGCCCTCGCGCTCACGTGGCCGATGATGATGATCTCGCGGTCGATCTACAGCGAGACGGCCGCTCTCGTGCTGATGCTCGGCGGGCTGGCCCTCACGCTCGACGCGGTCCGCGCGGACCGCAGGCTGCCGGCCCTGTTCGGCGGCCTCGCGCTCGGGCTGACGATCCTCGTGCGCATCGACGGGCTGCGCGACGTGCTGCCGGTGGTGGCGTTCGCCGGGCTGCTGGTGGCGCTGCGGCGGCGCACCGGCCCGCCTCTGCTCATCGGCCTCGTCGCCGGGGCCGGCGCGGGATTGCTCGAGGCGTACGTGAAGTCCCGGCCGTACCTGGACTACGAGCGCGCATCGTTCATCCCGCTGCTCTACATCGCCGCCGCCGTGGTCGTGGTGACGGCCGTCGCGAGCGTGCTGGTCCGCCGGCGCGGGCTGCCCGATCTCACGCGGTTCAGAATGCCGGACCTCGCCGTGCCGGCGACGTTCGCGGTGATGGCGCTCTTCGCCGCCCGGCCGGATTTCCAGACCGTCCGGCGAGTGCCGCACAACCCCGACGACCAGGCCAACGCCGCCTACATCGCGGCACTGCAGAGGGCCCTGCGCCTGCCGTTCGACCCGAACCGGCAGTACTCCGAGCTGAGCCTGCACTGGGTGGCGTGGTACATCGGCGTGCCGGCCGTGCTGCTCGCCACGATCGGCGCCGGCCTGCTCGCCCGGAAACTGCTGCACCGGCGCCGTACGGACTGGGCGCTGCCCTACGCCGTGATCGTGTGGACCACGGTGACGACTCTGTGGCGGCCCGGCATCACGCCGGACCAGCCGTGGGCGAGCCGCCGGCTGGCCGGAGTGGTGCTCCCCGGCCTGCTGCTGTTCGCGCTGTGGACGGTGGCCTGGGCGATGCGGCGCGCGCGGCGGCTCGGGTACGGGCGCCAGGTCGCCGGGACCGTGGCGGTCGGCGGCGCGCTGCTGGTGGTGGTGCCGGCCGTGCTGACCTCGGCCGGGCTGATGTTCACCCCGACCGAGCAGGGCGAGGTCGCCCAGGCACGATCCATGTGCCGCCAGATCGGCCCGAACGCGTCCGTTCTCATCGTCGAACGCGTGACCGCCGACCGATTCACCCAGCTCGTCCGGGGCATGTGCGGCGTGCCGACCGGGCGGGTCGTCGTGCCGCCCGGCTCCAACTCCGCCCCGGTCGCGGACGTCGCACGCGTCACCAAGAAGGTCTTCGCGGCGGGCCGCCGTCCCGTGGTGCTCGGCGCCGACGCCGTCGACGTCGCGCCGTACGGCCCGTTCAGGCAGGTCTTCCACGTCCAGACCCGCCGCGACTCCGGCAATCTGGTGGCGGCGCCCAAGGGGACCTGGTCGTTGACGATCAATGTCTGGATGGCCGATCCCGTGTACGGAGGGTGAATACTGCGTACGCTTGGCGCTGTGCAGGTCTCCGGCCGACTATCCTCCCCGTGCGTGACTACCACGCCCCATGTGACGATCGTCCTCCCCTGCTACAACGAGCAGGACCACGTCGTGGACGAGGTCGAGCGCATCTGCAAGTCGATGGACGCCAGCGGGCATACGTACGAGTTGCTGGCCGTCGACGACTGCTCGACCGACGAGACCCTGGCCCGGCTCGAAGAGGCGGCGCCGCAATACCCGAACATGCAGGTCGTGCCGTTCCACCGCAACGGCGGATCGGGCACCGTCCGCCGCATCGGCTCGCAGCAGGCGAACGGCGACATCGTCGTCTGGACCGACGCGGACATGACCTACCCGAACGAGCGGATCCCCGAGCTCGTCGACCTCCTCGACGGCGACCCGACGGTCGACCAGGTCGTGGGCGCCCGTACCACCGAGGAGGGCACGCACAAGCTCCTGCGCGTGCCGGCCAAGTGGTTCATCCGCAAGACGGCGGAGCGCCTCGCCGGGCAGAAGATCCCGGACCTGAACTCCGGCCTGCGGGCGTTCCGCAAGGACGTCGCGGAGCCGTACCTCAAGCTGCTCCCGCCCGGGTTCTCCTGCGTCACCACGATCACGCTGGCGTTCCTGTCGAACCAGCACGACATCCGCTATGTGCCGATCGACTACTTCAAGCGGGCCGGCAGCTCGAAGTTCCACTTCGTGCACGACGCCTACCGCTACATCCTTCAGGTGCTGCGGATGGTGATGTACTTCAACCCGCTGAAGGTGCTCATGCCGCCGGCGCTCTGGCTGATCGGGCTCGGCATCGTCAAGGGCGTCTTCGACATGGTCGTGCACCCGCTGCGGTTCGCGAACAACACCGTCATGGTGTTCGTCACCGGGTTGATCATCGCATCGATGGCGCTCCTCGCCGACCTCATCGTGCGATCGCGGGGCGACACGTGAGCCGGAGAGGTCGGGCGGGGCGAGCATGAAGATCGCGATCGTCGGGCCGGCGTTCCCGTACAAGGGCGGCGGCGCCCACCACACCACCGAGCTCGCGCACCGGTTGGCCGCCGCCGGGCACGACGTCACCCTGGAGTCGTGGAAGGCGCAGTACCCGTCGTTCCTCTACCCGGGTGAGCAGACCATCGAGACGCCGGAGGGCGAGCCGTTCCCCGGCACGCGACGCGCGCTGGCCTGGTACCGCCCGGACGGCTGGGTCCGCGCCGGCCGGCGGCTGCGCTCCTTCGACCTCGTCGTGCTCGTGGTGCTGTCGCCCGTGCAGATCCCCGCCTATCTGGGGATGGCGTACGGCCTCGGCGGCAGGCGCCGCGGCGGGGCGGGGCCGCGTGTCGTCGCGCTCTGTCACAACGTCCTGCCGCACGAGCGCAAACCGTACGACGTGCCGTTGATGCGCCGGCTGCTGAAGGGCGCCGACGGTGCCCTCGTGCACTCCGCCCAGCAGGCGCAGCTCGCCCGCGACCTGGCCCCTGGCACGCCGGTGCGGACCGCGGGGCTCCCCGCGCACCTGCCGACGCCCGGAGGCCGGCTCGCGCAGGCCTACGCGGGCGAGCCGGCCGAGCCGTGGAACCGGCTGTTGTTCTTCGGCATCGTCCGGCCGTACAAGGGCCTCGACGTGCTGCTGAGGGCGCTCTCGGAGGTCGAGGGCGTCTCGCTGACCGTGGCGGGGGAGTTCTGGGGCGGTGTGGACGACACGCGCGCGCTGATCTCCTCACTGGGACTCGACGGCCGGGTGGAGCTGCGGGCCGGGTACGTCCCGGCCGGCGAGGTGCCCGGGCTGTTCGCGAACGCCGACGCGCTCGTGCTGCCGTACCGCACCGCGACGGCCTCGCAGAACGTCTTCATGGCCTACGAGCACGGCGTGCCGGTCATCGCCACCCGCGCCGGCACTCTCGCCGACCATGTGCGTGACGGCATCGACGGCGTCCTCTGCGAGCCCGACGACGTCGACGCGCTGACCGGCGCGCTGCGCAGGTTCTACGCTCCGGGCGAGCCCGTCCGTCTGCGGGCGGCCGTCAAGCCCGTCGACGCCGAGCCGCACTGGGCCGCCTACCTGGAGCAGCTCCTCACCGGCTGACTCCGCCGGTCACAGGTGGGGCGTGATGTCCTTGAGCAGGGCGCGCTTCGGCTTGGCGCCGACGATCTGCTGGACGACCTCGCCGTCCTTGAACAGCAGGAGGGTCGGCAGGCCGAGGACGCCGAAGCGCGTCGGCACGGCCTGGTTGGCGTCGTAGTCGAGCTTGGCGATCTTCAGCTTGCCGGCGTACTCGGCGGCGATCTCGTCCAGGACCGGCGCGATCATGCGGCAGGGGCCGCACCACGCCGCCCAGAAGTCCACCAGCACGGGCGTGTCGCTCGCGAGTACGGCCTCGTCAAAGGTCGCGTCGGTCACGGTGATGGGTGCGGTGGCCACGTCAGCCATTGTGTCTCCTTCCGGCACGCCGCCTGTGCGGCGCCTCAGCACAGTGATGACAAGTCGCGGGAGTCCCCGCTTGTTCCCGCTCGCCGGTCCGGCGTCACTCGACGGGGCGCGGCACGGCCGTCTCGGCGTCGCCCTCGAGGACCGGATGGCGGGTCCCGAGCAGCACGGCGACTCCCGCCCACGCGAGATCGGCGATCGTCATCACGACGCGGGAGGCGAGCGCGACGACCAGCGGGGCGCCGACCGGCAGCACCGGCCCGAGCGCGACGGTCAGTGCGGCCTCCCGCACGCCGACGCCGCCCGGTGCGATCACGACGAGGAACCCGGCGGTGAACGCCAGGGCGTACGCCCCGCTCGCGAGGAAGAGGCCGGATCCGCCCGCCGCGCGCACCAGCAGCCACGCGTGCACGCCGAACAGGACCCAGCCGAGCACCGTCCAGGCCACCGTCAGCGACATCGTGCCCAGGCCCGCGGTGCGCGTCAGGGGCGGCCGCCGGGCCAGCCGCAGCGCGCGGTTCAGCGCGAAGGCCACCACGCGGGGGTGCAGGAGGCCGATGAAGATCGGGGCCAGCACGAGCAGCCACCAGTAGCGGTGCGTCGCGTCCGATGAGGTCAGCGGCAGCGTCACGGCGGCCACCGCGCATCCGGTGGCGATGGTCGTGGCCATCGCGAGCAGCGCGGCGCTGCCTCCGCGCTCGCGCGGCACGCGGTGCTCCTTCGCCAGCTCCATCTGGGCCACGAACGCCCACACCGAGCCGGGAATGTACTTGCCGAGCTGGGATACGAAGTAGACCCGCACCGCCGCACGCGGCGGCAGGGGCGAGCCCAGGCCCGAGAGCAGCGAGCGCCAGGCCTGCATCCAGGCCCCGAGCCCCAGGACGCCCGCCAGCAGGGCCGCCCCGATGTACGGCCAGGACAGCTGGGTCACCGCGCGGCGCGTGTCGTCCCAGCGGGAGAACAGCCCGTAGCCGCAGAAGACGAGCGCGACGACGACCAGCGCCACGCGCAGCAGGCGACTCGCTCGCAGCCGGGAGATCACGCGGTCAGAGTAGTCGGTACGCACGAATGAACAGTCGGTGATCAGCGGGTGCGCACTTCATCCCGGCCCTAGAGTGGTGCTCGCCATGAAACTCAATGACGCAAAGGCCTTCGTCGGCCACCAAGTGCACGTGTGCCGATTTCGCGAGGCCGGGACCCTGCTCCGCTGGATGGGCGACGATCTGCGCGGCAAGCGGGTGCTCGACGTCGCGGGCGGTGACGGCTACTGGGCAGGGCAGGCCCGCAAGCGCGGCGCGCACGCGGTCTCCATCGACCTCGCCCGCGGCAAGATGCTGTACGGCCAGACCCTCAAGCACCCTCCGGCGCTGATCGAGTGCGACGCGCTCAAGCTCCCCTTCGCCGATGACAGCTTCGACGCCCTGCTGTCCGTGTGCGCCATCGAGCACTTCGACGACGGCGGCACGGCGCTGGACGAGATGTCGCGCATCCTCAAGCCGGGCGGCGAGCTGTTCATGTCCGCCGACGTGCTCAGCCGGTCGCGGGAGTGGCCGAAGCTGCGCGACGCGCACTGCGCCAAGTATCACGTGCAGCACACGTACACCCACGAGAGCCTGGCGGAGCTGCTCGCCGGCCGTGGCATGGAGCTGACCGACTACTCCTACCAGTTCCGCAGCCGCACCACCGAGCGCCTGTATCTCTCGCTGTCGGCGTACGGCGGCCGGGCCGGGTTCAACGCCGCGGCGCCGCTGGCGCCTCTCGTCGCGCTCGCCGACCGGCGCAGCCCGAACGACCGCGGCAGCATCGTCCTGATCAGGGCGCGCAAGAAAGGATGACGTCCCCCTGTTAGGGACCGATCGGCGTAGGCTTCCGATCGGGGCGTGATCCCCACCACTTCGGCACCTAACGAGGGGGCGACTGACAAGGTGGTGCCTCGGATCCTCGTCGACGCGACCGGTGTGCCGGCCGACCGCGGCGCGCTGGGCAGATATGTCGACGGGCTGATCGGTGCGCTGCACCGCACGGACGCCGATCTGGCCGTCGCGTGCCAGCGTTCCGACGAAGAGCGATACGGCGCGCTGGCGCCGAAGGCACGGATCGTCGCCGGGCCGACGGCGATCGCGCACCGCCCCGCGCGGCTGGCGTGGGAGCAGACCGGTCTGCCCTTCGTCGCCCAGCAGGTCGGCGCGGACGTCATCCACGCGCCGTACTACTCGATTCCGCTGCGGCCGGGAGTACCGACCGTTGTCACGATTCACGACGTCACCTACTTCGCCGAGCCCGAGGTGCACAACCCCGTCAAGGCGACCTACATCAAGTCGGCGACGCGCACCGCGGTGCGGCGGGCGACCCGGCTGATCGTGCCGTCCAAGGCCACCCGTGACGAGATGGTCCGGCTGCTGGGAGCCGACCCGACCCGGATCGACGTCGCCTACCACGGGGTCGATCACGCGATCTTCCATCCGCCCAGCGAGGAGGAGCGGCTTCGCCTCTCCGACCGGCTCGGCCTGCACGGCGGCCCGTACATAGCGTTCCTCGGCGCTCTCGAGCCGCGCAAGAACGTTCCCAACCTGATCCGCGGCTGGGTCCAGGCGGTGACCGGACTGCGCGACGCACCCGCGCTCGTGCTGGCCGGCAGTGGCGGGTGGGACGACGAGGTCGACGCCGCGCTGGCCGGTGTCCCGACCCACCTTCGGGTGCTCCGGCCCGGCTATCTCCGCTGGTCCTCGCTGCCGGGGTTCTTCGGCGGGTCGCTGGTGGTGGCGTTGCCCAGCCGGGGCGAGGGTTTCGGGCTGCCGGTGCTGGAGGCGATGTCGTGCGGCGCGGCCGTGCTCACCACTCATCGCTCGTCACTGCCGGAGGTGGGCGGTGACGCGGTCGCCTACACCGAGCCGGACGCCGAGAGCGTCGGCGCGGCGCTGCGTGCGCTGATCGACGACGTAGGCCGGCGGCGGATCCTCGCGGAGGCGGCCGCCGCCCGCGCGAAAGAGTTCACCTGGACGGCATCCGCGGAGGCGCATCTCGCCTCCTATCAGCGTGCCGCCGAGCAGTAGGGTGGCTGGCCAACACCGATAAGGGAGGGTCACCCTGGAAGCGATTCTGCTGGTCGGAGGCAAGGGCACGCGGCTACGGCCGCTCACCATCTCCACCCCGAAGCCGCTGTTGCCGACGGCGGGAGTGCCGCTGCTGGAGCACCAGCTCAGGAAGGCCAGTGCGGCCGGCATCCGGCGCATCGTGTTCGCGACGTCGTACCGCGCCTCGATGTTCACCGAGGCGTTCGGCGACGGCTCCCGGCTCGGCCTGGAGCTGGCCTATGTCACCGAGGACGAGCCACTCGGCACGGCGGGCGCGATCCGCAACGCCGCCGAGGAGCTGACCTGCGACTCCGACAGCCCGGTCGTCGTGCTCAACGGCGACATCCTCTCCGGGCACGATCTCGCGGCGCAGGTGGCGATGCATGAGAAGTCTGACGCGGCCGTCACGATGCACCTCACTCTGGTAGGAGACGCGCGACGGTACGGCGCCGTGCCGACGACCTCCGAGGGCAAGGTCATCGAGTTCGTCGAGAAGTCTCCGGAGCCGCCGACCAACCAGGTGAACGCGGGCTGCTACGTGTTCCGGCGGTCCGTGATCGACGCGATCCCGACCGGCCGTCCGGTCTCGGTGGAGTACGAAACGTTCCCCGGCCTGCTCGCGTCCGGTGCCACGATCATGGGGTACGTCGAGGGCGCGTACTGGCTCGACGTCGGCACGCCCGGCACCTTCGTGCAGGGCTCGTGCGATCTGGTGCTCGGCCGGATGGAGTCGCCGGCGGTCCGGCCCGGCGGCGGCGTGCTCTTCCTCAACGGCTCCGTGGTCGCCCCGGAGGCCGCGGTCTCCGGCGGGACCGCCGTCGGCGCCGGCGCCGTCGTCGAGTCGGGTGCGACCGTGGAGTCCAGCGTGCTGTTCGACGGCGCCGTCGTCGAACAGGGAGCGCGGGTGTCCCGCTCGGTCATCGGGCGGGGCGCCCGGATCTGCGCGGGTGCGGTGGTCGACGAGGCGGTCATCGGCGACGGTGCGATGGTGGGCGCCGGGAACGAGCTGCGCGGCGGCCTGCGGCTGTGGCCGGGCACCCAGCTTCCGCCGACGGCCGTGCGCTTCTCCTCCGACGTCTGAGGTCATCGGCGTGCTCACCCGCGAATGGCGGCCGTCGTGGCCGGTGGACGTCCGGCTGACGCTGGCGCCGCACCGTCGCGGCACGGGCGATCCCGCCTTCACCGTCACCCCCGACGGCGCGGTGTGGCGGGCGTCCACGACCCCGGATGGTCCGGGCACGCTGCGGGTTCTGCGGCGGGCGGACACGGTGGAGGGCCAGGCGTGGGGACCGGGGGCGTCCTGGTTGCTGGACGGCCTTCCCGAGCTGCTGGGTGCGGCCGACGACCCGGCGTCGTTCACGCCGGCGCACGACGTGCTGCGCACCGCGGCCGTCAGGTTCCGCGACTTCCGCGTCGGCCGCACGCGCAACGCCTTCGAGGCGCTGGTGCCCGCGGTGCTGGAGCAGAAGGTCGTGGGCCGGGAGGCGTGGCGGGCGTGGCGCTACCTCGTGCGCGGATTCGGCGAGGTCGCGCCCGGGCCGCCACCCGGGCCGCGGCCTCTGCACGTGCCACCGCCGCCGCGGGTATGGGTCGCCATCCCGTCCTGGGAGTGGCACAAGTCCGGGATCGAGGCCGTCCGGGCCCATGCGATCATCGGCGCCGCCCGGGTGGCGAGCCGTCTCGAGGTCGATGACACCGAGGAGGCCGACCGGCGGCTGCGCTCACTGAACGGCATCGGGGTGTGGACGTCGGCGGAGGTGCGGCAGCGGGCGCTCGGCGACCCGGACGCCGTGTCGGTCGGCGACTATCACATCCCCGGCATCGTCGGCTGGGCCCTGACCGGCCGGAAGGTCGACGACGCCGGGATGCTCGAACTCCTCGAGCCGTACACCGGGCATCGTTACCGCGTCACCCGCATGCTGGAGTTGTCCGGTGCCGCTCCGCCGCGGCGCGGTCCGAGGATGTCCGTGCGGGACTATCGGCGGTTCTGACCCGCGTGCGGCGCGGCAGCCAGAAGTGGTCGCGTCCAGCTCAGCCCGTCGCGGGTGTCCGCCCCGAAATTGAACGGTCCTTGGTGAATCGAGGGGGCGGCGGGAATAACCGGCAGGTCCCGGGCGTATGTTGCGGGCATGAGTGATCTCGCCGACGCACCGCCTTCGCCGACCGCTCTCCGCCGGGCGCTCGCCCGCGCCCGCGACGGCAAGCCGCTCGACGTCACCGAGACGGAAGTGCTCCTGGGCGCCCGCGGCGACCACCTCGCCACCCTGCTCGGACACGCGGGGCGAGTACGCGACGCGGGCCTGGAGGCGGCCGGCCGGCCGAACGTGATCACCTACAGCCGCAAGGTCTTCATCCCGCTGACGCGCCTGTGCCGGGACCGGTGCGGCTACTGCACGTTCGCCACGGTTCCCGGCCGCCTCGACGCGCCGTACCTCAGCCCGGACGAGGTCCTGGAGATCGCCCGGCAGGGCGCCGCGCTCGGCTGCAAGGAGGCGCTGTTCACGCTCGGCGACCGGCCCGAGGACCGCTGGAAGCAGGCGGAGGAGTGGCTGCACGCGCACGGGTACGAGGACACGCTGTCCTACGTGCGTGCCATGGCGATCCGGGTGCTGGAGGAGACCGGGCTGCTGCCGCACCTCAACCCGGGCGTCATGAGCTGGCAGGACATACAGCGGCTGAAGCCGGTCGCCCCGTCCATGGGGATGATGCTGGAGACCACGTCCCGGCGGCTCTTCGAGGACAAGGGCGAGGCCCACTTCGGCTCCCCCGACAAGGACCCGGCGGTACGGCTCCGGGTGCTGGAGGACGCCGGCCGCTCCAACGTCCCCTTCACGACGGGCATCCTGATCGGCATCGGCGAGACGGTACGCGACCGGGCCGAGTCGATCTTCGCAATCCGGAAGGTCGCGCGGGAGTACGGCGGGATCCAGGAGGTCATCGTCCAGAACTTCCGCGCCAAGCCGGACACCAAGATGCGCGCGACGCCCGACGCCGACCTCGAAGAGCTCGCCGCCACGATCGCCGTCACCCGGCTCGTGCTCGGCCCGAAGGCGCGCATCCAGGCACCGCCGAACCTGGTCGACTCCGAGTACTCCCTGATGCTCCGCGCCGGCATCGACGACTGGGGTGGCGTCTCGCCGCTCACGCCCGACCACGTCAACCCCGAACGCCCCTGGCCGCAGATCGACGAGCTCGCCGCGCGCACCGCCGACAGCGGCTTCACGCTCCGCGAGCGCCTGACCATCTACCCCGAGTACGTCCGGCGCGGCGAGCCCTGGCTGGACCCCCGCCTCGGCGGGCACGTGGCGGCGCTGGCCGGCGCGGACGGCCTGGCCCGCGAGGACGTACGGCCTGAGGGCCTGCCCTGGCAGGAGCCGGACGGCGGCTGGGCCGACCAGGGCCGTACCGACCTGCACGTCGCGATCGACACCGAGGGCCGGACGAACGACCGCCGGGACGACTTCGACGAGGTGTACGGCGACTGGGCCGAGGTCGGCACCAGGATCCGGCAGCCGGAGCGGTTCGACGCGGACGTGTCGGCGGCGCTGCGCAGCGCCGAGCGAGACCCGGCCGGGCTGTCGGACGACGAGGCCCTCGCGCTGCTGCACGCGGACGGCGCCGAGCTGGAGGCCCTGGCCCGGCTCGCCGACGACCTGCGCCGCGACGCGGTCGGCGACGACGTGACGTACGTCGTCACGCGCAACATCAACTTCACCAACGTCTGCTACACGGGCTGCCGGTTCTGCGCCTTCGCCCAGCGCCGTACCGACGCCGACGCCTACACACTCTCGCTGGAGCAGGTCGGGGACCGGGTCGACCAGGCGTGGGCGGCCGGCGCGACCGAGGTCTGCATGCAGGGCGGCATCCATCCGGACCTGCCCGGTACCGCCTACTTCGACCTCGCGCGGGAGGTGAAGCGGCGCGCGCCGGACCTCCACATGCACGCGTACAGCCCGATGGAGGTCGTCAACGGGGCGTCCAGGACGAATCTGTCGATCCGTGACTGGCTCATCGAGGCCAAGGCGGCGGGCGTCGACTCACTGCCCGGCACGGCCGCCGAGATCCTCGACGACGACGTGCGCTGGGTGCTCACCAAGGGCAAGCTGCCGACCTCGGCGTGGGTCGAGGTGGTGACGACGGCCCACGAGCTCGGCATCCCGACCACGTCGACGATGATGTACGGCCACGTGGACACGCCCGCGCACTGGGTCGCGCACCTCAAGCTGATCCGGTCGATCCAGGAGCGGACCCACGGCTTCACCGAGTTCGTGCTGCTCCCCTTCGTGCACCACAACGCCCCGATCTACCTCGCCGGGCTGGCGCGTACCGGGCCGACGAAGCGGGAGAACCGGGCGGTGCACGCACTCTCCCGGATCCTGCTGCACGGCGCGATCCCCAACATCCAGTGCTCGTGGGTGAAGCTCGACGACGAGCTGTGCACGCAGGTTCTCCAGGGCGGCGTCAACGACCTCGGTGGCACCCTCATGGAGGAGACCATCAGCCGGATGGCGGGCTCGGAGAACGGCTCGTTCAAGACGATGTCCGCGCTGGAGGAGCTGGCGACGCGGGCCGGGCGCCCGGCCCGGCAGCGCACGACGACGTACGGAGAGGTCCCCGCCGAGCGCATCGAGGCCGCCCGCGCCACCGACGGAGTGGGCCACTTCCTGCCGATCGTCTCGTAACGACCCGCTGCCCTCCGGCCCGTGGCGAAGGGCGGGCGGGGCGGGATCCCCGGCCGTTCGCCGCGACCACCGCCGACCCGCCGCGCGCGGGTCAGCGGAGTTCGATGAACGTCTCGGGGTCGCGTGCGGGGCGGTCAGGTGGGGGAGCGGCGGCGTGGCCGATACCGATCGCGCCCATCGGGTCCCAGTTCGCCGGCAGGTCCAGCGCCTCGCGCACGACCTCCGCGCAGAACATCGTGCTCGACACCCAGCAGGACCCCAGTCCCTCGACCGCGAGAGCGACGAGGAGGTTCTCCACCCCGGCGCCCATCGCGACGAGGAACATCTCGCGTTCGGCCCGCGACCGGCGGGCGTCCGGGTAGTCGTGCGAACCGTCCATGACGAGGCAGGGCACGACGAGGTACGGCGCACGCCGCAGTACGTCGCCGCGCCTGAGCCGGCGGGCGATGGACTCCTCGGAGAAGCCGTCGTCGCGCAGGTCGGTCTCCCACGCGTCGCGCATGGCGTCGAGCAGCCGGTCCTTGGCCTCCTCGACCAGCACGAACCGCCACGGCGTCGTGTGGTGCGGGGCGGGCGCGGTGATCGCGGCGGAGACCGCGCGGCGTACCGCGGCCGGATCGACCGGCTCTTCGCCGAAGTCCCGGATCGTGCGCCGGGCCCGCACGACGTCGGCGGAGCCGTACCGGAACATGTCCTCGTCGGGCGAGCGGACCAGCACCCGCGCACCCGGCCCGTCGTCGCCGGTCACCAGATGGCCGAGGCCGCGCACGATCGCCACCGGAACCCCGGCGAGCTTGCCCTTGACCAGCTCGGCCGCGGAGGCGATCTCGTCGGCCACCGACATGAGCGTGGCCTCCAGCCGGTTGCCGTACGCGTCGGTGCGGCCCCGCAGGTCGTCGATGGGCCGCACCCCCGCGGCGCCGATCGCGGCGTCGGTGAGGCCCAGCCGCCACGGCCGCCCCAAAGTGTCGGAGACGATCACGCCGGCGCGTACGCCGGTCAGCTCGCGCAGCCGCGTACGGATCCTGCGGGCGGACGCGTCGGAGTCCTCGGGGAGCAGCAGCACGGTGCCCGGCTCGGTGTTCGAGGCGTCCACCCCGGCGGCGGCCAGCACCAGGCCCTGGCGGGTCTGCACGATGCGGGTGCCGCCGCGGCGGGCGACGACGCGGACGGTCTCGGAGTCGATCGCCTTCTCCCGGTCGTCGGCGACGAGCACCCGTCCCTCCGCCTTGCTCACGATCTTGGAGGTGACGACGACGATGTCGCCGTCCCGCAGCCCGGCCGGGGCGATCAGCTCGGCGATGTCGTCGCCCTCGCGCACCTCCGGCAGGCCGGGGACGCCGAACACCTCGTACGCCGCCGAGCCGGACCCTTCGTTCGCCGGTTCGTTCACGGTCGCAGCTCCCCGGCGAGGTCGATGGCCGCCCGGGCGATGTCAGCGGTGGCGTCCACGTCCGTCATCAGCAGCGGGCGGGAACGGATGACAGTGCCGCCGGAGGAGTCCTCGAGCCCGGCGTCGGCGGTGTCGACCAGCCAGCCGTCCAGCAGGTCCGGTCCGTAGTGGGCGGCCACCGCGCCGGCCGAGGTCTCCACACCGATCGCGGTCAGGCACGCGTCGGCCATGCCGCGTACGGGCGCCCCGCCGATGATCGGGGAGACCCCGACGACGGTCTTCGCCGCGACCGCGGCCCGGATCCCCGGAACGGACAGGATCGTGCCGACGCTGACCACCGGGTTGGACGGTGGCAGGATCACGAAGTCGGCCGCGTCGAGCGCCTCGAGCACGCCCGGCGCGGGCTTGGCGTCCTCCGCGCCGACCGCCCCGATGCCCTGTGCCGGGACCTCCGCGTGCAGCCGCACCCACCACTCCTGGAAGTGGACGGCCCTCCTGCCCTCGGCGTCCTCGATGACGACGTGCGTCTCCACCCTGTCGTCGCTCATCGGCAGCAGGCGCACACCCGGCCGCCACCGGTCGCACAGCGCTTCCGTCACCGCCGACAGCGGATAACCGGC
This sequence comes from Actinoallomurus sp., assembly GCA_025964625.1. Taxonomy (GTDB): domain Bacteria; phylum Actinomycetota; class Actinomycetes; order Streptosporangiales; family Streptosporangiaceae; genus Actinoallomurus. Next base: position 2,088 of record JAOPYL010000300.1, on the reverse strand, counting down.
GTCCAGCATCTGGGTCCGCACGATGTGCGTGGCGAAGTCACGGTCGCCCAGGGTGAACCAGCCGGGCCCGATGTCGTACGCCGCCAGCTCCTCGCGCAGGGTGAATGTCTCTTCGGTCCGTCCCCACCCCTGTTCCTCGTTGATGCCACCGCCGAGGGTGTACATGACGGTGTCCAGGTCGGGGCAGATTCGTAGCCCGAACAGTGAAATGTCGTCGCCGGTGTTGCCGATAACGGTGATGTCCGCCTCCGGGGCGGCCTGCTTCAGTCCGCGCAGGAAACGGGCTCCGCCGATTCCGCCCGCGAGTGCCACGATGCGCATGCGGACAAGTCTGGCAGCACGGTTCGGCGCGGATACGGCGGGCCATGCCCAGTTGTGCGAAGCTGGCACACACAACGATTACTCACTGGAGTCACTCGTGAACAACGACGGCGTGCGACGGCTGCGGGAGCCCGGAGCCTGGGTCCTCCTCGGTGCGGTCGCCCTTCAGATCCTGACGGGGCTGATCGGACTCCTGTTCGGCAACAGGATGCCGTTCACGTTCCAGGCCTTCCAGTACGTCAACGGCGACCAGTTCTTCACCGGCGTCACCGTGGCCGGGCTGGCCGTCCTCGCGGTGCTGCTCGCGACCAGGATCGGCGGCGGGCCGACGCCACAGGCGCGCACCGTCGCGCTGGCCGGTCTCTGCCTGCTCGGCGCGGTCGCCCTCCTGGACGTGGTCTGCATGCTGGCCGGTCTGGCCGCGGGCAGCGCCAAGGACGGCATCATCCTGGACGGCGGGATCACCGCCAAGGTCGCCATGTTCCTGTACGGCCTCGCGAAGCTGGCGGTCGTCGCCGTCGGCGGCTACTACGTCTTCTCGGTCTTCCAGTCGTCCGGACCGGCCACGGCGGCGGCGCAGCAGTACCCGCAGCAGGTGTACGGCCAGCCGGGCCGGCAGCAGCCGTACGGGCCGCCCGCCTACGGGTACCCCCAGCAGCCGCAGCAGCCCTACGCGCAGCCGCCGCAGCAGTACCCGCAGCAGGGCTACGGCCAGCAGGCCTACGGACAGCAGCCTTACGGACAGCAGCCCTATGGCCGGCCTGCCTACGGGCAGCCGCAACAGCAGCCGTCCGCCCAGTCGCACCAGCCCCCGGCCCCGTCGCAGCAGAGTGAGGGCGAGTGGACCCCCGCGTACGGCTCCAGTGAGAAGCCTGCGCCGCAGGAGCCCCAGCAGGAGAGCGGGCAGGCGGACCAGTCGCGCCCGAGTGAGGACCCCTACCGCCCCCCCGAGTAGTCGCCGGCGGGGAGACCGGCGGGAGAAACGCCCCTTACCGGCCTTCCCGGTGGCCGGCCGCGAGAGAACTCATAACTCCGAGGTTCTGCGTTCGCCACGGAGTATCTGCAGGTCAGCCAGGTTTTTTTAGCTCAATGACACGTTTCAGATCCGATTCGGCTTGACGACTGAGGTCGCACACGCGTGTAATTTCATGGGTGTAGTTCTACGCCTTCCCGGGGTGACGGAGTCAGGGGAAGGCGTCACCAGGGGGGCTCCACGGGGCTAGGAGGTGCGCTATGGGCGAAGTGCTCATCCCGCTGGCGCACGGCACAGACGGTGAAGAGTTGGGCTGGCAGGAGCGCGCCCTGTGTGCGCAGACGGATCCGGAAGCATTTTTTCCGGAAAAGGGTGGCTCCACTCGCGAGGCCAAGAAAGTGTGCCGCGCTTGCGATGTACGTGCGGAATGTTTGGAATATGCGCTCGGTCACGATGAACGGTTCGGCATCTGGGGTGGTCTGTCCGAACGCGAGCGCCGGAAGCTCAAGCGCGCCGCGGGCTGACTCCCGCGGTGATGCCGCGCGCCAGGGGTGATTTCGCACCGCCGGCCTTGCGGACATCGCGTGCGGGATGGACGGCTTCGCGTATTGTGGTCAGCCGTGCCGGGCAGGTGAGCCCGGTCCGGCTGACCACCCGGGTGAAATATTGGCGCCCCATCTCGATCGCCACGTCTCACGGCCCTTCTCGTCACGCATGAGGGTGCGCGCTGGCTGCCGGAGACGCTCAAGGCGCTCCTCACCCAGACCCATCCGGTGGACCGCCTGGTCGCGGCG
>JAOPYL010000284.1 GCA_025964625.1 Actinoallomurus sp. | reverse complement strand
AACCAACCTGAAGAACCTGAAGTGACCCAGACCACAACCGAGGCGGCTGCCTAGCGATCAGACCGGCCGCAACCCTGTCTCGTTTGACTTGACACCTACCGGCACGACGGCGCTCTGGCCATCCGAGCGGGGATCCCGGATCGGGCTGCAGCGGATCAACTCCCGGTTCGCCGCCTACCGCGACGCCCTCGGCCTCGATCCGGGCCTGGACTTCCACGGGCTACGTCGCTCCTATGTCACCCACCTCATCGAGGCGGGCCGCGACCCGATGTTCGTCCAGTTCCAGTGCGGCCACGAACACGCGAGTACGACGTCTCTCTACACGTGCGTGTCCTCGGACTTTCGCACCCGCACCCTGCGCCGGGCCTTGGATGAGACCCTGGCCGCCGCGCTGGAACCACCCAGAAGGAAGACGCGATGAAACGCCAGGTCAGCTACCAATGGCGGCTGCGCGAGGTCATGGCCGCCCACGGCATGTTCACCATCAGCGACCTGGTCCCGCTGCTGGTCGACCGCGGAATCGACCTGTCGGTCTCCCAAGTCCACCGCCTGGCCACCGGCGTTCCAGAACGGCTCTCGCTTCCGGTGCTCGCCGCGCTCTGCGACATCTTCACCTGCAGCCCAGCCGACTTGATCGCCACCAAGGCCGAGAACGCGATCGTCCGCAAGACCGCGACCGACGACGGCCCGGTCAACCTCAACGCCCGGCGGCCCAAACGCGCCCGCCTTCGCCCCGAAGAGTGAACCAACCCCATCTGACCTGCGGAATCTGCGGAAAACAAGGACACAGATACCGGCGCGGGCTCTGCGGTCACTGCGCCTTGGCCGAAGACCTCCGGGCCGTCCTGGACGACGGAGACGGCTGCATCCGGGCCGAGATGCTGCCCTTCTTCGACGGCTTCCGCACGATGGGCAACCCGCTGGCGGGCATCCAGTGGATCCGCCGCCCCCACGTCCACCAGATGCTCCGGACGCTGGCTGACCCGGCCACGCCCCTCACGCACGAGACGCTGAACGCGATGTCTCCCTGGCGCTCGGTCGCCTACCTGCGGGACCTGCTGATGCTGCACGGCGTTCTACCACTCGCGGACCGGCACCTCATGTTGTTCGAGCGATGGCTGCGCGACATCCTCACCGAGGTCGCCGAGCCCGAGCGTCGGCAGCTGCTGGCCAGGTTCGCCACCTGGCACGTGCTCCATCGGCTCCGGCGGTTCGCTGAACGCGGGCCGATCACCGAGAAGCAGACCCAGCAGGCCCGAGGTGAGATCCGGCAGGCCATCGCGTTCCTGACCTGGCTGGACCAGCGCGGACGGACCCTCGCCACCTGCGGCCAGGCCGACATCGACGGCTGGTATGCCGGCGCCTACACCGCCCGGCGCCTCACCCACGCATTCCTTCGATGGGCCATCCGCAACAAGCTCCTGACCCACCTGGTGCTGCCACACCAGGCCACCACCAACCCCGCACCCATCAGCCAACAGCAACGCCTCGCAACTCTCCGCCGGCTCCTCACCGACGAACAGATCCCCCTGCTCACCCGGGTCACCGCCACCCTGGTGCTGCTCTATGCCCAGCCCCTCACCAGGATCTTGGGCCTGACGATCGACGACGTCCTCCACGACGACGGCCACGTCAACCTCCGCCTCGGCGACCCGCCAACGCCCGTTCCCGAACCCTTCGCCGCCCTTCTGCTGCGCCACCTCGACCAGCGCCTGAACCTGACCACCGCCACCAACCAGGACTCCCACTGGCTCTTCCCCGGCCGCCGCGGCGGCCAGCCCATGACCACCGACACCATCGAAAGACGCCTTCGGAACCACCAGATCGCCGCACTGAACGGCCGAGCCGCCGCACTACGGCACCTGGTCCTCCAGGCACCAGCACCGGTCATCGCACCGATGCTCGGCTACACCGACCAGCAGACCAGCCGCATCGCCACCGCCGCCGGCAGCCCATGGAGCCGCTACGCCCCAGGCAACGACCACGCCCCATGACCCATCAGCGCAAGGTTGAACGCGCGACTCGGAATCCTACGTCGTCGATCTGGAAGGTCGGGTGGCTGCGGCGCCGTACCGAGGCTCGGCAGCTCCAGTGCTCGTCAAGCCACCCACCACCGCGTAGCACCCGATAGGTGCCGTAGACCTCGGCATCGTAGATGTCCCAGCACCACTCCCAAACGTTGCCCAGCATGTCGTACAGGTCCCACGGGTTGGGCTGCTTACCGCCCACGTCGTGGATCCGCTCATGCGAGTTGCCGCGATGCCAGGCGATCTCGTCGAGCGGTCCGTACCGCGCGCCGGTCGTACCGGCACGACATGCGTGCTCCCACTCGGCCTCGGTCGGAAGCCGGTATCCGTCAGCGGATGTGTCCCACTCGACACCCTCAACGCCAGCATGGAGGCGATACGCGGGCGCCAACCCCACGCTGCGGGACAGGGCGTTGCAGAACCGGACCGCGTCCAACCACGAAACGCCCTCGACGGGCAACCGGTCGCCTTGCGCAGTGCTCGACCGCTGACCGGTGACCTGTGCGTACCGCGCCTGGGTGATCGGGAACGCCGCGAGCTGGTACGACGCAAGCTCCACCGACCAACTGCGCTGCGTTCGCCGGTCCGACAGCACCACCTGCCCCGGCGGGATGGCAACCATCTCCTCCTCTGCGCCCGCGTCCATAGGCAGGCGATCCTACCGACGCCTATCAACGAAACGGGGTTCCGCGAGAAGCGGCAACCCCTGGAGCCCGCTACGCCCCCGGCAATGACCACTCCCCGTAACAGCCACCCGGTTCAACACCCTCGAATAGGCGACAGTCGATTACGCGAGGTCGCCAGTGCCGCCCCCCGCTCGGGGGGGACATGGCGCGTGTTCGGATGTTATTACTGACAGCGTCGCCTACGGAACTGAGGGTTGCCATGGGACGGAACGAGAGCGTCAGGCCGCAGGACGAGATGCTGTATCTGGCGGCTGGGGTGGCTGACCTGGTGGTGGGAGGGATGCGGGGCGGGGCCCGGCGCCTTCCTCGCCTGGTGGAGATGCGGGAAGAACTGCGCGCACGGGGCGAGTTGGCGCTCAGGCGTACCGGCTCCGCGCCGGAGGCGCATCTGGAGGTGCTCGCCCGGCGGGTCGCCGAGCGGAACGCGGATGGGTGACCTTCGGGTCCGGGTCGACCGGGCGCTGGAGGAGTTCGTCGAGGAGGAGATCGCCGAACTACTGGCGCTGGACGGGGAACTGGCGCCGGTCGCCGAACAGATACGCATCTCGGTCGCCGGTGGCAAACGGATCCGCCCCGCGTTCTGCTACTGGGGATGGCGGGCGTCAGGGCAGCCAGACACCGACGCGATGGTTCGCGCGGCCGCGGCTCTTGAGCTGGTGCACACGGCGGCCATCGTCCACGACGACATCATTGACCGCAGTCCGCTGCGGCGCGGCCAGGCGACAGCGCACGAGAGGCTCGGCGACGGCCTGGCCATCATGATCGGCGATCTGCTGATGGCGTGGGCAGGACAGCTGTTTCACGGGTCAGGTCTGCCACGAGCATTCCTGGCCAGGGCCGTCCCGCTGTGGACGGCGATGGGTCGTGAGCTCGTCGCGGGTGAGTGCCTGGAGATCCTGCGCACCGGATGCGCTCCCGACCTGGCCCGATCCCTGGCGATCGTGAGGTTCAAGACCGGGTCGTACACGGTCGAGCGCCCCTTGCAGATCGGTGCGGTGCTCGGCGGCGCGGACCCTTCGACGATGAACGCGCTGGCGGCCTATGCGCGTCCGCTCGGTGAGGCGTTCCAGTTGCGGGACGACCTGTTGGGGGTGTTCGGCGACCCCGCACAGACCGGCAAATCGCCTCTGGACGACCTGATCGGGCGTAAACCGACCGCACTGCTGGCCTTAACCCTGACCAAGGCGTCCGAGCAGGACCGCCGCCAACTACACGACCTCCTGGACGGCCCGATCCGGCTTGCGGACGCGGCGGCGCTTCGGGAGGTCATGCAACGGGCGGGTGCGCCTGCGGGTGTCCGGCAGATGATCGACGAACGCGCCGAGACCGCACGCGCGGCGCTGCGGGAGGCCCGGCTGGTGCCGGATGCCGCTCGTGCCCTGACCCGACTGATCTGTGAGGTGACCACAGATGGATCGATACACCGATGAGTACATGGACGGCCTGCGGCTCAAGGGCGACGAGCTGGCCGACGCGACCGTCGAGGCCCTGTTCGCGGGTGGTGAGGTGGCCAGGTTCAACACGCTCATGCGCTGGTTCACCACCTCCGGCCAGGCGTTGCCCGAGGGACTGCCCGACTCCGCCGGCGCCTACCTGCGGGTGACGGCGATGCCGCCAGACTGGGTCGACTGGACGCTCATGGAGCAGGCACGGCAGTTCTTCATCGACAACGACGCGCACATCTCCACGGCTCTGGCGTTCGCGGCGATGCCGGCCTGCTACCTCGTCCCGCATGTGGCCAAGCTGCTGTCGGCGACACACTCGCTGGACTACCCCTCACGGCGGATGGCCGAGACCGGGCAGTTCACCGTGTATCTGATGCAGCCGGACGCGTTCGAGGCCGGCGGGCGATTCCTGCCGGCGGCGCAGAAGGTCCGGCTGCTCCACGCCTCCATCCGTCGTCACCTCCGGCAGGAGAATCAGTGGTCAGAGCCCGTCCCGATCTGTCAGGAGGACATGATCGGGGGACTGATGATGTTCAGCATCCAAGTGCTGGACGCGCTGTACCGGCTGGGCGTCCACATCACCCCCGAGGGTGCCCAGGCGTACTACTACGCATGGCGCGTCGTGGGGACGGTCCTCGGCTGCGACCCGGCAGTGATTCCCGCGGACCTTCAGACCGCCCGTGAGTTCTCCGACCGGTACATGGTCCGCCATATGGGGCCCTCCGCCGAAGGTGTAGATCTGACGCGGGAGCTCATCGAGATGTACGAGCAGGTGGTCCCCGGAACACTTCTGGACCCGGTCGTCCCCGCCCTCATCCGCTTTCTGATCGGCGACACATCTGCCGACTGGCTGCAGGTCCCGCGGTCCCGATGGGACTCCATCATCAAGATCGCACCGACGCTTCTGGGAGCGCTTGAGCGGTTCGAGGACCGCGGTCCCTGGGCATCACAGCTCTCCGACCGGCTGGGCCACCTGGTGACGACGCTGGAACTCTCGTCCCTGACACATGGACGCGTGATGCACTACGCCATCCCCCAAGAGCTCAAAACCGCCTACGGCATGCCGTCCGCACCGGCCCGCTGGACCCCGCCGCCGTCGGCTGACCTTTGATACAGCCGGCAGACCTACGGCTCCCGATGCACCATTCGCACGCTGGCGTAACGCCTGCAGCAGGGATCGAGGACCCGTCCTACCTCAAGCAGTACGGCGACCGGGATGGGAAGGCCCTTGCCCATGCCAGGGAACGAAGCCGGCTCGGTGGCTCTGTAGGCGAGAAGCGAGAGCGTTTGTCGACGACAACCAAGAGCACCTCATGAAGGGCGATCTTGAGGGCCTGTAACTCGTAGTGTGTAAAGTTGATCTTGGGCTGTGTGTGGTTTTCTTTACCTGATTCGGCCTGGATAGGCGATGGCGAGTTCGTTGAGTGCTTCTCGCCATCCGGTGGTTCGTTGTCCTTCGATGAGCCGTCCGGGCATTCCGGGGCGGTTGCCGGGTTTGCCTTTGCGGACGGCGCGTTCGCGGGCGCGTTTGTCCTCGATGTTGATGATGGCCAGCCACAGTAGCTTGACGACGGCGTCGTCGGAGGGGAAGTGCCCGCGGGCTTTGGTCACTTTGCGTAGCTGGTAGTTCAGTGATTCGTCGGCGGCGGCGTCACCGGCCTGAGCACCGGCCCCCTCATCGCCACCAAGATCGGCGCGGCGGCGGCGATCCTGGCCGGCCTCTTCTTCCTACGGAGGGCCGCCGCACGCTCAGGGTGAATGGATCGTCCACCGCGGCCAGGCGGGTGGCGATGGCCAGCGCGCGGCCGCGCACCGCGTCCAGCGCGACGGCCAGATCCTTGCCGGTCAGCCCGTGTACGCCGTCGACGTTGCGTAGGCCCTCGGGGAACAACCGACGGCATAGCCCAGAAAGTAGGGCGCACCCGCCCGCCAGACCCCACCAAAGATCGAACCGTTACCCGCCAACCAGCAAAACGGCCCCCGAACAGCATGAACACCCAACTCAGACGCATCGGAACGACCATCCACGCTAAGCCGCCGTCCGCGGGCTCCTTACCGCGACTTTTCGTTCCGACGCTCGTCAATCCCGTTCAGGAGCCGGAGCCGACGGCGTTCGCCAGGAACTCCTCCTGACAGGCCAGCTCCCGCTCGGTGATCTCCAGCGGGAACTGCAGGAACCCGTGGACGGCCTCGGCGATCACCTCGAGCGACGCCTGGCCGCCGGCGGCCCGCCAGCGTTCGGCCATGAACAGCGTGTCGTCCAGCAGCGGATCCTGCGTGCCGACCACGAACCGGGCCGGCGGCATGCCCGTGAGGTCCGCGTACAGCGGTGAGATGTCGGGGTGACGGCGCTCCTCGGGGCCGGTGCCCGGCAGGAACTTGTCGGAGAACCAGTGCATGACCGGTGTGGACAGGATCAGGTTGCGGTCGCCCCAGAGACGCTGGCTGGGCGTCATCGACAGGTCGTAGGCGCCGAAGGTCAGCTGGGCACCGCGGAAGGCGGCGGCGTGGTCGCCGAGGCGCAGCAGCGTGACCACCGCCAGGTGCGCGCCGGCCGACTCCCCACCGATGGCGAGCCGGTCGGTGCCGAACTCGCGTGCGGCGTTGGCGACCAGCCAGCGTGCCGCGTCCTCGCAGTCGTCGGGGGCGGCGGGATAGGGGTGCTCGGGCGCGAGACGGTAGTCGACGCTGACCACCGCGACCTCGGCCGCCTGGGCGAGCCGCCACAGCAGGGGATCCTGGCCGTCGGCCGCGCCGAGGGTCCAGCCGCCGCCATGGATGTGCAGGTAGACCCCGCGGACGGCCGGAGGCGTGAACACCCGGACCCGGATGTCGCCCGTGCGTCCTGGAACGGTACGGTCCTTGCCCTCCGGCAGGATCACGGGCGCAGGGAAGGCCCCTTCGCCGCGGACGCGCGCGGCGCGAATCGCCGCCGGGTCGTCGATCTCATGCAGTTGCGGGAGAGTCGCGAGGAGGTCGGCCAGTTTCTCGTTGAACGCCCGGGTCTGGCCCGCGACGTCCGCACCTGTTGTGATCACCATGCGACAAGCTTGCATCGTAGATGAGGCGGCGCCAAGGGCCGACGCCCGTCCGCGCGACGGCGGTGAGCT
>JAOPYL010000282.1 GCA_025964625.1 Actinoallomurus sp. | reverse complement strand
GCCACAGCCGGCAGCCCGCGGTCGCCAGGCCACGTGACACCCGTCCCGCGGGCAACCGGCCGCACCGCGTCGCGGCCGCGCGCCACCGGATGCCGCGCGGCCGATACCTGCTGGCGGGTGCCGCGGCCTTTGCCGTGCTCGGCATCGGCTCGGCGGCCTTCGCCGCGGGTTCCGAACCCCGTTCACTGCCGCGCGTCGCCCCGTCGGTCGAGCAGTTCGCCGTCGAGCACGCGCTGACCTCAGGAGACGTCCCCCTCACCGACCCCCGGCCGGCAGAGAAGATCAGCGATCGCCCGTGAAAGACCGGATCTCGCACAGCAGGTGGATGGCAGGAGGCATCGCCACCGCGCTGTTGATGCTGTGGTTCGTGACGACCGGTGACACCGCGAACGCCGCCCGGCTGCGGTCCGACCCCGAGGCATTGCGGCTGCTGCGCGCCGCGGAAGGAGCGGCCCGTACCACTCCGTTCGAGGGCATGCAGTTCATCACCGCGTGGAGCCGCAGCGGCATGGCGACCACGTCGCTGGTCAACGTCACCCACGTGCCGGGCGAGGGTACCCGGATGCGGGTGGAGAGCACGACCGCCGACCAGGGCGGCCAGATGTTCGAGGCAGACGACGCGCAGCAGACGCCTGCCGGGCTCACCGGTTACACGCCGAAGATGCTGGACCTGCTCGCGCGCAACTACGCGGTCGTACGCGCCGGCGAGGGCCAGGTCTCGGGACGCACCACGTCCGTGGTCGAGGCCCGGCGCGCCGACGGCACGCCGGCCGGCCGCTTCTACATCGACCGGCAGACCGGTCTCATGCTCCGGCGCGAGCTGCTCGACCAGCAGGGCCGCGAGGTCACCCTCACGTTCTTCACCGAGATCCGGCAGGACATGCCGAAGCCGCAGTTCGTCCCGGCGGCCCTTCCAGAGACGATCGAGACGCCATGGGCGCACGAGCTCGCCTACGCCGAGCTCGGCGCCCTGAGGTACCAGGGCTGGCAGGTGCGCTCCGGTCTGCCCGGCGGGCTCAGCCTGTACGACGCCCGGCAACTCGACAGCGGCGACCCGGTCGTGCACCTCAGCTACTCCGACGGGCTCTCCGTGGTGTCGGTCTTCGTGCAGCGCGGCACGCTCGATCCGAGCAGCGTCGCGCACTGGCGCAAGGCGACCCGGGGCGGGCGCACGGTCTACCTCCGCGACACCGTGCAGCAACGCGCGATGTGGGGCAGCCGCGGCTACGTCTACACGGTCCTCGCGGACGCCCCGCCGCCCGTCGTGGACAACGCCGTGGCCGCCCTGCCGCACGGCGGAACGGGTTTTTGGGGGCGCCTCGGCTGCGGGCTGGGCCGGCTCGCTTCGTGGGTCAACCCATTTGACTGATCCGTGGAGATCCCGTTGTCTGGGGCGTTCAGGCGGACGTATCGGCCGGGACGACGACGCCGCCATCCGGGTCGTTTCGGGTTCCGAGTCACTTATGCTCCCCACATGCCTCGCGCGCCAGTGTGGGAGCGTAAAAATGAGGCATACGCGCGGTAGGCAAGGAGTCTGTAGATGACGGAAGACAGCCGCGCGCCCGGGGGTGCCCCGCAGGATGACGGGCGCGGGCGCGAGCCGGAGGGCGGGAACGAAGGCGCGAACCCGGTCCCGCCGGACCGGCTGCTCGTCTCCGGTCCGCCGCGGCCGGGCATGGCGCCGCCCGACTCCGGAGCGGGCTCGCCGTACGGCGAGCCGATGCGAACCGACTCTCCGGCTCCGCCCCGTCCCGGCTTCACGCCGTACCACTACGACCAGCAGTACGACCGGCGCTACGAGCAGCCGCGTCCCGGGCCGCCGCCCGCGCCCGCGCCGTACGGCTGGAACCCCCAGCACCAGCAGCCGGCCGGGGGGTACCCCGGCGGCCCCGGGCCCAACTGGGCGCCCGTGCCCTCACAGCCGGGCGAGCGGCCCAGCCCGGCCATGGGCGTGTTCGTGATCGTCTCGGTCATCGTGGCGCTCGTGGCGGGGGCGCTCGGCGCCGGGATCGGCGTCCTGGCGACCGGCGGCGGCAACGGTGGCTCGGTCGACCTCGGCGGCGGCGCGTCCTCGACGGGCAGCAAGAACCGCGACCCCGGCTCGGTCGCCGGAATCGCCAGGCGGCTGGTGCCCAGCGTGGTGATGATCAAGGTGTCGAACGGTACCGAGGGCGGGGCGGGCACCGGGTTCATCGTCAGTGGCGGCTACATCGTCACCAACAACCACGTGGTCGCTCCGGCTGCGAACGGCGGCACCATGCAGGTCGTCTTCAACGACGGGAAGACGACCACGGCCAGCATCGTCGGCCACGACCCGACCTCCGACATCGCCGTCATCAAACCGGGCGCTCTCGGCAACCGCCCGGCCCTCACGCTCGGCAACTCCGACGACCTCGCGGTCGGCGATCCCGTCATCGCGATCGGGTCGCCGCTCGGCCTCGCCGGCACGGTGACGACGGGAATCGTCAGTGCGCTCAACCGGCCGGTCAGCACCAGCGGCGCGGGCGGCGAGTCCGCGACCATCAATGCCGTGCAGACCGACGCGGCCATCAACCCCGGCAACTCCGGTGGCCCGCTCGTCGACGGCGCCGGCCGGGTGATCGGGGTCAACTCCGCGATCGCCACGCTCGGCAACCAGACGCTCGGCAGTGGCAATCAGCAGAGCGGCAGCATCGGGCTCGGCTTCGCGATCCCCATCAACCAGGTCAAGCGGGTGGCCGAGCAGCTCATCAAGACCGGCAAGGCCACTCACACGATCATCGGCGCCTGCGTCGACGCGTCGTTCCAGGGCGGTGGCGCGAAGATCGCCACCGCGAACTCGCCGACCCAGTGCAAGGGCGGGACGATCCTGCCCGGCGGGCCTGCCCAGAAGGCCGGACTGAAGCCCGGCGACATCATCACCTCCTTCGACGGCAAGCCGATCGCGGGTTCCGACGAGCTGATCCTGGCGATCCGCGGCAAGGCACCCGGCGACAAGGTGCAGATCGGCTACACCCGGGGCGCGCAGCGGACGACCGTTCAGCTCACCCTCGGGGCGGGCTGACCGGTACGCGCGCCGTCGGCGATCTCGTGGAGGACGCGGGGGCGGCGCGCGGTTAAGCTGGGACCACCGGCCCCTCCGATGGGCCCCGGGCCGCCATGGGAGGACGGGTGTTCGACGTAGGACTCGGTGAGGCGCTGGTCCTCGTCGTGCTGGCCCTCATCATCTTCGGTCCGGACCAGCTGCCCAAGGTCGCGTCGCAGGCGGGCCGGGCCCTCCGGCAGCTACGCACCATGGCCAACAGCGCCAAGCAGGACCTCCAGGAGGGCCTCGGGCCGGAATTCGCCGACTTCGACGTGGCGGACCTGAGCCCGCGCCGGTTCGTGCGCAAGCACCTGCTCGAGGACCTCGACGACCTTCACAACGAGTCGGCCGTGACGGAGGAGCCCCTCCTGCCGTTCGGTCAGCGCCCGCCCTACGACTACGAGGCCACCTAGCCACGCGCCGCACGCCACGTCGCGCGGGTTCGGTCAGCGCATGCCGGCGGGGGCGCGGTAGACCCGGATCCAGTCGACATCCATGGTGACCTTCTGCGGGCTGCTCGCCGTGCGGTGGAACCCGTCTTTCACCTCGTTCCGCAGGTAGAGGTGCATGTCGGCGCGCTGTGGCACGAACGGCCCCCGGTAGGTCCAGGCACGCTTGCCGTCCACCCAGAACGTGATGTGGTCCGGCAGCCAGTCGACGGCGACCGTGTGCCATTTGGTGAAGTCGACCCGGGTCACCTTCATGAGCTGCTGGTCGTCCTGCCCGTGGTGGATGAACAGGCCGCCGGTGCGCCGGGTCGAGTCCATGATCTCGGCGAAGTCGATCTCCGTCCACTCCGGGTCGCCCAGGCGCGTCGGCCACAGGAACGCCGTCGCCGAGTAGCCGCTGCCGGGATCGGCCCTGAGGCGGACCTCCCACCGGCCGTAGGTCTGGGCGAGTTGGGAGACGACGCCGGCCGACTCGTCCTTGCCGTTGTAGAGGCCGCCTACGAGCACGAGATGGCCGCCCGACACGCGGGTTCCGGCGGCGATGCCGGGGTGGGACGTCGCGTTGGGCGCGTCGTAGACCTGCCACTTGCGCGGGTCGAGCCGGGTGCCCCCGAAGTCGTCCGAGAGGACGGGTGTACCCCAGGGCCCATCGAACTCGCCGGTATGCCGGCTCGGCGGTCCGGACGGCGAGGCGCCGAGCGCCGGAGGACGCGTCTGGGGTACGACCGGCCGGCCGGCGCCGGAGGAGCAGCCGGCGACCGTGATGGTCACGGCAAGTGCGGCCGCGCGCCGTCCGGCGCCGTGGAGTGTCATGACCCCACGAAATCACGCGAGCGGCACGGGTCAACCGCTAACACGCCCTGTAAATCGATCAATCCCGGTTCGGGCTGAGGCCGAGCTGACGGCCGCGCAGGCTTTGGGAGCGACCAGAGATCTTGTCGGAGATGGCCCGGAGCTCCTTGGAGGCCGGCGCGTCCGGGTCGTCCAGGACGATCGGGTAACCGGCGTCGCCGCCCTCGCGCAGGCGTACGTCGATCGGCACCTGGCCGAGCAGGGGCACGGACGTGCCGAGGGTACGGGTGAGGGCGTCGGCCACGGCCTGCCCGCCGCCGGAGCCGAAGACGTCGACCGGCTCACCGCAGTGCGGGCAGGGGAAGTAGGACATGTTCTCGATCACGCCGGCGACCGTCTGATGGGTCTGCGCGGAGATCGCGCCCGCCCGTTCGGCCACCTCGGCGGCGGCCTGCTGCGGGGTCGTCACGATGAGGATCTCCGCGGACGGCAGCAGCTGGGCCACCGAGATCGCGATGTCGCCGGTGCCCGGGGGCAGGTCCATGAGGAGCACGTCGAGGTCGCCCCAGTAAACGTCGGCGAGGAACTGCTGCAGTGCGCGGTGCAGCATCGGCCCGCGCCAGACGACCGGGGAGTTGCCCTCGGTGAACATGCCGATCGAGATGACCTTCACGCCGTGCGAGTTGGGCGGCATGATCATTTGCTCGACCTGGGTGGGACGGCCGGTCACGCCGAGCATGCGCGGCACCGAGTGGCCGTAGATGTCGGCGTCGACGACGCCGACCTTGCGACCCTGCGCCGCCATCGCCGCCGCCAGGTTGACCGTGACGGAGGACTTGCCGACGCCGCCCTTGCCGCTGGCGACCGCGTAGACGCGGGTCAGGGAGTTCGGTTTGGCGAACGGGATCTCCTTGGCCGCCTGGCCGCCGCGCAGCTTCTGCTGGAGGCCCTGGCGCTGCTCGTCGCTCATCACGTCGAGATCGACCTGGACGCCGATGACGCCGGGCAGCTTCGAGACGGCGGCGGTGACGTCGCGGGTGATCGTGTCCCGCATGGGACAGCCGGCGACCGTCAGGAACACACCCACCGTCACGCTGCCGTCGGCGGCGACGTCAACGCCCTTGATCATGTCCAACTCGGTGATGGGTCGACGGATCTCCGGGTCGTTCACCGTCGCGAGCGCCGCGGTCACCTGCTCGATCGTGGGGGAGGCCATGTCTCCATGGTATTGAGCGGTGAACCGCCGGGCGAACTCACAGCGCACTCCATAGCCAAGATGTCGTGAAACTCATACCCTCACGATTCCTGGCGCCGGCCGTCCAGGTCCTTCATCAGGCGCTGCAGCTCATCCCGGATCCAGTCGCGGGTGGCGACCTCGTTCATCGCCATGCGCAGGCTCGCGACCTCCCGCGTGAGGTACTCCGTGTCGGACACGCTCCGCTCGTTGCGGGCGCGGTCACCCTCGTACTGCACCCGGTCCCGGTCGTCCTGGCGGTTCTGGGCGAGCAGGATCAGCGGTGCCGCGTACGACGCCTGCAGCGACAGCATGAGGGTCAGGAAGATGAACGGGTACGGGTCCCACCGCCACGTCACAGGGGCGAGCACGTTCCAGGCCAACCAGATCACGACGAACACCGTCATGTAGACCAGGAACCGCGCGGTGCCGAGGAAACGCGCGATGCGCTCGGAGAACTGGCCGAACGCCTCCGGGTCGTAGTACAGCCTCGGCATCAGCGGATGGCGTAGCTCCCGGGGCTGGTCGAGGCGGCCGAAGCGGCGCTGGTCGCGGACCTTGCTGAGGGCAGTGCTCATCGGTCGCTCACCCCTCCGCACTCGCTACGTCGGAGGTGCTCCGTGCTCATCGGGCGTCCCCCTCTTCGTCTGCTCGCGCCGCTTCCGCACCGCGCAAAGCCTCTTCCTCTTCGTCGGTCTCGTCCGTGGTCGTGTCGTCCATCACGTTCTCGCGCCAGTCGTCCGGCAGCAGATGGTCGAGGACGTCGTCCACCGTCACCGAGCCGAGCAGCCGCCCGTTCTCGTCGACGATGGGCACGGAGACGAGGTTGTAGGTCGCCAGATAACTTGCCACTGCCTCAAGGGGCAGCTCCGGCCGCAGCGGATCGAGTTCAGTGTCACAGATGGCACTGACCAGCGTCGGCGGTGGGTCACGCAGCAGCCGCTGGAAGTGGACCGTGCCGAGATAGCGGCCGGTCGGCATCTCGGTCGGCGGCCGGCAGACATAGACCTGGGCGGCCAGCGCCGGGTTGAGGTCGGAGTTGCGGATCTGGGCGAGAGCCTCCGCGACGGTCGCGTCGGGCGGAACGATCACCGGTTCGGTCGTCATCATGCCGCCCGCGGTGTTGTCGGCGTAGCTGAGCAGCCGGCGCAGCGGTGCCGCCTCCTCCGGCTGCATCAGGGCCAGCAGCTGTTCACGCTGCTCGGGAGGCAGCTCGCCGAGCAGGTCGGCGGCGTCGTCCGGCCCCATCTCCTCGAGCACGTCCGCGGCGCGGTCCGCGTCGAGCTTGCCGAGGATCTCCACCTGGTCGTCCTCGGGCAGCTCCTCGAGTACGTCGGCGAGGCGCTGGTCGTCGAGCGCGGCGGCGACCTCGGCGCGTCGCTTCGCCGACAGCTCGTGGACGACGTTCGCCAGGTCGGGGGCGCGCATCTGCTCGAAGGCGGCGATCAGGCTGTCCGCGCCCTGCCCCTCCTCGCCCAGGGAGAAGCCGCTGATCGCGTCCCAGTCGACCACGAACGTCTCGCCGCGGCGGCGGCGCAGGCTCAGCCGCCCGCCGTTACCGCGTCCGGCGGGCCGCGTGCCCGAGCGGCGTACGGCCACCTTGGTGATCAGCCAGTCGCGGGTACGGCTCTGCTCCATGCCCAGATCGACCACGACCACCTGTTCGCCCGAATCGGCGAGCACGACTCTCCGGTCGAGCATTTCGCCGAGGGCCAGGGTCTCCGAACTCCGTTTCTCGAACCGGCGCATGTTGATCCGGCCGTCGAAGATGACCGCCCCGGCGTCGATGTTGGTCACCCGGGTGATCGGCAGGAACACGAGGCGGTGCGGCGGGACCTCGACCACCAGGCCGAGCACCCGAGGCGGCCGCGGGTGCGGGCGCAGCATGACGACGACGTCGCGCACGCGGCCGATCTGATCTCCGGCTGGATCGAAGACGGCGATCCCCGCCAGGCGCGCGACGAAGACCCGTGTCGGCGTTCCGGTCATGCCTGGAAGGCTACCGAGGTATGTCCTGTCCCTCGGTAAGCGTGATCTATGCCGGTGAAGCCACCAGGTGACACGATGGGGTGGTTCCGGGGCGATCAGGGGGCCACATGATCGAGCGAAGCCAGGAAATCGGCGAGCACGGCGGCGAGACCGAGGTGTTCGAGGAGCATCGTGGTCTGCTCTTCTCGGTGGCGTACCGCATGCTGGGCACCGTCGCCGACGCCGAGGACATCGTGCAGGACGCGTGGCTGCGCTGGTCCGGAGCGGAGCGTTCGGCGGTCGCCGAGCCCAAGGCGTACCTCATCCGGATCGTCACCAACACCGCGATCGACCGGCTGCGCTCCGCGCGGGCGCGGCGGGAGTCCTACGTCGGTCCCTGGCTGCCCGAGCCCGTGCTCACCTCGCCCGACGTCGCCGAGGACGTCGAGCTGGCCGAGTCGGTGTCGCTGGCCATGCTCGTCGTCCTGGAGACGCTGTCCCCCCTTGAGCGCGCGGTCTTCGTACTCCGCGAGGTGTTCGGCTTCTCCCACGCCGAGGTCGCGGCCACGCTGGAACGCTCGGAGGCGAGCGTCCGGCAGGTCGCGCACCGGGCGCGGCAGCACGTCACGGAGCGGCGGCCCCGCTTCGCGCCCGACCCCGCGGAGCGGCGCCGGGTCACCGAGGAGTTCATGTCCGCCGCGCTCGGCGGCGACCTGGACCGACTCCTCGCGGTGCTGGCACCCGACGTCGTGCTCGTCACCGACGGCGGCGGCAGGCGGGCGGCGGCGCGGCGGCCCGTCGAGGGCGTCGACAAGGTGGCCCGGATCCTGGCCTCCATCGGCCGGCGGCCGTACGCGGGTGTGGAGATCGAGGAGATGGAGGTCCGGGCGGCCGACCTCAACGGCGTCCCGGGAATGGTCATCTACGGCCGTGGCGAGGTCCTCACCACGATCTCGCTGGAGATCTCCGACAGCATGATCCAGACCATCCACCTGGTCGCCAACCCCGACAAGCTGCACACGGTCGCCGAGGGCCGAGAGCTTCCGCTCGGGCGCTGAGATGGCCGCGCCCCGGGCGTGTCCTTCAGCGGGCGGTGCGCCTCGCCGTGACCGGCGTGCGCGGCCTCCGAGCGCGGCGTGGTGCCGGCCGGCTCGCCTACCGGTCCGGCCGGCGGCGCCTGCCACCCACCATGAAGGGCGCCTTGCCCACCGTCGTGGCGGGACTGGGCGCCGGACGCACCGCCGCGTAGTCGTCGGGCAGGCCGCCGGGCGCCTCGGTGACCTCGCCGGTCGGGGTGAGCCGGATGACGTAAGCCTCCTTGGCCCACCGTTCGGCCTGCCGCTCGCCGTCAGGGGCGTTCAGCCGTTCCTTGGCGAGGAGGGGGACGACGGCCGCCCACTCCTCCGAGTTCGGCTCGACGTGCTCGGCGGCGGCGATCCACGAGACGAGGCGGGCGCCCTTGTCCTTGCTGCGGACCGTGACGGTGACCCGCTCGGCCTCGGGCAGACCGGGCAGTGGCTGCTCGATGCCGCCGGTCACGACATAGGCCGCGCCGTCGTGCCAGATGTGCCAGGCGGTACGCGGGTACGGCAGGTCCGGCAGCGCCAGCCAGAGCATGCCCGACTTCTTGGTGGCCTCCTCGACCAGCGCGGCGTTGTCCACGTCTGCAGTCTCGCACGGAGGCCGCCCGCGCGCAGGCCCGGACGCGGCGGATAGCATCCGGTCCATGCCGATGCGTTCCCGCCGGACCACGCTCGCGGTGCCCGCGAGCAACCCGCGATTCATCGAGAAGGCGCAGGGGCTGCCTGCCGACGAGTTCTTCCTGGACCTGGAGGACGCGGTCGCGCCGCAGGCCAAGGAGGAGGCGCGCAAGAACGTCGTCGCCGCGCTGAACGACGGCGACTGGGGCGATCGGGTGCGCGTGGTGCGGGTGAACGACGTGACGACCCGCTTCACCTACCGGGACGTCATCGAGGTCGTCGAGGGCGCCGGCGCGAACGTGGACTGCCTGATGCTGCCGAAGGTCTCCTCGCCCGACCACGTGGTCTGGCTGGACCTGCTGCTCACCCAGATCGAGCGGGCGGCGGGCCTGCCGGTCGGCCGCATCGGGATCGAGGCGCAGATCGAGGACGCCCGGGGGCTCACTCTGATCGACCGGATCGCGGGGGCCTCGCCGCGCCTGGAGGCGCTGGTGTTCGGCCCGGGCGACCTCATGGCCTCGATCAACATGAAGACGCTCGTGGTGGGGGAACAGCCGCCCGGATACACCGAGGGCGATGCCTACCACTACATCCTCATGCGGATCCTGCTCGCGGCCCGCGCTCATGACCTGCAGGCGATCGACGGGCCGTACTTCAACGTCCGTGACGTGGACGCCTTCACCCGGGCGGCGAAACGGAGCGCGGCGCTGGGGTTCGACGGCAAATGGGTGCTGCATCCGGCCCAGATCGACGCGGGGAATCAGGTGTACTCCCCGTCGCAGGACGACTACGACCACGCCGAGCTGATCATCGACGCGTACGACCACGCCACCCGCGTCCAGGGGCGCGGCGCGGCGATGCTGGGCGACGAGATGATCGACGAGGCGTCACGGAAGATGGCTCTCGTCATCGCGGCCAAGGGACGCGCGGCCGGGCTCCGACGGACCAAGGCCTTCGGGCCGCGGGCGTAGCCGTCCGCGGTTCCGGGCGCGACCATTACCAGAATCGGGTTCTGGTCGCCGGCATCCAGAAGATGATCATTGGCCGCCGGCTGCTGGGGGAGTACCGGATCGGCTGAGCACCGGAACGATCGGTATCCGGAGGATGACCGCCGGGTGAGGCCTGGCCGAAGACTGGGGCCGGCGCGCCGGATCCGTACGGCGCGGGCTCCGGAAGCTCCCAGGCTTGATCCCGTGAAATCCCGATTGAAGGCGCATTGGGGGTTCGTGGCCGCGCTGGTCTCCGGCACGGCGCTGCGCGCTCTCGTCATGCTCGGCTACCGGTGGCAGATGTGGTTCCCGGACTCCTACGGCTACCTGACCACCGCGACGCATCCGGTCGCCGGGGTGATCCGGCCCAGCGGCTATCCGCTGCTGCTGTGGGCGCTCCGGCCGCTGCACAGCTTCGCCCTGGTCACGGTCCTGCAGCATGTGATCGGGTTGGGAACCGCCGTGATGGTCTACGCGCTGCTGCGCAGGAACAGGCTGCCCGGCTGGGCCGCCACCCTCGCGGCCGCGCCAGTGCTGTTCGACGCGTACCAGGTGCAGCTCGAGCATCTCGTGCTGTCCGACACGCTGTTCGCCGGCCTCGTCATGGGCGCGGTCACCCTCATGCTGTGGCGGTACGACGTGACCTCGCGGCGCTCGGCGGCGGTCGGGCTGCTGCTCGGTCTCGCCGCGGTCGTGCGCACCGTGGGCCTGCCGCTGCTGGCCGTCTTCGTGCTCTTCCTGCTGGCCCGCCGGGTCCCCTGGCGGGCGCTGGCGGCGGCGGTGACGGCCTGCGCGCTGCCGGTCGCCGCGTACACCGGGTGGTTCGCCGTGGACCAGCACAGGTTCGGGCTGACCGGCAGCACGGGCGTCTTCCTCTACAGCCGGACGGTGGCCTTCGCCGACTGCGGACGGATGCGCCCGCCGGCCGGCGAGCGGCCGCTCTGCCCCGCCCAGGCGCCCGGACGGCGCGAGTCGTCCATGGTCTGGGGCCCGGCGTCGCCGCTGCGCCTGCTGCCCGGCCGGCGTTTCGACGTCTACAAGGACCGGCTCGCCGGCGACTTCGCCGCGCGGGCGATGCGGGCGCAGCCGCTGGACTATCTCACCGTGGTGGGTGTCGACCTCGCGCGGACGTTCCAGCTCGGCCACCCGGCGTTCCCGGACGCCGAGACCTATCGTTACTACCTCTTCAGGCCCCATACGATCACGCCTCCGGCCCAGGCCGCACGGACGATCCGGGCGTACGGCCACGCGTCCCCGGTAACCCGCGTCGTCCAGCCGTACGCCATGGTGCTGCGCGCCTACCAGCGGTACGTCTACCTGCCGGGCGTCCTGCTCGGCCTGATAATGATCGCCGGATTCGCGGGCATCGCGGCGCGCCGGCGGCGTTTCGGCGGCCGTGCGTCGCTGCCCTGGGGCGTGGCCGCGGCCCTGATCCTGATTCCGCCCGCCACGGTCGAGTTCGACTACCGGTACGTGCTCCCGGCGGTGTCGCCCGCCTGTGTCGCCGCGGCGCTGGCCGTGCGCGACCTCTGGGCGGCCCGAGCGGCGGCCGGTTCTGGATTCCGGCCGAATGGCGGCTTTGGGGTGCGCGAAAAGCTTGACGTCTGACCTCGCAGGAGCGACCGTGAGTAACCATGAGGACCGCGCCCACGTGCCCGCGGTGCCGCGGGCCCCTCAGCCCGCCCATCCCGGGGTGGAGCGCGTGGACCTGCGGCGTGCATGGTGACGTCAGCCCGCTGCAGCCACCCCGGCGGCCCTGCCGCGAGAGCCTGGAGGCCGTCCGCGCGGTGGCCCGGGTGCCGATCTGGGTGCCCTGGCCACTGCCGCCCGGATGGCTCGTCACCGGGTTCGCCGACGCCGGCGACGAGCGGACCGGAGCGTCGGCCGTCGCCGTGGCACTGTCCGGCCCCGCGCCGCTCGGCGGCTCGGCCGACCTCGTCATCGTCGCCGAGGAGCCCGGCATCGGCCTCGGCTCCTCCTTCGCCGGGCTGCCCGGCCCGGATCCCGGCGACGGATTCGGCGTCTCGGCACCGGCTGCCAAGGTGGAGATCGACGGCCATCCCGTGTCGATGTGGGCGGTGGGCGCCGACACCGCCGCGTTCGCGGGCGAGGCGCTCGCGAACTGGCTGTGGGCGGTGCTGTGGCCCAGCTCGGCCGGAGTGCTCATGCTCGAGCAGCTGAGCCTTCGCGACCTGCGGGAAGACGAGCTCGACCTGCCCTACGGGGCGTTGTGCCCGCGGCTCGAGGCGTGACCGGGTGCGCATCGACCTGCACAGCCACAGTTCCGTCTCCGACGGCACCGAGCCGCCCGCGGACGTCGTGCGCCGCGCCCATGCCGCCGGTGTGGACGTCCTCGCGCTGACCGACCACGACACGGTCGCCGGGCACGCCGAGGCCGCCCGGGCGCTCCCACCGGGAATGACCCTGGTCCGCGGCATGGAGCTGTCGTGCCGCCTCCACGATCACAGCCTGCATCTGCTGGCGTATCTGTTCGACCCCGGCGAGCCGGAGCTGTCGGCCGAGCGGGAGCGCATCCGCGACGACCGCGCGCACCGCGCGCGCGGCATCGTCCAGCGACTGGCCGAGCTGGGCGTGCCGGTCACCTGGGAGGGGCTCCAGCGGATCACCGGCGACTCCGTCCCCGGCCGGCCGCACATCGCACGCGCCCTGGTCGAGGCCGGGGTGGTCTCCAGCGTGGAGGAGGCGTTCACGCCCGCGTGGATTGGCCCGGGCGGTCGCGCGTACGTCGACCGATACGCTCTCGACCCGGTACGGGCGGTCGCGCTCGTCCGGGCGGCGGGCGGTGTGGCCGTGCTGGCCCATCCGCGGGCGTGGAGGCGCGGGTACGGCGTCACCGACGACGACATCGCCCGGCTGGCGGCCGTCGGGCTCGCCGGCGTCGAGGCGGACCACCCGGACCACGCGCACGACGATCGCGCGCGCCTGCGGGCGGTCGCCGCGGAACTGGGCCTGTTCGTCACGGGCGCCAGTGACGATCACGGAGAGCCGACCGGTCATCGCCTGGGTGCCGAGACCACGTCGCCGGAGGCGTACGAGGCACTCCTCGCCGGTGCGGCAGGGGCGGTGCCGGATCAGGGCTTCACGCGATGACGTCCCGTAGGAGCATCATTCCGGCGAGGACCGCGAACAGCACGGCGGACAGCCCGGTGAACGCCCCCTGCCCGCGGCGGCCGATGCGGCGGCCCGAACGGGCCACCGCCAGCGCGATGACGGCCTCCAGCCCGGACGCCACGACGAACCAGGTCACGGTGAAAACCGCCATCCCGGTGCGGCCCGCCAGGTGCTGGGCGCGCATCATCGTGGGCGTCCCGGTGGCCAGCCAGAACGTCCACGTCAGAGGGTTGGCCAGGTTGGCGGTCACGCCCTTCCAGAACGCCCAGCCCCGCGCCTGCGGGCTCTGGCCCTCCCGCCACAGCCGCCGGGCCTCCCGCAGGGCCTGGACCGCGAGGCAGGCGAAGAAGACGGCGCCGATCAGAGCGACCCAGAACGCGGCCTGCGCGACCGCCGCGATCATCCAGGCGAAGGCCAGCGCCGGCAGCAGCAGGATCACGTCGGCCGTCGCGGAGCCGAGGATCACCCGGAAGGCCGCGCCGAAGCCCCGGATCGCGGCCTCGTTCAGGATGGTGACGAAGATCGGCCCGACGGACAGGGCCGCGCCCGCGCCGAGCAACACGCCGAGCCAGACGATCTCCTCCATCACCGATCCCCGCCGCGCCTCTCATAGTGTTCGTTGCGGAACGATCGTAGAGCGCGAGTGTTTCGTGGATGTTCGGGCGTTATGTTCAGTTTGTCGGGTGATTCGGTGAGGAACGAGCGGCCGGCCCGGCCTCAGGCCGGCTGAGGGGCGGGGCGATGAGCCAGGAACTATGGACAGCGGTCGACGACTACTTCGCCGAGACCCTCGTGCCCTCCGATCCGGCGCTGGACGCGGCGCTGGAGGCCGCCGCGGCGGCCGGGCTGCCGGACATCGGCGTCGCACCGAACCAGGGCAAGCTGCTGCAACTCCTGGCGCGCATCCAGGGGGTGCGCAACATCCTCGAGGTGGGCACGCTGGCCGGCTACAGCACGATCTGGCTCGCGCGGGCGTTGCCCGCAGGTGGCCGCCTGGTCACCCTCGAGGTCGACCCCGAGCACGCGGAGGTGGCCCGAGGCAACCTCGCGAACGCCGGCCTCGGCGACGTCGTCGACGTGCGCGTCGGCCCCGCCCTGGACACGCTGCCCAAACTCGCCGCCGAAGGCCTCGGCCCGTTCGATCTGATCTTCATCGACGCCGACAAGCCGAGCAACCCGGACTACTTCACCTGGGCGCTGGAGCTGTCGCGTCCGGGCAGCCTGATCATCGTCGACAACGTGGTGCGCGGCGGAGCCGTTGCCGAGGCGGACAGCGAAGATCCGAGGGTGCGGGGGGTGCGCCGCCTCAACGAGCTGATCGCGGCCGAGCCCCGCGTGAGCGCCACCGCGCTCCAGACGGTGGGCCGCAAGGGGTACGACGGGCTGGCGATCATGCTGGTGACCGCCGGCCGGTAGCCGCGGGAGAGGTTCCGGCGCGGCGGAAAACGGGTCAACCAGGACCCGCGCGGCTGCGTCCAACGGTTGTGAGCGTCGCGATCGCCGGTCGCTCGTCCAACCGGAGGCCCCGATGCCAGACATCTCGCCCCTGCTGTCGGAGGATCCGGCGCGCCTGGGGCCGTACACACTGATCGGGCGGCTGGGCCGGGGCGGGTACGGGGTCGTCTACCTGGCCGAGACCGCGACCGCGGAGCGGGTGGCGGTGAAACTGCTGCAGACCCACCTCGCGGAGGAGGGCGGCGAGCACAGCCGGTTCGCCCGCGAGGCGGCCGCGGCCAAGCGGGTCGCGCGGTTCTGCACGGCCCAGGTGCTCGACGCCGACATCGCGGGCGACCGCCCGTACATCGTCAGCGAGTACATCGCCGGGCCGTCGCTGCAGGGTCTCGTGACCGGGCAGGGACCGCTGGAAGGCGGCCCGCTCGACCGGCTCGCCATCGGCATGGCCACCGCGCTCGTCGCCATCCACCAGGCGGGCGTCGTCCACCGCGACCTCAAACCGCCCAACGTGCTGGTCGGGCCGGACGGCCCCCGCGTCATCGACTTCGGCATCGCGCGCATGGTGGACCGCGCGCCGACGGTCACCGGGCATGCCCTCGGCACCCCCGCGTACATGGCGCCGGAGCAGGTGTCGGGCGAGGAGATCACGTCGGCGGCGGACGTGTTCGCGTGGGGCGCCACCGTGGTCTTCGCGGCCAACGGGACACCCCCGTTCGGGCGCGACTCGCTCGCCGTGCTGGCCCACCGGATCATGAACGAGCCGCCCGAGCTCGGCGTCCTGTCCGGGCGGCTGCGCGCACTGGTGGCCGAATGCCTGGACAAGGACCCTGACCGGCGGCCGAGCGCGAGCGTCCTGCTGATGCGCCTGCTCGGCCACGAGACCGTCCCCGGCACAGAGCACGCGCGGACGGCGATCCTGGCCGAGGGCGTCACCGCGGCCATCCCCGCCACCATCCCCGCCCGCGTTCCCGCGGCGACCGTACCGGCGACGCACCGGCCGGCCGGTGCGGGGGATCGGAAGTGGGTCTTGGCCTTAGCGGGGCTGGCGGGGGCCCTCGTCCTGGCCGGCGGGGTGATCGCCGGGCTGCCGGCAATCCGCCATCCGAGGGGACTGCGTCCGCTCGCCACGCCGACCAGCACGATCTATACGACCCAGACCACCCATGAGCCGACGACCGCACCCAAGCAGACGAGATCCTCTTCGCGCCCGGGGCCCGCGCCACAGCCCATGTTGTACGTGCGACCGGCGAGTTGCGACCTCGGTGTGACGGACACCACGTGCACGGCGACGCTCAGGGGCGCCGGCGCCGCCTTCGACTGGACCGGGACGGGCACCGGCCCGCTCTCCCTCAGCGCCTCCAGCGGGCACCTGGACCCAGGCGGGACGGACACCGTCACGATCACCCTGCACCCGGAGACTCCGCGTGCGACGGGTTCGGGCACGGTGACGTTCACCGGCGCGGGAGGCGGTCACACCGTCCGGGTCTCGTGGCAGGCCGAGCCCACGCCCGAGCCGTCGGGGACCTGACATGACCCGTGCCGTACACGCCGCGGGCGGGAAGTCGATAGGGTTCATTACGTGGACGCGCGTATCGACAAAGTGGTGACGTCGGGCAAGGTCACCGTCGACGACACCGAGTACGACGTTGAGAGCAACACCTACGTCGTGGGTGACGACGACGCGGTGATCATCATCGATCCCGCTCACGACGCCGAGGCCATCTTCAAGAAGGTCGCCGAGCGGGAGGTCATGGCCGTCATCTGCACGGACGGCCGCGACGTTCACCTCGGAGCCGTTCTCGAGGTGGCCGAGGCGGACGAGGACGACCCGGCGCCGATCGCGCTGCACTCGCGTGACCGCCTGCTCTGGCGTCAGTACTTCCGCGCCCTCGCGAACCAGAGCGAGGACGCCGAGTTCATGAAGGACCTCCAGCCCGACCTCGACATCGAGGACGGCGGCGTCTTCGAGATCGGCGGCGCTCAGTTGGAGGTGATGCACACGCCCGGTCACACGCCCGGCAGCATCTGCCTCTACAGCGAGCAGCTCGGCGTGCTCTTCTCCGGCGACACCCTCCACAAGGGCAGGCCGGGCCGGCTCGGCCCCGAATACTCCGACCTGCAGGAGCAGCTGAACTCCATCGGAGCGCTGCTCGGGCCGCTGCCCAAGGACACGCGTGTGCTGCCCGGCCAGGGCGACGAGACCACCGTCGGCGAGGAGGATGCCCAGTGGGAGAGCTGGTTCGCACTCGCCCAGGAGCCCGACTCCGAGGGCTGAGAGCGCGCGGGCTCTGATCATGGCGGCCGAGCAGCTGGGGCTTGAGGGGATGCCGAAACGGCTGTACCCCTGCACCCCCTCACGGCTCAACACCTGGCTGGACTGCCCGCGTCGCTACCGGATGACCTACCTCGACCGGCCCAAGCCGGAAAAGGGTCCGCCGTGGGCGCACAACAGCGTGGGGGCGAGCGTCCACAACGCGCTCGCCGCATGGTGGCGGCTGCCCTTGGAGGACCGTACGACCGAGGCCGCGGGCCGGCTCCTGCAGCGCGGCTGGCTGACCGACGGGTTCCGCGACGCGGCCCAGTCGGCCGAGTGGCGGCACCGTGCACAGGAGATGGTCGAGCGGTACACCTCCGGCCTCGATCCGGCCGACGAGCCGATCGGCGTCGAGCGCACGGTGTCGATGAAGACCCACGTGATCACCGTGCAGGGCCGGATCGACCGGCTGGACCGCCGCGGGGACGAGCTGGTCGTCGTCGACTACAAGACCGGTCGTCGCCCCCTCACCAGTGACGACGCCCGTTCGTCGCTGGCACTGGCGCTGTACGCCGCAGCGGCCTGGCGGATGATGCGCGCGCCGTGCCGCCTCATCGAGTTGCACCACCTACCGACCGGTGAGGTCGCGGTCTGGGAGCACACCGAGGACTCGCTCGACCGCCACCTGCGCCGGGCCGAGCAGATCGCCGAGGAGTGCGGCGAGGCCGAGGAGTGGTACCGCGAGCAGATCGCGCCCGGCGGGCCGGCCGCGTCGGACCGGCCGCACGCCGCGTTCGATGAGAGGTTCCCGCCCCGCCCGGGGGGGCTCTGCGCGTGGTGTGACTACTCCCGGCACTGCCCGGAGGGCCGGCAGGCGGCGTCTCCGCGCCAGCCCTGGTCCGCCCTCCCGGACGAGCCGTAGACCCGGCGTACCAGGCCTGAGCAACGGGTCGCCGGCGCCACCCCCGCCGGCCGAAGCCCCCCAGGGGGCGTCTGGCGAGCGTGTGGCGCTCCGGTCCCAGGTCGCCGGACAGGCCCTAGATCGCGGCGGGCCAGCGGCGCGGGTCGCGCAGGCCGCGCAGGCCCTTGCCGACGTCGTAGCCTTCGGAGGCGAGTCTCTGCCGGGCGCCGTCCAGCATGTCCCTGGTGCCCGTCTGGAAGGACCGGTCGTGGAGGTGCTCCGGCAGGGAGTTCATCGCCAGCCGGAACGACCGCAGCGCCGCCGTCACCGCGGGCTGCGGGATCTCGGGCAGGATGCCGTACATCCGCCGTGCCCAGCCGGGCAGCGAGTAGTAGCAGAGCGCGCCGAACGGGACGTACAGCGGCTTGCCCGGCCGCAGGAAGCGCATCTCGTGCGGGAGCCTGGGCCACAGCAGGAACCGCACCGTCGAGCGTGCCTCGGGTGTAGCCTTCAGCCGCGGGCGCGTCTCGGCGAAGTACGCCGCCATCTCGGCCAGGCTGCCCGGGACGTCCTCCTCGTGCAGCCCGACGTAGGTCGCGCTGCGGCGCTGCTCGGCGAGGTAGCGGTCGGCCTGCCGGTCGCTGAGCCGCAGGCCGGAGCGGCGGGCGACCTCGAGGTAGGAGAAGACCTCGGCGCAGTGCACCCACAACAGCAGCTCAGGATCGTCGACGCGGTGGACGCGACCGCTGTCGGGGTCCTTGATGCGCAGCATCCGGTGGATGTCGCGCACCTTGCGGCCGAGCCGGTCGGCTTCGCCCGCGGTGCCCCAGGTCACGACGCCCACGAAGTCGGCCGTGCGCTGCAGCCGGCCGATCGGGTCGTCCTGGAAGTTCGAGTTCTGCCACACGCCGCGCATCGCGAGCGGGTGCAGGGCCTGCAGCATCAGACCGCGCACGCCCCCGATCCACATCGAGCGGTCGATGTGGACCTGCCAGGTCGCGCTCTGCGGCGGCTGAAGCGTCGGTTCCATGACCGCCATCGTAAGCGGAGTCTTACATGAGACGCCATCGGTCTCCTGTCTCACGACCGGGGTGACGCCGCCCATACACGCGGCGCCCGTACGCGGCAGGCGCCCGCCTAGCGTTCGGCGGCGTTCCAGAAGACGGTGAGAGCGCTCGCGGTCGTCTCCGGGGCCTCGACGGCGGGCGAGTGCGCCGCGCCCGGAATGACGACCTTCAGAGCGTCGAGGCGTTCGGCCATGGCGGCCTGCTCCTCGGGATCCCACGCGTCGTCGTTCTCGCCGTACAGGACCAGCACCGGCAGGTCGGCGTCGGCGGTGACCTTGGCGAGTTGATCGACGCGGTCGGCGGAGGACAGCACCTCGTTCGCCATGCCCAGCAGGCCGCCGGTGGAGTTCATGAACATCCGGCGGCGCAGGAACGTCACGATTTCGGGCAGGACACCCCTGGCGATCGCGTCGGGTTCCATCCGGGTGGACCAAAGATGCTCCAGGCCGACCTTCGGCAGCGCGGCCAGCATCACCCGTCCCTCGACCTCGCGCCCGCCGCCGATCGCCGCCGGGCCCGAGCTCATCAGGGTGTACGACTCCACCAGCGCGGGATCGGAGATCACCGTCTCGCGGGTCACCAGGCCGCCGAAGGAGTGCCCGACCAGGTGGACGGAGTCGTTGAAGCTCTCCAGCACCGCGGCGATGTCGGCGCCGAGCTCGGCGCAGGTGTAGGTGGAGGCGTCGTCCGGACCGGGCGTTTCGTACTGGCCGCGCATGTCGAGCGCTACCACGCACCGGCCGGCGCCCGCGAGAGTCTGCAGGACCGCGATGAAGTCTTCCTTGCTCCCGGTGAAGCCCGGCACCAGAAGCGCCGGGTTGCGTTCCGATACGCCGGAGCCCGGGAGCGCCTCGAGCGCGGCGAAGGTGCCGCGCGAGGTCTCGATGTCCGTCCGGCGGACGCCGGGGGGCAAAGTAAGAAACCGGGGCGTACTCACTGGCAGGAGCTTACTTGTCGATGTCGCACCGAAACCAGCTTAATGGCTTTGGTGGTAACTTCACCGGTCACGCACCATACGCTTTGCGCATGACGGTTTGCGTCTCAGCGCACAAGGGCGGGTCCGAGGACGCGCCGCCGGCCACGTGGCAGGCGTACGAGAACGCCCTCACCACGGGTGCGGAGTATATCGAGTTCGACATTCGGCGGACCCGTGACGGCGATCACGTGGTCTTCCACGACGCGCAGGTCGCGAACCGTCCGGTCGCCGGACTGACCTACGACGAACTGTGCACGGCCGCCGGTCACCGCGTACCGCGGGTCCGCGAGGTGATGGAGCTGATCGCCGGGAAGGCGGCCGGCCACCTCGACCTCAAGGAGAGCGGTTATGAGGCCGAGGTCATGAAGCTGGCGCTCGATCTCCTCGGGCCCGGCAACTTCGTCGCCACCACTCTCGTGGACGCCTCCATCCGCCGGATCAAGGAGAGCTTCCCGGAGGTCACCACCGCCCTCTCGCTCGGCCGGGACCTGCGCGAGGTCGCCCGCGTGATGCGCCTGCCGGCGCGGGCGCGTGAGCTGTACCCGATCGGGCGGATGCGCGCGTGCGGCGCCGACTGGCTCGCCGTGCATCGCAGGCTGGCGCGCGCGAACGTGCTGCGGCTGTGCGGACGGCTCGGCGTGCCCGCCATGGTCTGGACGGTCAACGGTGAGCCGCAGATGCGCCGCTTTCTGGCTGATCCGCGGGTCACGGTGCTCATCACCGACCGCCCCCGGCACGCCCTGCGGCTGCGGGGATGACCGGGCGCGTGCGCAGGGTCATCCGCGTACGCGGTCACTGACTCCCCGCTTCCGCGCATGAATAAGGGGCGCGGTCCGCTGCCACGCCCCTCGTCATGTCCGGTCAGGCGGATTCGCGCGCCCCACCACTGCGGGTACGGCGCCTGCGCCTGGGCTTGGACTGCACCGGCTCGACGACATCCGATACGTCGGCCGCCGGGTCGACCGGCGGCGCCATGAACTGCACGACCGGAACACCGGCCGGGGTGGCCGCGGTCGGCGCCTCCGTAACGCGCGGTGCGCGTCGCTCGGCCGGCTGTGCCTGCTCGGCCGGCTGTGCCTGCTCGGGCGCCTCGACTGCCGCCTCGACTGCCGCCTCGGCGTCTACCGGGCGCCGCGGTGCGCGGCGGCGGGCCGGGCGTGCCTGCTCGGCCGTCTCCGTGACCGCTGCGGCCGTCTCTGCGGCCGCCTCGTCCTGAACCGGCCGGCCGTTGCGGGTGCGCTGCCGCGTGCGGTTGCGCTGGCGGGGCCGCTCGGGGCTCGGCTCCTCTCGCTGCTGCGAGCGGGTCCGGCCGGTCTCGCCGATGTCCTCGACCTCCTCGGCCTCCAGCCCCGCGCGCTCGCGCTGTGCCTTCGGCAGGGTGCCGGTGATGCCGGCCGGGATGTCGAGAGCCTCGTGGAGATGCTCAGAGGTGGAGTAGGTCTCCGCCGGCTCGGCGAAGCCGAGACCGAGCGCCGTGTTGACGAGCTTCCAGCGCTGGAGGTCCTTCCAGTCGACGAGCGTGACCGAGATGCCCTCTTTACCCGCACGGGCGGTACGGCCGATGCGGTGCACGTAGGTGTCGGCGGCGTCCGGGCACTCGTAGTTGACGACATGGGTCACGTCGTCGACGTCGAGGCCGCGGGCTGCCACGTCGGTGGCGACCAGCACGTCGATCTTGCCGGCCCGGAAGGCCCGCAGAGCCCGCTCGCGCTGGCCCTGGCCCAGGTCACCGTGCACGGCCGCGGCGGCGAAGCCACGCTTGACCAGGTCTTCGGCGACGCGGTCGCAGGCCCGCTTGGTCTGGCAGAACACCATCGTCAGGCCGCGGCCGCGCGCCTGCAGGACGCGGGCGAGCAACTCGGGCTTGTCCATCTGGTGCGCCTGGAAGACGTGCTGGACGACCTGCGGAGTCGTCTCGGACTCCCCGTGCGACTCGGCCCGGACATTGGTCGGCCGGGTGAGGTACTTGCGAGACAGCGCGACGATCTCTCCCGGCATGGTCGCCGAGAACAGCATCGTCTGCCGGCGCTCGGGCACCTTGTGGACGAGACGCTCGATGTCGGGTAGGAAGCCCAGGTCGAGCATGCGGTCGGCCTCGTCGAGGACGAGCACGGACACATGCGACAGGTCGAGGTACTTCTGCTTGACCAGGTCGAGCAGGCGGCCGGGCGTGCCGACCACCGCCTCGACGCCCTGCTTCAGCGCGTCGATCTGCGGCTCGTAGGCGCGGCCGCCGTACACGGACAGCACCCGGCTGCCGAGCTTGCCACCGGCGACGATCAGGTCGTCGGTGACCTGGACGGCCAGTTCGCGCGTTGGCACGATGACGAGAGCCTGCGGCTTCTTCCCGCCGTGCTCGATGCGCTGGAGCAGCGGGATGCCGAAGGCGAGGGTCTTGCCGGTGCCTGTGCGCGCCTGGCCGATGATGTCGTGCCCGGCCAGCCCGATGGGCACGGCGAGCGATTGGATGGGGAACGGTTCAACGATGCCCTCGGTTTCGAGGGCGGCTGCGATGTCGGGGATAACCCCAAGTTCACGAAAGGTCGTCAGGGCCTTCAGCCTCCAGAGTGCGGGGTCCCGCTGGGTGCCGCGCACCCACCGGAACGGTGGTGCGGCGAGCCGTCGCGCGGTCGCGACTCAGGTATCGCCGACGGCAGGGCCTCTTGCACCTGCCGGTCGTCGCATACGGTCGCGCGCTCGCGCGGGAGGGACCAGCCGTCAAATTCGTCCTAAACAGGTGACCGGTGGTCGCGCTGCGCAGCGCGTGGTCACATTTCGCCACGCAGTGTAGCGGGCGAGATCGGAAACAGAAAGTCCCCGACGTAAAGGCCCAACACGCGCGCGTACTCTTTCATTCCATGCGATCGGCCGAATCCGCTTCCAGCACCCGCAGGGACCTGTTCGGGCTGCTGGCGTGTGCGCGGCTGACCGCCTTCGAGTGGCGCGCGGCCGATGCCGGGCGGGCGACGTCGTACGAGGACAAGGTCGTGCTCGGGCGGCTCGCGGTCGGGGCGTTCACCCAGTTCGAGCGGTTGCGCGACCGCCTGGTCGAGCTCGGCGTGGACCCCTGGGACGCCATGCGGCCCTTCCAGGAGGCCATCGGCGAGTTCCATGAGCACAGCCGACCCGCCGACACCGTCGAGGCCCTGACGAAGGTCTACGTCGCCGACTCGATCCTGGCCGATTTCTACGTCGCCGCGGCGGGTGAGGTGGACGCGGAGACCAGGGCCGTGGTAGAGGAGTCGATGGCCGATTCCGGCCATGCCGAACTGCTCGCCGAGCGCCTGCGCGCCGCCGCGGATGCGGATCCGCGGCTCGCGTCCCGGCTGGGGCTGTGGGCTCGGCGTCTGGTCGGCGAGGCGCTCAGTCAGGCGAACACGATCGCCGGCGACCGCGCCACGCTGGCCGCGCTGGTCGGCGAGGAGGGCGTCGAGGCGATGTTCGGCTGTGTCCTCGACAGGCACACCGCCCGGATGCGGACGATCAACCTGCGGGATTGACGGGATTGAGACGAGAGGGCCCCGGCTACGGCGGGAGCCCCTCGGTCGGCCGGGTCGGTCAGAAGACGCGGCGCCTGCGCCAGCCGCCCCATCGGCGTCCCCGGCCGCCATATCCACTGATCAGCGCCACCACGACGGCCGCGACGATGACGGAGATGATGAAGGTGAAGACATTCCCGAGACGAAGCGCGTGGGCGATGACGCCGCCCACGACCGCGCCAACGATCCCGACCAGAATCGTCAGGATGATGCCCATCGGGTTGGGGCCCGGGATGAGCAGGCGGGCGAGGGCGCCGATCAGGGCGCCGATAAGGATGAGCCAGACCACTGTCATCAGCATCTTTGAGACACCTCCCGCCGGCCGCCCGGTCCGGCGGCTCGGACTCGCGGTCTGTATGCCCCCTATCCGGCCAGTCATTCCGGATATATATGCCTAAAAGGTCCCGAAGCCGACACTCTTGGAGGCTGCCTCGTCGATCTCCACGTAGGCGAGCTTCGCGGCGGGCACGACGACCCGGCTGCCGTTCTGACCCATCAGCGTGAGGACGCCGTCTTCCTCGGCGACCGCGTCGGTGACGGCCTGCTCCACCTCGTCGGGGGACATCGGGGTCTCCACGACCAGTTCCCTGGGTACGGACTGCACACCTATCCTGACCTGCACGTCGTTCCCTCCGTCGCGAATGAAGACCGGAATGCCGCCCACGGCGTGATTCGGCCCACAGGCACTATCGCATGGTCGCGGCCGGTGTGACGACGCGGATCAGGCGGTCCGCGGGAAAGCGCCGATGCCGCGCCAGGACAGCCGGGCGATGAGGTGCTCGGCCTGCTCCTTGGGGATCGTGCCGCGCTGTGACAGCCAGTAGCGTGCGCTGACCTCGGCCATGCCGACCAGCCCCATGCCCAGCAGATGCGCCTCATCACTGGACACGCCGGTGTCCTCCTGGATGACCTGGGAGATCATCTCGGCGCACTGCTGGTTGGTGCGCTCGACCCGCTCACGCACCGGTGCGACGTTGCGCAGGTCGGACTCGAAGACCAGGCGGTACGCCTCGCCCTCGCCGGCCACGAAGTCGTAGAAGGCCTCCATGGTCCGCTGCACGCGCACCTTGTTGTCCGGAGTGGAGGCCAGCGCGTCGCGAACCCGCTGGACGATCCCCTCGGCGTGCTCGTCGAGCAGTGCCAGATAGAGATCGAGCTTGCCAGGGAAGTGCTGATAGAGCACCGGCTTGCTGACGCCTGCGCGGTCGGCGATCTCGTCCATCGCGGCGGCGTGGTAGCCCTGCGCGACGAATACCTCCTGAGCGGCACCGAGGAGCTGGCGGCGGCGTGCCACCCGAGGCAGCCTGGTGCCCCGGGTGCGGGCGTCCGGGGTTGCGGTCACCTGTGTTCTCCGATCACCTGCTCGAGCGGCGCTGCTACGCCGCAGGCGTTGAGACCCACCATCCTACGGCCGGGTAACCCCGGGCCGCGAGCAGCGCCTCACCGATAGTCGTCTTCGTCCAGCTGGTCCTCGCGTACCGGGATGTGCTGCTCGGCGGCGTCGGCCTCATTGGCCTCGACGGGCACCGTGACCGGCCATCGCTCTGTGTAGTCGCGCACCCGCACGTGCTGCTCGGCCGCGTCGGCCTCGTTCGCCTCGATGGGCACCGTCATCGGCTCGGGCCGTTCGTCGTCGCGCACCGGGATGTGCTGCTCGGCGGCGTCGGCTTCGGGGGCCTCCACGCTCAGCTCGGTCTCGTCCTCGGACATGCTTCTTCCCCTGACTCTCAGAGGCGTTCGGCCAGCTCGCGCAGGGCCGGCTCGATAGCCTCACCGTACGTCGGGAACGCGTGGACCACATCGGTCAGAATGCTCAGGGGCGTCTCGGCCCGGATGGCCAGCGTGATCTCGCTCATCCACTCCTCAGCGTAGAGGCCGACCGCGGCCGCGCCCACGAGGACACCCCGGGCACGGTCCGCGTACAGCTCGACCCGGCCCCGGTCGTCGTCCTCCACCGCCGCGCGTGCGGTCTCCGCCAGGTCGTACCCGGCGGCGACCAGCTCCAGCCCGGTCGCGGAGACCGGGGAGACACCGACGGCGTACACCGACGGAGTCGTGTAGACCGCGCGGGGGATGGCCCGGTAGTCCGCCTCACGGCGCTTGCCGAGCACGTTCGAGACGACCACGCGGGCCTGGTGGTTGGCCGCGTGCGTGTAGGGCGCGATGCCCGTCACGTCGCCCGCGGCCCACACGGTGGTGCCGTCGGTGCTCTCGTCCTGCTCCACCTTGGCCTGGCAGGTGGCGTCGACCGCGATGCCGCGCTCGGGGTCGGTCCGCACGCCGAGCACTTCCAGGCCCAGGTCGGCGACGCGTGGCCGCCGGCCGGCGGCGATGAGGATGCGGTCCGCGTCGATGTGACCGCCGTCCGACAGCCGCAGGCGCAGGCCGCTCTCGGTGCGCTCGGCGCTCGTCGTGCTCACCCCGAGGCGCAGGTCCGCGCCCATCCGGCGCAGCGCGTCGGCGAGGAGGTCGCCCGCGAACGGAGCCTCCGCGGAGAGCAACCGGTCGGCCGCCTCCACGAGCGTGACCTGCGAGCCGAACGCGGCGTAGATCTGGCTCAGCTCGCAGCCGACCGGGCCACCGCCCAGCACCACCAGCCGGCGCGGCAGCTCCGGACGGGTCAGGGCCTCGTCGCTGGTCCAGGTGGGCACGTCGTCGATGCCCTCGACGTCGGGCGTGACGGGCCGGCTGCCGGTGGCCACCACGAGGTCCGTGTAGCCGTACTCGGCGCCCTCGACCTCGACCACGCCGGGGCGCACGACCCGGCCGCGGCCGCGCACGACGGTCACACCCGCCTCGGCCATCTGGGCGGCCGCGGACGCGTCGTCGCGATGGCTGGTCACCTCGTCGCGGCGGGCGACCGCGTGCTCCCACGTCTCCCCGCGCCGCGCCGAGTGCAGCAGCGTCTTCGACGGCATGCATGCGAAGTAGGGACACTCGCCACCGACCAGGCGGTCCTCCACCAGCGCGACCGACCGGCCCGCCCGCGCCAGCTCGGCCGCGATGTTCTTACCGGAGCCTCCGCCCAGCACAATGACGTCGTAGCGCTTGTCCTGCGCGTCCGTCACCTGATCATCCTCCCCATTCCACGCGGCAGGCGCGTGTCACCCGCAGGCACCACGGTCCTCGTCCAACGATTGTGGACCCTCCGAGCAATGGTGACGCACCGGGCGCCGTCCTGTACGCGGCCTGGAGGTTCACGGGAGCTTCTGCCGAAGCTCGAGTATCGGCGCGAGAAGGTCGCCATGCCGCTCAACCCGTTCGCGCACGTCGTCGGGGCCGAACCGCAGATCGGCGCCGTTCTCGATCTCCTCCCAGGTCACCGGCGCGGACACGGACGGCTCCGCGGTGGCGCGCAGGGAGTACGGCGCGACGGTGGTCTTGTGCCGCTGGTTCTGGCTCCAGTCGACGAAGACCTTGCCCTTGCGGAGCCTCCTGTCCATGTGGCTCACGACCAGGTCCTGGTGGTCCTTCTCGAGCCGCTGCGCCGCCTGCTCGGCGTACGCGGTGGTGCGTTCGGCGGAGGTCTCCTCGATCGGGACGTACAGGTGCAGGCCCTTCTTGCCGCTCGTCTTCGGGTACGACTCAAGGCCGTCGGCGTCGAGCAGGTCGCGCAGCAGGCCGGCGGCCTTCCGCGCGTCGTCGATGCCGGCCGGCGCGCCCGGGTCCAGGTCGAAGACCATCAGGTCGGGGTCGTGCATGCCTCCGCGCGGGCCGACCTTCCACTGCGTGACGTGCAGCTCCAGCGCCGCCAGGTTGGCGGCCCAGATGAGCGTCGGCAGATCATCGATGACGACGAAGTCCACCGCCTCCCGGCTGCCCCCCGGAGTCGGGATGCGTACGGTGCGCACCCAGTCGGGGGTGTGGGGCGGCGCGTTCTTCTCGAAGAAGGCGGGACCGTCCACGCCGTCCGGGTAGCGCACGCGTGTCGCCGGGCGGTCCTTCAGGTGCGGGAGCATCGCCGGGGCGATCCGGGCGTAGTAGTCGATGACCTCGCCCTTGGTGAAGCCGTCGGGGTAGAGGACCTTGTCCAGGTTGGACAGCGTGAGTTCGGTGCCGTCCACCTGGACCTTCGTCTTGGCGCTCACCGATCCTCCTCAGGCGGCGTTCGCCGGTCCGTGCGCGACGCCGGCGTCCCGAATCGTTCGCTCGATCACTGCCGACCTCCCCTGCGGTGCGGGTTTCAACCCCTCAGGGTTCGGCACGGACGTGTTCCGGGGTCAGCTCCGGGCGCAATCCGCGCCAGGATGCGTGCAGAAGCATCCCGTCCTCGGTCCACCGTGAGAACTCCACCTCGCCGGCGAGCGAGGGCTCGACCCAGTGCGCCCAGCGGGCGTACTCCCGGGGGACCTCATGGGAGTAGGGGCTGGCCGGGCGTTCCAGCCGTGCGAGCCACTTGTGGAGGTCGTCCAGGTCCGCGTCGCTGAAGCCGGTGCCGACATGGCCGATGAAGCGCAGGCCCTCGTCCTCGTACACGCCGAGCAGCAGCGAGCCGACGCCGTCCTCGTGCCGCCCCCGGCCGGTCTTCCAGCCGCCGATGACGACGTCCTGGGTTCGGAAGTTCTTCACCTTGCGCCAGAAGTCGACTCTGCGGCCGGGCCGGTAGGGCGAGTCGAGCCGCTTGGCGACCAGGCCCTCCAACCCCTGCTCCTTGGTGTAGTCGAGCAGTTCCTGGAGCTGGTCGGCATCCGCGCCGGGCAGGTAGGGCGGCGCCTCGATCGGGCCTGCCGCGAGCTCCAGCTCGTCGAGCAGCGCCCGCCGGTCGCGGTACGGCACGTCGTACAGCGGGTGCCCGCCCAGATAGGGGAGGTCGAAGACGACGAAGTGCACCGGAACCTGGCGGATGAGCCGGGTGCCGGGGTGGTCCACGCGCATGCGCTGCTGCAGCCGCTCGAAGCTGGGGCGCCCCTCGTCGAAGGCGACGATCTCTCCGTCGAGCACGGCGGTCTGGTCCGGCAGCAGGTCGGCAAGGGTCTGGAGTTCGGGATAGCGGCCGGTCGCCTCGATCCCGTCGCGGCCGACCACCCGTACCTTCCCGCCGGAGACGTACACGATCGCTCGCACGCCGTCCCACTTGAGTTCCAGGGCCCAGCGGTCGACGTCGTCCGGCAGTTCTCCCACGGTGGCGAGCATCGGCTGGACGTTGGTGGGCATGGGGTCACCCATACGGTCGTTCCTCCCCATCCCGGTCGGGCCTAACGCCAGGCGGCTCAGTCGTTTCGGTGACGCCGGAGACTGAATGGCGGGCTCACCCCCCCGGCAGTGGCCGCTCCGGAAGGTCGAACGTACATTCGGGTAGATACCACATTTGAGGTACTCACGACAGGTAGGTCCACAGCGTGAAGGGTAGGGAGACCTCATGCGCAGCATCTGGAAGGGCGCGATCTCCTTCGGGCTCGTCACCATCCCGGTGAAGCTGTACTCGGCCACCGAGCAGCGCGACATGGCGTTCCACCAGGTTCATCGGGAGGACGGCGGCCGCGTCCGGTTCAAGCGGGTCTGCACCAAGTGCGGCCAGGAGGTGCCCTACAGCGACATCGCGAAGGGATACGAACTGCCGAGCGGTGAGGTCGTCGTGCTGACGGACGAGGACTTCGCCGAACTGCCGTTGGCGACCAGCCGCCATATCGACGTGCTGCTGTTCACGCCGCGGGAGCAGGTGGACCCGATCTACTTCGACAAGCCCTACTACCTGGAACCGGAGGCGCCGGGCACGAAGCGGTACGTGCTGTTCCGCGACGCCCTGGAACGCTCCGGAAAGGTGGCGATCGTCAAGGTCGCGCTGCGGCAGCGCGAGTCGCTGGCCACACTGCGGGTGCGCGACGGCGTGTTCGTACTCGAGACGATGCTGCGGCCGGACGAGGTGCGCAACCCCGACTTCCCGTTCCTGGAGGAGGACGTCGAGGTCCGCTCGCAGGAGCTCCAGATGGCCTCCTCGCTGATCGAGACGATGACCGGCGACTTCGATCCGTCCGAGTACAAGGACGCCTACCGCGAGGCGCTGCAGTCGGTGATCGAGGCGAAGATCCAGGGCAGGCAGGTCGTCGCGCAGGAGCCCGAGGAGGAGGCGCCCGTAGCGGCCGACCTGCTCAGCGCACTGCGCGCCAGTGTCGAGGCCGCGAAGAAGGACGGCGGCGCGAGGAGGCGCGGCGGCGCGAAGGAGGGCGAGGAGGCCAAGGAGGGCGCGGGCGCGGGTACCAGGGCCAAGGCGAAGGCCGGCACGCGCAAGTCCGCCTGAGTATCCTCCTGACGACGCGGATCCTCCTGACGACCCGAGCGGGCCGCGGCCTCCGCGCTGGGAATAGATCGCCCAACGGGCAGGTTGGGGTCCCCTGTAAGCTTTGTGTTTCATGTTCAGGCGCACTCCTGCGCCGATGGCCGGCTACGAGTCCGCGATCCCCTGAATGTCTGCGGAACCTCTCGAGGCGGGCCCTTTCCGAGAGGTTCTTACTTGACTTCAGCTTCATCGACCATGCCCTCCTTCGCCGACCTCGGCATTCCGGAGCAACTGGTCTCCGCGCTGGCCCGTCGTGGCATCAGCGCGCCGTTCCCGATCCAGGCCGCCTGCCTGCCCGACGCCCTCGCCGGGCGGGACCTCCTCGGCCGTGGCCAGACCGGCTCCGGCAAGACGCTCGCCTTCGGGCTGCCGCTGCTGGCCAGGATCGCGGGCGAGCCCGCCGCCCCGAAGCGGCCGCTCGCGCTCATCCTCGTCCCCACCCGCGAACTGGCCATGCAGGTCCAGGACTCCCTGGCCCCACTCGGCCGTACCCTCGGCCTGCACGCCAAGACCGTCGTCGGCGGCATGTCGATGTCGAAGCAGATCCAGTCGCTGCGCCGCGGCGTCGACCTCCTGGTCGCCACGCCGGGCCGCCTCACCGACCTCATCGAGCGTGGCGTCTGCTCGCTCGAGGACGTGAAGATCACGGTCCTGGACGAGGCCGACCACATGTGCGACCTCGGCTTCATGCCGGCGGTCTCCAAGCTGCTCGACCAGATCCCCTCGAACGGCCAGCGGCTGCTGTTCTCGGCGACGCTCGACGGCGACGTCGACAAGCTCGTCCGGCGATACCTGCACGACCCGGTGACCCACTCGGTCGCACCCGCCGCCGCGCCGGTGGAGACCATGGACCACCACCTGTTGATCGTCGACCGCGCCGACAAGCACGACGTCATCGCCGAGGTCGCCGGCCGCGAAGGCCGCACGATCATGTTCCTCCGCACCAAGCACGGCGTGGACACGCTGGCCAAGAGGCTCGCCCGCGTCGGCGTCCGCACCGGCGCCCTGCACGGCGGCAAGACCCAGGCGGCCCGCACCCGGACGCTCGCTCAGTTCCGTGAGGGCAAGGTCGGGGTGCTGATCGCCACCGATGTGGCGGCCCGCGGCATCCACGTCGACGACGTCAGCCTGGTCGTGCACGTCGACCCGGCCGCGGACCACAAGGACTACCTCCACCGTGCGGGCCGCACCGCCCGCGCCGGTGAGCGCGGCACGGTCGCGACCCTCGTCGCACACAACGAGGTCCGCAACATCGAGCGCATGATGCGCCGCGCCGGCGTCCACGCCGAGCGCTCGAAGGTCACCACCGGCGACGACACGCTGATCCGCATCACCGGCGCGCAGCCGCCGAGCGGCATCCCGGTCGAGTTGGAGCCGGAGCCCCGTCCGCGCCGCGGCCCGCGCCCCGGCGCCGGGCGCGACCGGCG
>JAOPYL010000254.1 GCA_025964625.1 Actinoallomurus sp. | reverse complement strand
GCCGGGCCCGAGCCCGCCGGGCCGCCCGCGACCGCTCGGCCGCCGGTGCCCGCCCAGTTGCCGGCCGACGCCGCGGACTTCACCGGCCGTTCCCAGATCGTCGCCGAGCTGCGCGGTCCGCTGGCCGCCGGCGACCGTACCGCGATGCCGATCGTGTCGGTGACCGGCATCGGCGGCATCGGCAAGACCACCCTCGCGGTGCACCTCGGGCACGCGGTGCGCGAGCGGTACCCGGACGGCCAGCTGTTCGCGGACCTGCGCGGCGCGGGCCCGGACCCCGCCGGGCCGGAGGCCGTGCTCGGCGCCTTCCTGCGCGCCCTCGGCATCCCGGATCCCGCCCTCCCCGCCGGGGCCGACGAACGTTCCGCGTTGCTCCGCACGACTCTGTCGGACCGCCGCGTCCTCGTGATCCTGGACGACGCGCGCGACGCCGACCAGGTCCGGCCGCTGCTGCCCGGCTCCCCCGGCTGCGCCGTCATCGTGACCAGCCGGTCCCGGCTCGCCGGCATGCACGCGGCGCGCGCGGTCGACCTCGGCGGCCTGGTCGCGGACGAGGCGATCACCCTGTTCGGCCGGATCGCCGGCGAGCAGCGGGTGGAGGAGGAGCGCGAGGTCGCCGCCGAGGTGGCCGCGGCGTGCGGCTTCCTGCCCCTCGCGGTACGCATCGTGGGCTCGCGGCTGGCCTCGCGGCGCAACTGGTCGATGACCACCATCGCCGAGCGGCTCACCGACGAACGACGCCGGCTGGACGAGATGCGGGTCGGCAACCACGCCGTCGCGGCCACCTTCGAGCTGGGGTACGGCCAGCTCGACGACGCGCAGGCCCGCGCGTTCCGGCTGCTCGCCCTGCCCGAGCTGCACGACATGTCGCTGCCCGCCGCGGCGGTGGTCCTGGACCTGCCCGAGCCCGGCGCCGAGGACATCCTGGAGTCCCTCGTCGACGCGAGCCTGCTGGAGACGCCCGCGCCCGGCCATTACCGCTACCACGACCTGCTGAAGCTGTTCGCCCGCCGGCAGGCCGAGCGGTACGACTCCGAGGCCACGCGCGCCGGCGTGCCGCACCGGCTGCTCGACTTCTACCTGGCCTCGGCGCGCAACGCCTACCGGGTGGCCGAGTCCGGCGACGCCGCGCTCGACCATCTGTCCAAGCCCGAGTCGCGCGGACAGGACTTCCCCACCGCCGCGCGGGCTCTGGGCTGGCTCGGCGGTGAGACCGAGAACCTCTGCGCCGTCATCGCGGAGGCCACTCAGGGAGACGCTCCCGACCTGCGGATCGCGACCGATCTGCTCCTCAGTCTGGAACCGCTCATCATGTCGGGCACCCACCCGTGGGAGTTCGAGCAGACCGCCCGCCTCGTCGTCACGGCCGCTCTGGAGAAGGACGACCTCGTCAGCCAGTGCCGGGCCGGCTACATCCTGGCGCTCGTCCTGCACGAGGGCTTCCGGCTCGACGAGGCGGAGCAGGCCTTCCGCAGTACGGCGGAGCAGGCCGGTCGGACCGGCGATCTGATCATCAAGGCCGAGTCCCTCAACGGGCTCGGCGTGATCGCCATGGAGCAACGCCGCTTCGAGGTGGCGTTCGGCCTGCTCACGCAGGCTGTCGACGGATTCCGGCTGCTCGGCACGCGCGGAGCCGAGGCCAACGCCCTCGGTAACCTCGCCCGTACCGCGATGGAGCTGGGCCGCACCGACGACGCGGTGCGGGCGGCGGAGGAGGGGCTGCGCACCTACCGCGAGATAGGCAGCACGGTCGGGGCCGCCAAGGCGACGTACAACCTCGGCATCGCCCTGCACGGAGCGGGACGACCGGACGAGGCCGTCGTCCGGTTCACCGAGTGCCTCCGCGACTTCCGGAGCACCGCGCAGCATCTCTGGGAACACCACACGCTGTTCCGGCTGGCCGAAAGCCACCTGAGCGCCGGACGCCTGCCGCAGGCCATCGCCGACGCCGAGCAGTCACTGGCCACCAGCCGTGAGAACGGTCATCGTTTCGGTGAGGGCCGTGCGCTGGTCGTGCTGGGGCGGGCCCTCGCGGAGATCGGGGCGACGGACCGCGCCCGGGGGTGCTGGGAACAGGCCCTGGAGATCTTCGTGGAGGTCGCCGCGCCCGCGGCCGAGGACGTGCGCGCCCTGCTCGGCGAGGCGCTTACTCCTCGTTGATCGGACGTTGATCTCGTCACGCTAGTTTTTCAGCACCCCATCAATGACGAAGGAGAGCCGCCATGGCGAAGGACCCCGAGAAGGACGGCACGCCGGCCGACGAGTCAACGGACGAGGGCGTGCACACCGACGGTGCGACCGCGCACGTCCTTCCGGACGGCGCCACCGCACACGCGACTCCCGACGGCGCCACCGCTCACGCGACTCCCGACGGCGCCACCGCTCATGTCGTCCCCGACGGCATGAACCCGCACGCGGCTCCGGACGGTGCCACGGCGCACGCGGTCCCGGAGAAGGACGAGTAGGCGACGCGGCTTCGACGAGCCGGGCGCGGTCCGCGGGGGCGGGTGCGCCCGGCTCGTCGCACGCTCTGAGAGTGCTCCTGTCGCGGCCCTCACCCGGCTGAGACGGCGTGCCGCTGGTTTCCCTCCAGGGCCACCAGGAACTCGTTGGCCCAGCGGTCGACGTCGTGCTCGATCACCCGTTTGCGCATCGACCGCATGCGCCGGGCGCGCTCCACCGGGCTGGCGTGCATCGCCTCGTACATCCGGTGCTTCGTGCCGCCGATGTCGTACGGGTTGACGAGGAAGGCGCGGTGCAGCTCGTTGGCCGCGCCGGCGAACTCACTGAGCAGCAGGCTGCCGCGCAGGTCCGCCCGGCAGGCGACGTACTCCTTGGCGACCAGGTTCATGCCGTCCCGCAGCGGTGTCACGACCATCACGTCGGCGGCCAGA
The DNA here is from genome assembly GCA_025964625.1 of Actinoallomurus sp. Classification (GTDB taxonomy): domain Bacteria; phylum Actinomycetota; class Actinomycetes; order Streptosporangiales; family Streptosporangiaceae; genus Actinoallomurus. The sequence goes on along the minus strand of JAOPYL010000254.1, from coordinate 2,407 downwards.
TAGAGGGCGGCCAGTTCGTCCCGCGAGTACGACGTGTGCATGTAGTTGATGATCGGGGCGCCGAGTTCGGCGTACATGCCGTTGGCGCGGCCGACCTGCAGCTCGATCTCGTCGCGGAGGATGCGATACTCCTCGACGCGCTCCCGGCTCGGCGTGGCGATCTGCACGAACACCGCGTCGCCGCACTTGAGCGTCTTGTCCTTGAACAGCTCGGTGAACGCCCGCAGGCGCTGCTGGATGCCCTTGGTGTAGTCGAGGCGGTCGACGCCGAGCAGCACGCATGCGGGGTTGCCGAGGTCCTCGCGGATCTGGGCGGCGCGTTTCTGGACCTCGGGCGTGCCGACCAGCGCGATCAGCTCGTTGGCGTCCACCGAGATCGGGAAGGCGCCGGCCCGCACCGTACGGTCGTCGAGCATGACTTCGTGCCGTTGCGTCTTCAGGTCGCAGAAGCGCCGGGAGAGCCGTACGAAGTTCGAGGCGCCGTCGGGGCTCTGGAAGCCCACGAGGTCGGCGCCGAGCAGCCCCTCGAGGATCTCTCGCCGCCACGGCAGCTGCTGGAAGAGCTCCATCGGCGGGAACGGGATGTGCAGGAAGAAGCCGATCCGCAGGTCGGGGCGGAGTTCGCGGAGCATCTTCGGTACCAGCTGGAGCTGGTAGTCCTGCACCCAGACGACCGCGCCCTCAGCCGCGATGTCGGCGGTGGCCTGGGCGAACCGTTCGTTGACCCGGACGTACGCGTCCCACAGGCGCCGCCGGTACACGGGCTGTGCGATCACGTCGTGGTACAGCGGCCACAATGTCGCGTTGGAGAAGCCCTCGTAGTAGAGCTCGATGTCCTGCCCCGACAGCCGCACCGGCACCAGCGTCATGCCTTCGGCGGTGAACGGCTCGAGGTCCTCGTCGGGGGAACCCTGCCAGCCGACCCACGCGCCCTCCCGGCGCTGCATCACCGGCACGATCGCGGTCACCAGACCACCCGGGCTGCGCCGCCACGACGCCTCACCGTCGTCTCCGGTGACCCTGTCGACCGGAAGACGGTTGGCCACGACCACGAAATCGCTTTTCTTTGACGTTTGCACTTCTAGTTCCTCCCCAACGCTCGCACTCTTGACCCTAATGGGCGATTTATGAGGTCTCAGTTGTGTCACGCGTCCTCCTGGAGCAGGAGGAGCGGGTGCACTGACCGATCTTTGCTCGTACGCCCTGCGGCGGAGTCAGAATCACCCTCTGGCGGGAGGACCGAACCCGGGATGGGGGTGATGATCGATGCTAAGGGTCAAGAGCTCCCCCTGGGAGTCTCCTCATCACGAGGAAGTGGTATGAGCACCGCGACTGGTCTCCTCCCGCATCGCGGGGCTCGGCGGCCACGCCGGGCATGGGTGAACGGCGTCCTGGCGGAGTGGAGCCGGATCACCTCCCGGCCGCTGGCACTACTGCGCAGGGGGCGCCTGCCGTTCGCCTTCGGGTCATCCGGCACGGTGCTCGCTCTGTGGCTGCTGCACCTGTCCTCGCTGGGCACCTACATCGCCCACACGATCAGCGACGTGTCCGCCTCGACTCCGTTCTACCTCGTCGTCGTGCGGCTGCCCGCCTCAATGTACGCGCCCGCGCCGAACCTGCCGGTGTGGGGGTCGCTGCTGCAGGTGTTCGTCGTCTTCGGCGTCGCCGAGGCGTGGGTGGGCCGGCGCCGGACGCTGACGGTCGCCCTGGCCGCGACGTTCATCTGCACGCTGAGCGGGCGGATCATGTGTTACCTCGGCCCGGGCACCGTCGTCGGGCTCCCGTGGATCGAGAGGTACGTCTCCGACACGGGCCCCTCGGCCGCCGTCGTCGCGCTCGTCGTCTACGTGTGCTGCGTCCGCCGCGCGCCGCGCACGCTCACTGTGCTGCTGACCGCGCTGGTCACCGAGGTGACGCTGCTGCCCAACCTGGCCGGCCGGGAGCATATCGTCGCGATCGCGCTCGGCCTGCTGGCCGCCGTGGGGGTACCCGCGCTGACCTGGATCCGCCCGCACGTCCGCTCGGCCTGCCAGATCGTACGCTGCCGCGGGCTCAGGAGCCGTCTCGGATGAGAGTCCTGAAGAGAACATGATGCGATGCCTCTGCGGGCGTCGACTCTCACCAGCGCGTGCAGCTGTCAGGAGAGATCAACGTCGCAAAGGCACCGCGATGCCGCATCGAGCTTGGGCGGCCACTCATGGCGTCGTGTCACCGGGCGGCCCTGGGGGTCTCACCGACTAGAAGCGGTGGTGGTGGTGCCGGTGGTGCCGGAAGTGGTCTTCACCGCCGCCGCCACCGCCTCCGCCGCCTCCGCCGCCTCCGCCTCCGCCGCCTCCGCCGCCTCCGCCACCACCAGGCACTCCGCCACCCCCCCCCCCCACCCCCCCCCCCCCCCCCCCCCCCCCCC
>JAOPYL010000226.1 GCA_025964625.1 Actinoallomurus sp. | reverse complement strand
GGACCGTGTATCGCTCGAGGCCATGACGTTCTCCGCGAGGCGGCTCGGCGCCGAACCGGTCGTGATGGTGTTCGCCGCGCACAACGAGCACGTGACCACTCCCGAGCGCGATCGCCTGGCCGAGATCCCTCGACTACCGCTGCCGGCGCTGGATGAGACGGCGAGCCGGCAGATCCTCGCCGACCAGTGCCCCACCGGAATCGCCGGCGACCTGTCGGCAGCACTGACCGAACTCGCCGCCGGCAACCCCCTCGCGCTGGTCGAGCTCGCCGCCGCGCTGACGCCCGGTCAGCTTTCCGGAGAGGAACCTCCTCCGGAGACCCTTCCTCCGGGCAGCCGGTTGCGTGCCGTGTACCGGCGGCGGTTCTACCGGCTGTCCGCCGATGCCCGGCGGCTCGTCCTGATGGCGGTCGCCGACGACCGGCTCGACGGAAACACCCTGACGCGGGCCGCCGCGGCTGACGGTCTCGACCTGCGTGAACTGGAGGCCGCACGGGCATGGGGACTGGTCCGGGTCGACGGGGAGTCGATCACCGTGCCGAGCCCGGTCATCCGCAGCGCCCTGTACGCCGACGCGCCTCTCGCCGAGCGCCGCGCCGTACACGATCTGCTCGCACGGGCCCTCGACGACGAACAGCACCAGGTGCGGCGCCTCTGGCACCAGGCGGCGCTGGCCTGCGAGCCGGACGACCGGCTCGCCGCCGAGCTGTGCGCGGCGGCGACCGTGGCCAGAGGCGCCGGGCAGTACGCGGACTCGGCACGGGCCTGGCAACGAGCGGCGACGCTGACATGCGACCGGGTCGGCCAGGCGACCCGTCTCCTCGCGGCGGCCACGGACGCCTGGCTGATCGGCCGGAGCCGGCATGCGCACGCGTTGATCCGGCGGCTCTCACCGATGGCCGGCGAGGGGCAGCTTCGCGGCATGGCCGACCTGCTGAGGGGGGAGATCGAGCTGCGTGACGGCACGCCGGCCACCGGGCGCCGGATGCTCCTGGACGCGGTGGACCGGCTGATCGGCGCCGATCGCCGGAGCGCGATCCTCGCACTGGCGTACGCGGGTGAGGCGAGTTGCCTCGACGGAGACCTCCGCGGGTACCTGGCGATCGCGGAGCGGGCCGCGGCCCTCCGCGGCGAACACGAGCAGCCGGACGTCGAACTGCTCTTCGCCCACTTCGAAGGGATGGCCGCGACGTACCGGGGACGGCACAGAGAGGCGGCCGAGCCGCTGCGCCGTGTGGTGAGGCTGGCGGAGAGCACGGATGACTGTGCCGCCAAGGTCTGGGGGAGCATGGCGGCGCTCATCCTCGCGGATGACACGCGGGCACACGAGCTCGCCTCTCAGGCGGTAGGCCTCGCGCACGGACCGGACACCGCCGTGAAGCCATGGGCGCTGACGTTCCTCGCCATGGCCGAACTATGGCTCGGCCGCTACCCGTCGGCCACCGCGCATTCCCTCGAGGGTCTGCGGCTCGCCCGCGCGGCGGGCCAGGAGAACTGCGCGGCTGATCATCTCGTGACGATGGCGCTGCTCGCCGCGCTGCAGGGCGACAAGGACACCGCCTTGCTGCGTCTGGAGGCGGTGGCCGGCGCGGCGACCCGGCCCGGACTCGCCCGGCCGGGCGCGTTCACCTCCTGGGCCCTCGCCTGCCTGGAACTGATCGATGATCGTCCCGCGGACGCCGCCGGCCGGATCCGGCTCATGGCGGGAACCTGGCACGTCCATCCGGTGGTCCGGGTGATGGCGACCCCGCACTTCGTCGAGGCGGCCGTCCGCTGCGACCAGAGGCACGGCGCGCTCCAGGCACTTGAGGTGTTCGACCGGTGGGCCACGAGCACTCGGAACGCCGCGCGGCTCGCGCTGTCCCAGCGCTGCCGGGCGCTGCTGGCCGGCACCGAGGCCGAAGCGGACGAACACTTCCGCGAGGCCCTGAGACTTCATCGTCAGGGTGATTCGGCGTTCGAACTGGCCCGGACGGAACTGCTGTACGGGCACCGGCTGCGCCGCGGACGCAAGCCCCGGGCGGCTCGTGAGCATCTCCGTAACGCCCTGCAGATCTTTCAGTACTACGACGCGGCGTACTGGAGCGACTGCGCCCGCGCAGAACTGCGCGCGGCCGGGGAGACCGTCGAGCCCACCACGCCGAGAAGCGCCGACGGCCTCACCACGCAGCAGCTTCAGATCGCGCGGCTCGCCGCGGAGGGTGCGACCAACCGGGAGATCGCGGCGCGGCTGGTCCTCAGCCACCGCACCATCGACCACCATCTGCGGAACGTGTTCGTACGGCTCGGGATCCGCTCCCGGGTGGAGCTGCCACGATTCTTCCGCTGATCCGCTGATCCGCTGATCCGCGGACTGGTGATTTCGCCGATGCGTGGCGCCGGGCATCGGACGACACTTCGGGCATTCCATCCTTCCCCCCGAGGAGGAGCCCATGCGCCGAAGTCTCGCCACCATCCTGGCGGTCGCCCTCGCCGCCGTCACAGCCCTCGGCATCGCCGGCCGAGCCGGTAGCGCCAACGCCGCCACCCGCATCCCGGTCGTCTTCGTTCACGGCTACGGCGGTAACGCGTCCAACTGGACCACCGCCGAGTCGATCTTCGAGGCCGGGGGCTACAGCAGCAGCCAACTGTTCGCCTACCAGTACGACACGACGCAGTCGAACAAGACGAGCGCCGCCGAGCTGAAGTCGTACATCACGAACGTCCTCGTCCAGACCGGCGCGTCCCAGGTGGACATCGTGAACCACTCGATGGGCGGGCTGGTCAGCGACTGGTACATCAAGGAGCTGGGCGGCCAGCCGTACGTCCGGCACC
>JAOPYL010000214.1 GCA_025964625.1 Actinoallomurus sp. | reverse complement strand
GGTGCCGGCGTGTGGCGGCATGCGAGCAACGCGTACGCGCATGCCGGCCCCCGCGGCCACAGAACACATGCCAGGCCCCGGAACTGCGGAGCGAATGCATCCTAAGGGCGCTCCCGCCGCTCCTTGTGCCGCATATGTCACACTCCGGCGTAACGCGGTCCGCGCGGACCGGAGGATGGCCACGGGCCCGATGGACGAGGGGCGACCCCGTGGCCGGGCCGGTCGAGCCGGTGGTCCACCATGAGATCGGGCAGGTCCGGACGTCCTTTACGCTCAGCTCGGACGACCAAGGGCACTGAACCGGGCGCAGAGCGCTGATCCGCGAAGGGGCATAGATGGGTGACGTGCGCGACAACGACGTTGCGGGTGTGAGTCTGGACGTGCTGGACGAGATCCAGCGACGCGTGCTGTGGCTCGCCGTGCGCATCGTCGACGCGGCCAACCGGGAGCGTGACACGGGCGACGGCGTGAAGGTAGGCGGCCACCAGGCGTCCAGCGCGTCGCTGGTCACGGCGATGACCGCGCTCTGGTTCGCGTACCTGCGCGCCGAGGACCGGGTGAGCGTCAAACCGCACGCCTCCCCGGTGTTCCACGCCATCAAGTACCTGCTCGGCGATCTCGACCGGTCGTACCTGACCACGCTGCGGGCCCGCGGCGGCCTGCAGTCGTACCCGAGTCGCACGAAGGACCCCGACGGCGTGGACTTCTCCACCGGCTCGGTCGGGCTGGGCGCGGCGGCGCCGCTGTTCGCCGCCGCGGTACGGCGGTACGTCGACGCCCACTGGGGTCCGGCGGAGCCCGCGGGCGACCAGGCCCGCTTCATCGCGCTGCTCGGCGACGCGGAGCTCGACGAGGGCAACGTCTGGGAGGCCATCGCCGACCCCGCCACGCAGGGCCTCGGAAACGTCATGTGGCTGGTCGACTTCAACCGGCAGTCGCTGGACCGGGTGGTGCCGGGCGTGCGGATCGCGCAGTGGCGCGGCCAGTTCGAGGCGGCCGGCTGGCACGTCGTCGAGGTCAAGTACGGGCGGCGGCTGCGCGCCGCGCCCGCCGCCGTGCGCGGCTGGATCGACGCCCTGTCGAACGAGCAGTACCAGGCGCTGTTCGGGCTGACCGGCGCGAAGCTGCGCGAGATGTTCCTGGACGGTGCGCCGGCCGAGGTCGGCACGGCCGTGGCCGACCTGCCCGACGACGAGCTCGCCGAGCTCGTCCAGGACCTGGGCGGCCACGACCTGGTGGCCATGCTGGAGGCGTACGCGGAGTGCGACGCGGTCACCGACCGCCCCAGCGTCGTGTTCGCCTACACCGTCAAGGGTCACGGGCTGCCGATCGCCGGCAACCCGCGCAACCACTCGGCACTGCTCACGCCCGAGCAGATCGGCGGGCTGCGCGACTCGCTGGGGCTGACTGACGACTGGGCCCGCTTCGACGCGGCCACGCCGGCGGGCATCCTGTGCAACCGGCGGCGCGAGGCGCTGCTCCGTACGCCGGTGCAGAACTCGCTCGGCGTGACGGTGCCCACCGCCACGGGGGTGCGGACGGCGCGCCCGGTGTCCACCCAGGACGCGTTCGGCAAGATCCTCGTCGACCTGTCACGGGACGAGAAGGTGGCGCCGTACCTGGTGACCACCGCGCCCGACGTCGCGACCTCCACCAACCTGGCGGGCTTCATCAACCGCACCGGGGTGTTCGCACCCGCCGCGCAGCGCGCGTGGAGCGCCGACCCGCTGCTGAAGTGGACCGAGGGACCCAAGGGGCAGCACATCGAGCTGGGCATCTCCGAGATGAACCTGTTCCTGCTGCTCGGCCAGCTCGGTCTCTCCGGCGACCTGCACGGTCAGCCGCTGCTCCCGGTCGGCACCGTCTACGACCCGTTCGTGTGCCGGGGGCTCGACGCGTTCATCTACGGGGTCTACTCGGGCGCGCGGTTCGTCGTGGCCGGCACCCCGTCCGGAGTGACGCTCGCGCCCGAGGGCGGCGCGCACCAGTCGACGATCACCGCCTCGCTCGGCCTGGAACTGCCGAACGTCACGTACCTGGAGCCGGCCTACGCCACCGCGCTGGACTGGCTGCTCTGCGACGCCCTCGGCCGCATCGCCGCCGGCCCGGCGGACAGGACGACCGCGGTGCCGGCCGAGGACGGCGCGTACTACTTCCGCCTGACGACCCGGCCGCTGGACCAGACGCCGTTCGAGGAGGCGCGTGCCCGGCTGGGCGACGCGGTCCTCCGCCGCCAGGTGCTGGCCGGTGCGTACCTCCTGCGCGAGGCCGAGGTGGACGGCCCGGCCGTCTACCTGGCGGCCACCGGCGCCGTGCTGCCGGAGACACTGGCCGCCGCACGTGAGCTGGAGGAGGAGGGCATCGCCGCGCACGTCGTCGACCTGACCTCGCCGGACCGGCTGTACTCGGCCTGGCAGCGCACCCTGCGTCAGGGCGTGCGGACCGCGACGATGCCCTCCGAGGCGGGCGCGCTCCGGGCGGCGTTCGCGAACCGGGCGCCGGTCGTCACGGTGCACGACGCGGCGTCGCACGCGCTGGCGTGGCTCGGTTCGGCGCTGGGCGTGCCGTGCGTGCCGCTCGGCGTCGACGAGTTCGGCCAGTCCGGCTCGATTCCGGAGCTGTACGAACTGCACGACCTGCTACCCGGCTCCATCGTCAACGCCGCCCTCGCGGCCCTGTCCCTCACACCCTGAGCGCCGGCCGGCCCATCGGCGACCGCTGAGCGGTTCCTCCGCTCGTGAATAGCGCCTTGCCTCTTTATCACGCCAAGCGCTCGATGTACCCTGAGTGACGAAACTTGTACCATGAGCGACGATTTCCGGCAATTCGACAGGGGGGTGCCGCTGCTCACGTCGCTTCGACCTGCGTCACCCTGCTCCGGCAGCCCCGCACGTCCAGGCTCTGACTCCTCGAACACTGGAGACGTCTCCCATGTCGACGAGCGCATCGGTCTCCGGCGATCCAGCGCCCCGGCGCTGGATCGCCCTGGTCTTCATCGCACTCGCCCAGTTGATGGTGGTCCTCGACGCGACCGTCGTGAACATCGCCCTGCCGTCCGCCCAGAAGGCGCTGGACATCTCCGACGGCGACCGCCAGTGGGTGATCACGGCCTACACCCTCGCCTTCGGCGGACTGCTCCTGTTCGGCGGCAGGATCGGCGACCTCATCGGCCGCAAGCTCACCTTCCTCATCGGCCTGGTCGGCTTCGCCGGCGCCTCCGCGCTCGGCGGCGCCGCGGCCAACGAGGTGATGCTGCTCAGTGCCCGTGCGCTTCAGGGCGCGTTCGGCGCGCTGCTCGCCCCGTCGGCCCTCTCGCTGCTCGCGGTGACGTTCACCGCCGCGAGGGAACGGGCCAAGGCGTTCGGCATCTACGGCGCGATCGCGGGCGGCGGCGCGGCCATCGGCCTCATCCTCGGCGGCGTGCTGACCGAGTACCTCAACTGGCGCTGGGCGCTGTACGTCAACGTGCCGATCGCCGTACTCGGACTGGCCGGCGGCATCGCCTTCGTGAAGGACCCCGCCCCGCCGCGCGGCCGCTCCCGCCTGGATGTTCCCGGAGTCGTCCTGGTCACCGCGGGCCTGATCTCGCTGGTGTACGGCTTCACCCGTGCCGAATCCGAGGGCTGGAGTGAGCGCGGCGTGATCGGCCTGTTCGTGGCCGCGGGCGTGCTGCTCGTGGCCTTCGTCGTCGTCGAGGGCCTGGCCAAGGCTCCGCTGCTGCCGCTGCGGGTCGTCCTGGACCGCAACCGCGGCGGCGCCTACCTCGCGGTCGGCCTCTCCGTGATCGGGATGTTCGGCCTCTTCCTGTTCCTGACGTACTACCTGCAGACCGTCAAGCGGTACTCACCCGTCGAGAGCGGCCTGGCGTTCCTGCCGATGACGGCGGGCATGATCATCGGCTCGACGCAGATCTCGGCCCGCCTGATGAACCACGTCCCGCCGCGCCTGCTGATGGTGCCCGGCCTGCTCGTGGCCGCGACCGGCATAGTGCTGCTGACCAGGCTCCAGGTCGACAGCGCCTACACGAGCCTGGTCCTGCCCGCGCAGCTGCTGCTCGGCGTCGGGCTGGGCGCGGCGTTCATGCCCGCCATGAACCTCGCCACGATGGGCGTCGACCCGCGCGACGCGGGCGTGGCGTCGGCGATGGTCAACACCTCACAGCAGATCGGCGGCTCCATCGGCACCGCGCTGCTCAACACGATCGCCGCGACCGCAACCACGACGTACCTCGTCGCGCACGCCCAGGGCCGTCCGTCCCCGCGGCTCGCCGCGGTCGGCCTGGTCCATGGCTTCAGCGTCGCACTCTGGTGGGCCGTCGGCGTGCTGGTGCTCGCCGCCGTCGTCGTCGCGGTCCTGGTCGACAGCAGGGGCGAGGGGCGGCGATCGGTCGTCGCGCCGGTCGGCGGCGACGTGAAGGCGATGGCGGCCGAGGCCGCGGCGGAGGCCGCGGCGCCCCGGGAGTTCGTGCCGGTGGGGGCCCAGACCGGGCCGCGGCAGGACGGCGACCTGACCGCTCAGGGCCAACCGGTGGCGGTCACCGCGCCGATGGCGTCGGCCGACGGCGCCGGCCCCGACGGCCAGGGCCCCCGGATCCGCGGTCACGTACGCGGAAACGAGGGCGGCTCGATCGCCGGCGCGGCGCTCACCCTCATCGAACTGGGCGGGCGCCAGATCGACCGGGCCGCCACCGGGCGCGACGGTTCGTACGCGCTGACCGTCCCGGTGGCCGGTTCGTACATGCTGATCGCGGCGGCCGACGGCCACCAGCCGCAGGCGGCCACGGTCGTGGTGGGGGAGGAACCGCTCTCGTACGACCTGACCCTGTCGGGCACCTCCGGCATCGCCGGCCTGGTCCGGAGCGCGGCGACCGGAATCCCGGTCGCCGATGCCATGGTCGTCGTGACCGACGTCCGCGGCGAGGTCGTCGCGTCCGCCGCGACGGGCGAGGACGGCACGTTCTCCTTCCAGGACTTCCTCTCCGGCACGTTCGTCATCGCGGTGAGCGCGAGCGGCCACCGGCCGAGCGCGCTGCCGGTCGAGGTCGCGGGCCAGGGCACCACGCGTTGTGAGGTCGAGCTGCGGGCGGGTGCCCGCGTGCAGGGCACGGTCCGTACGGCGAGCGACGACCTCCCGCTGGCCGACGCCCGGGTCACCCTGGTGGACGCCGCGGGCAACGTCATCGCCATGGCCACCACCGGCCCCGATGGCGAGTACGCCTTCCACGATCTGAACCCAGGCCCGTATACGGTGATCGCCAGTGGCTACCCGCCGGTCGCCGCCGCGCTGATGGTCGGCGAGACGGGCGAGAGCGCCTTCGGCCTCACGCTCGGCCATCCGGACCAATGACGCACCGACAGAGGAGAGCAGGAGCAGCAATGGACGAGCGGGGCCTTCGCGCACGGGTCCGTACGAAGGACGGCTGGGCGGTTCCGCACGCGGTCGTCACGGTCGCCGACATGACGGGACAGCAGGTCTCCCGTGCTCAGGCGGACGCCGAGGGCGTCGTGCGCACCGGGCCGCTGCCGGCCGGCCGGTACACCGCGATCGTCACGGCCGCCGGGTACGCGCCCTCGGCCTCCACGGCGATGGTCGGTGCGGCCGGATCCGCGGAGCTCGGCACGGTGGTGCTGGCTCGCCAGGACGGAGCCGAGCCGCCCCCTCCGGGGCCGTGGACCATCGATCCGGTGCACTCGAGCATCATGGTGACCGTCCGCCATCTGGGCCTGTCCAGCATCCACGGGCGGTTCGACGAGTTCGGCGGGCGCATCGACATCGCCGAGCACGTCGAGCACTCCCGCGTGGAGGCGGAGATCAAGGCGGCGACGGTCGACACCGCCAGCACGATGCGCGACGCCCACCTGCGGGGCGCCGACTTCCTGGACGTGGAGAGGTTCCCGCTCATCACCTACACCGGCACCGACGTGGTCCCGGCGGGCGGCGACCAGTGGACGGTGCACGGCGAACTGACCCTCAAGGACGTGCGGCGCCCCGTGGACCTGGGCCTGTCCTACCTCGGCACCGGCCCCGACCCATGGGGCGGCACCCGCGCCGCCTTCCGCGCCACGACCGAGCTGAAGCGCGACGACTTCGCCATGCCGTACAACCAGTTGCTGGCCGCCGGGATCGGGGCCATCGGCACCACGCTCAAGGTCGAGCTGGACATCCAGGCCGTACGCGGAGAGCAGCTTCCGCAGGCATGACCCGCCGTCACATCTTCGCGATCACCTTTTCGGCGAAGCGCTCCATGGTGGCGAGCTTGAGGCCGAGGCCGGACAGGCGGTGCTTCTCCTCCCTGGTGGCCGGCCACCAGGGGGCGGCGAGGGTGCCGTCGACGCCTCGGTCGTGCCACTTCCGGTAGAGGTCCGCGCTGGGCATGGCGCCGATCGGGGCGATGACGCGCAGGTCGGCGAGCGTACGGCCGTGCTCGGAGAGGTGCCCGGACAGGCGTTCCAGCAGGCCGGACAGGTCGTCTTCGGAGTAGACGCGGCTGCCGATCCAGCCGTCGCCGAGGCGGGCCGCCCGGCGGAGCGCCGCGTCGCTGTCGCCGCCGACGTAGACGGGCACCGGTTCGGACGGCACCGGCGCGATGGTCAGCGGGCCGAAGTCGTACCACTGCCCGCGATGCTCGGCCGTCCCGCCCCGCCACAGCGTGCGCAGGACCGGCAGCATCTCGTCGAGCCGCCTGCCGCGGGTGTGGAAGTCCTGGCCGGTCTGCCGGAACTCGTCCTCGCACCAGCCGGCGCCCACCCCGAACCGCACCCGGTTCCCCGACAGCGCTGCGGCGGTCGACACCGCCTTGGCCACGGTGAACAGGTCGCGCGCCGGGGCGACGTACACGTTGGTGGCGAGGTTCAGCCGGGTGGTGACGGCCGCCATCGCGCCGATCGTCACCCACACGTCCGGCCAGTGGGTGTCCGGCTTGTACGGCGGTGCGCCGGTGTCGGAGTACGGATACCGCGACTGGTAGTCGGTGTGGAAGATGTGGTCGGAGATGGCGAGGGTGTCATACCCCAGCCGCTCGGCGGCCCGCGCCAGCCCCAGGTACTCGCCGGCGTCACAGAACGCCGCGCCCAGCCAGAACTCCATCAGTCCTGGAACTCCGGGATGACCTTCGTGGCGAACAGCTCCAGGTTCCGCTTGACGGTGTCGAGCGGCAGCACGCCCTGCTGGCCCTGCATGAACAGGCCGAACCACTCCAGGTCGGGCATCCGGTCGAGCATCCGCTGGATGCCGCGCTTGACGTCGTCGGGACCGCCGAGCAACGCCATCTCGACCTCGTTCATCCGCTTGAAGTCGCCCTTCTCCGGAGAGATGGGCTGGTGCTTGTCGTCCTCCTTCTTGCGGAGCACCTCCAGGTACCCGAACGGCCCGAAGAACGCCGCGAAGTCCTTCTGCATCCCCTTGCCGTACGTGGCGATGGCCTCCGCACGCGTGTCGGCCATGCCGACGATCTTGAGGATGCCGGTGTGCTCGCCGAGCTTGTAGTCGCGGCCCTGCCTGGCCGCCTCCTCCTGGTAGAGCTTGGCCTTGGCGGCGTGCTCGTCCGGGTTCGGGGTGAACATCCACGGCAGGATGTTCTCCTGCGCGGCCCGGATCACGGACCGGTCGCTGATCGTGAACGGCTGCCACAGCTCGGGGTGGGGGCTCTGGTACGGCTTCGGGCACACCGAGACCGCGCGCAGGACGCCCTCGTCGTCGATCTCACCGGGAGCGCCGAACGTCTTCGTCCACTCGGCGGCCGGCCAGCCCTCCATGCCCTCGTACGGAAACGGCACCTGGTAGTCGAGCACGTCGCTCCTGTACTTCAGCGTGTCCTGGGTCCAGGCCAGCTTCATGATGTGCAGGATCTCGCCGAACACATCGAAGTTCCGCGTGTCGGACGCCGAGCCGTCCGAGCGTGCCGCGGCGGCGTGCCAGCGCTGGCCGAGCACGTCCGCCCAGCGTTTCTGGTAGCCACGGGCGATGCCGAGCCGCAGCCGTCCCTTGGAGAAGTGGTCGAGCAGCGCGACGTCCTCGGCCGCGCGGATCGGATCCCACGCGGGCAGGACGAGGCCGAGCGGGGCGAGCAGGATCCGCTCGGTGCGGGCGGCCAGGTCGGTGAGGAACATCAGCGGGTTCACGGAGAACTCGAAGCCCTCAGAGTGGAAATGGTGCTCGGTCATCATCAGGGCGTGGAAACCGATCTGGTCCGCGTGCACCGCGATCTCGCGCACCTCGTGGAGCAGCTTCTGGTACGACTCGACGTCTCGCCCGATGGGCCGCTTGGCCTTGGCGTTCTCCTCGGCGCTGTAGCCCGACCCGGGAATCTGCGGGTTCAGGAAAATGGAGAACTTCACGTCACTACCTCTCGTATCCATTGGTCCACGACGAGCAGGAACTCCCCGGGGCGTTCCTCGTGCAACCGGTGGCCGGAGCCCGGCCACGTCACGGTCTTCGATGCGGGGTGCTTGAACAGCGACTCCTCCCACGCGGACTGGGCCGGGTCGGACCAGAGGCTCAGCACCGGGCAGTCCCGGCGGGACAGGTACTCGTCCGAGGCCGGCCGTACGCCGATCTGCCCGGCGTCGGTGAACATCCCGGCGAACGCCTCGGCCAGCACGTGCGGCGGCATCGCCAGCAGCCTGCGGGTGTGCCACGGGCGGAGCATGGGCGGTGTCGCGGGGGTGTAGCACCACTCGTCGATCCGCAGGGCCGCGCTCGTGTCCGCCGTCAGCGCCTTCACTATCCCCGGGAAGGTGGCCGCGACCTCCGGGGGGTAGCCGTAGCCGGGGTCGACGCAGACCAGCGCCTTTGCCCGCTCCGGGTGCTCGACCGCGAGGATGCTGACGACCTGCGCGCCCATCGAGTGGCCGACGGCGACGACCGGCCCGATGTCCAGGTGGTCGAGGAGGTGGACCAGGTCCTCGGCGAGGTCGCGTGGGCGGAAGCCGCCGGCCGGCACGGATGAGTACCCGTGGCCGCGCAGGTCGGCCGCGATCACGCGGTGCCTGATCGCCAGGCCGGGGAGGTGCCAGGTCCACTCGTGGGAGTCCGATCCCCAGCCGTGCACCAGGAGCAGCGGCAGGTCGCCGGATCCGTCGTCCGTGTAGAAGAGCCGGAGGGGCTCTCCCGTACGGCCGTGCCTCGCGAGGTCGGCGAACGGCAATGGTGCCCCCTCTCGGCCGGCTACCCGGACAAGCGCACGCTACATCAGACCAGAGTTGCCGAGCAATCGCTTGGTCGAGTGACATTCGGCGGAGGGGAGGCCGCTCATGCGTCCGGGATCAGTCGAACACGATGACGGAGCGCGCGACTGCGCCGGCTCGCACGTGGTCCACCGCTTCGTTGATCTTCTCGAGCGGCAGGCGCTCGCTGACCAGGCCCTCGAGGTTGAGACGGCCCCGGCGGTGCAGGTCGGCCAGGAGCGGCAGGTCGTGGCTCGGCCGGGCGTCACCGCCCTGGGTCCCCATCAGCCGCCGCGACCCGAACAGCGTCTGCGGCGCGATGGCGAGCGTCTGCGCCTGAGGCGGGCTGCCGACCATCACCGTGGTGCCGCCCGGTTGCGTCGCGCCGAACGCCTTGGCCAGGACGTCCGCGTTCCCGGTCACATCGAAGGCGTAGTCGGTGCCGCCGCGTACGATCTCGCCGACCTGCCCGGGCAGGTCACCGGCGAGGATGGTGTGCGTCGCGCCGAACTCCGCGGCCAGCTCGAGCTTGGACTCCATCACGTCGGCCGCGATGATCGTCGTGGCCCCGGCCAGCACCGCGCCCTGGATCACGTTGAGCCCGACGCCGCCGCACCCGACGACCAGGACACTCGCCCCGGGCTCGACGCGTGCGGTGTTCAGGACCGCGCCGACGCCGGTCACCACGCCGCAGGCGGTCAGCGCGAGCAGGTCGAGCGGTGCGTCCTCGCGCACCTTGACACAGGCGGCTTCGCCCACCACCGCGTACTCCGCGAAAGATCCGATGCCGATCATCGGGCGGGCCGGTGTGCCGCCGACCTTCAGCCGTGTCGTGCCGTCCCCCATCAGGCCCATGATCGCGCTCAGCCGCGCCGGTCCGGCGCACAGGTGCACCCGGCCGCGCGCGCAGTTGTGGCAGCGGCCGCACGGCCCGTTCATCGCGATGATCACATGGTCGTCCGGCCTGACGCTCGTCACCGCCGGGCCCACCGCGGCGACCACGCCCGCGCTCTCGTGGCCCAGGATGTACGGCAGCTCTCGCACGACCGGGCTGTTGCCGTCGAGTGCCTTGATGTCGGAACCGCAGACGCCGGACGCCGCGACCTTGACCAGCACCTCACCGGCCTTCGGCTCGTCGATCTCGACCTCGGCGATCTCCATCGGGGAGCCGAACTCCCGTAGCACCGCCGCCCGCGCTGTCAGCACTCCGTTCATGCTCATGGGACCGAACGCTAACACCAAGCAATTGCTTGGTCGAGATCGCCGGCGGCCCGTGCGCGCACGTACCCCTAGAATGCTGTTCGGTATTGGGCGGGGAGGCTGGATGACCGGGGCCGGATCGGCGATGCCGCGAGTGTTCTTCGACGACGACGAGCGTCACGCCTTGACCGGCGAGCAGGCGCTGGTGCTCGCCGAGCTCGCCGCGAGCGTCCGCGAGCTGATCGCGTCGGTCGTGCTGACCGACGCGGAGACCGCCGAGGTCGCCGCGGTCGCCCGGGAGGTGGATGCGCTCACCCGGAGACTGGCCGTCGCCAGGCGTACGGCTCCTCCTGTCACCGAGGTCGACGCCTCCGGGGTCATCCGCCAGCCGGGCAGCCCGGTCACGGGCGAGCTGAACCCGATCGCCCCGCCGATCGTGATCAGCCTGTCGCCCGACGGCGCGGCGCGGGCCGAGTTCACCCTCAGTGCCGTCTACGAGGGACCGCCGGGGTTCGTGCACGGGGGCGTGTCGGCGATGATCCTCGACCATCTCTCCGGAAGCGCGGCCGCGGCGAACGGCACGCCCGGCATGACGGCCGGCCTCGACCTGCGCTACCGCCGGCCGACTCCGCACGGCGTGCCCCTGTCCGCCGAGGCGAGGACGGTCCGGGTGGACGGCCGCAAGACGTTCGTCGAGAGCCGCATCATCGGACCGGACGGTGAGGTGACCACCGAGGCGACCGGCGTCTTCGTCATGCCGGTTCGCGTTGACGGGTCCTAGCGCGGAGGAGTGAACGACGGTCCGTTGCCCGGGCCGGGCCGGGTGCGCTCGGCGAGGCCGGCGGCCATGCCGTCGAGACCGAGCCCCTGCCGGGTCAGCTCGCGGCTCAGCGCGTCCATGATGGTCAGCGTCACGTGCAGGAAGACGTCCGGCGCGAGCCGCCGCACCTCGGACTCGTACACGCGATGCGCCTCCGGGTTGCCGGTCAGCGCGGCGAGCACCCCGGAGCGGACGCGCTGGCTCATCGACCGCCACACCTGTTCACGTTCGGGCGTGGCGCCCCTGCGCCAGGGGCCGTCATAGTTCAAATCGCGGATCAGTTCTTCCGCGGGGGCGCCCGAGCGCAGATCCCAGAGCACCGTCCAGAAGGCGATCAGCCAGTTCATCCCGGTGAGCACGCGCAGCGGGTCGGTGTCCAGCGCGCCGAACAGCTCCGCCTGCGGCCGGTCGCTCTCCCGGAAGGCGAGCGCCTCGATGCGGACGACGTCGTCCATCGCCAGCAGCTCGGCGGGCGGGCGGCGGAGCACGGTGGAGCGCCCCGAGGCCGCGTCGTACAACTCGACCGCGTCGCCCTCCGAACGAGGCGACCATGTGTACGACTCCGGCATGATCACAATCGTAGGACGAACGTCGGCCGATGGTGGTTCCTCCGCGAATCGGCTTCAGCCGCCGTCCGGAGTGCGGGTGCGCTCAGGGGGACCTGCTCTCCCAATATTGCCAGCCTTCCTTCCGGGTGGGAACGCTGGCGATTCCGGAGACGACTTTCAGCATTCCGCAATTGTCCAGCACTCGCCACTGCTGGAAGCCGACCTTGTAACCGAAGACCCGGTAACGCACGTGACCGTACATCTTCTTGGAAATAGTAACGTGGTATTCGTGTCCGCTCTCGACGGTGTGCTCCTCGTCGATCTCGGGGTTTATCTCCTTCCGCATCCGGGCGATGAAGTCCTGAATATGGAACTCGGTCTGGACCTCTCGTTCCAGGTGGACGTCGAACTTAACGGTGTGCCACTGCTTGACCCATACTCTTATGTCGCCGCCAGGGCCGTCGACGTAATGGGTGCGGGGGACGTAGAAGTTCTTCGGATCGGCGAACTCGACCTTGAAGAACGGGCCTGGCCGGCAGGGCCCCAGCGCGCCCCTGTCCGACCTGACGGAGGCGGTGACCGGCGCGGACGTGCTCGCCGAGGCCGACGCGCTCGCGCGGGGGGACGGTGACACGGTGATGGCGGGCGACGCCATGGCGGCCGGTGATGCGGTCGGTGATGCGGTCGGTGATGCGGTCCGCGAGGCCGCGGAGCCGGGAGACGCGGTGGCGGTCGGCGATGTGGTGGCGGCGAGGATCACGCCCAGAACTCCGGCCGAGACCACCAGCACCGCCACCGTCAGCTGATGCGCCTTGACGCGGGAGGGGGCGGCGTCTGTCGGGGGATCGGGCGTGAGCATCGAATCCTTTCGGAAGACGGCCACGAGACCGCCCACCACATGCTGGGCTGAACGCGATGGTCATCCATCGTCGGAGACCTGGCGCGACGATCAAGGTGCTGCTGGTTTTGGACGTTACCATGCCTCGAACCGAAAGGGAGAGAGGTGAGTCGGAGCCTCAATTCGAACTATTCGGATAAATGCCTTGTCGTCGCACCGGCTCGCCCATTCCGCCATCCGCTCCCAGGGCGCGCCACGCAGGGAAGGTCCGAGTGACTCATGTCTCTTGCGAGGGATTTTGCAGAACCTTTGCTCAACCTCGGCGGTCTGTGGACGTTGATCGCGAACGTTGGGCCGGTTGTCGGTGCGCCAGGAGACGACCGCAATCGGACACGGGGCGGTGCGGGGAAGTGACAGGGCCGGCCCCGCTGCCACTCGGGGCCGGCCCTTCCGCCGTCTCGGCCGGCCGGACGCGCAGGGCTGTCGAGACGGTTACCACGACCAGCGGTGCGATGGCTGCCGCATGAACTGGTCAGCATTACCTACTATACCGATAGGGATTAACTTGTAAAGCTTCCCGGGATGAGGGACGTCAGGGAGGCGGCTACGCGCCCCTGAGCGCTTCGAGCACCGGTCCGTACATCACCGTCCGGATCTTGGCGATGGCCTCCCCGTCCTTGCCCGTCAGGGAAGCGGCGAGGTCGATCGCGGCGGACACCACGCCGGCCTCGGATGCGGTGCGGTGCACGATGCCCGCGGCCCGGGCGTCCTCGCCGCCGTACCGCCGGCCGGTGACCATGGCCTCGTGCGCGGTCGTCTTCGGCAGCCGCGCCTGGATGAGGGCGCTCATGCCTGGCGTGAAGGACAGTCCGAGGTCGACCTCGGGCAGGCAGAAGTAGCCGCGGTCGGCGCGCATGACGCGGTAGTCGTGGCTGAGCGCCAGCATGGCGCCGGCCGCGAACGCGTGGCCGTTCAGTGCCGCGACCGTCGGCATCGGCAGCGTCAGCAGCCGGGCGAACAGGCCGTGCACCCGGTCCAGGTAGGGGCCCCACTGCTCGGGATTGTGCGTGATCCAGTCGAGGTCGAGCCCGTTCGAGTAGAACTTCCCGGTGCCGGCCGTCACCAGTGCCACCGGCCTCGTGGCGGTCTCCAGCTCGCCGAGCGCCTTCTCGATCTCATCGAGGAGCCCCGGGCTGAAGCGGTTCTCGCCGTTGTCGAACCGCAGGACGTGCACGTCCCCGTCGCGCCGTAGATCGATCATGCTGTCCCTTCCATCCTGGTTACCCATGGGTAACTATAGGGCCTGAGCATCTCATCTCCCGGCCGCGTTCGGTTCGGGCCGCCCGGCGGGGCGCCACCGTCCTGTCCGGAATCCCGCCGCCTGCAGCGGTCTGTCCGGAACGCCGCCGGAGGCCGCGGGTTCGTTCCGGCCACGGCGAAGACGCACGGAGCTATAGCCTGGTCCCGACGACCTTCGGGCGTCCGCGTCTCCCTGAGTAGAAGAGGACGGCATGAGCGAGGAATCCGGGTCCGTCGAAATCCTGTTCGTCGACGGTAAGGACGTGCCGATCAAGCACAAGCACGCCGACCGCATGGTCGTCATGCGCGACTCCAGCAAACCTGACGGCGACGCGCTGTATTACACCCCGAGTGAGTGGGAGGCGTTCGTTCTCGGGGTCAAGGACGGCGAGTTCGACGACATGGTCGAGGAGCAACAGCAGTCCTGAGAGGTTCAGTCGTTCTCCAGGATGCGGCGTTCGCGCAGGTGTGCCGACACGCGGCGCGGGTCTCCCGGCGGGAGCGCCGTCGTCAGCCTGCCGAGTATCTCCAGGTCGTCCTCGCCGCTCTGCGTGTACGTCCACAGGGCGTCGGCGTCACCGCTGCGAAGAAGCTGCCTGCGCAGCTGTGCGGTGAGCTCGTCCCGCTCGGACTGGATGGCCGGCGACTCCGAGCGTGGCAGCAACGGCCCCTGGTACAGCCGCACGGCAGCGGTGACGTCTCCTGCCGCGAGCAGTCGCCGCACCGTCAGGAAGTCGGCGTCGACGTCGCAGTCGAGCCGGTACGGCTTGGCCCGCACGACGTCCCCGAGCTGCGCGCGGAGGCGATGGATCTCCGCCCTGACGGTGACCGGATTGCCCTCGTCACCGTAGAGGTGAAGCGAGGACTGCTCGCAGGTCAGGCCGCGCGGGTGAAGCGCCAGCAGGGCGAGCAGCTCAGCGTGCCGTAGTGACAGCGGGATGCGCCGGCCGTCGAGGAACGCGCACGGCTGCTCCTCGCCGAGCAGCCGCAGCATCAGTGAGGATCGGTCGTCGGCGGTGCCGGCCGTACGCAGCAGGAACGCCTGGCCCAGTGTCTCCGCGACCGCCGTCCGGCCGTCGGGCAGCGCCACCCGGCAGCCCGCCTCCGGGACCGCGACCCGTCCGCCGCGCCAGCCGTCGGGATCGGCTGCCAGGATCCGCCCGGTCGCCGTCACCAGCACGTGCGTGTCGCCGTGCAGATGGCGGAGATAACGCGCGCGCAGGTGGTCGTCCCGGCGGTTCATCTCCACGGTGAGCTGGGCCTCGGTGAGGCGCGCCGCCGCTTCGACGAGCGCGATGACGGCCGGATGCAGTGTGCTCGCCGTGCCGCTGACGTCGACGCAGCCGATCACTCGGCTCGTGTCGGGGTCCGAGATCGGAGCGGCGACGCACGACCACGGATGCAGCACCCGGGCGAGATGCTCGGTGGCCTGGACGCAGACCGGCGCGCCGACGCTCAGCGACGTGCCGATGCCGTTCGTCCCGATCGAAGCCTCGGACCAGCGGAAGCCTTCGGCCAAGCCGATGCCGTCCGCCCGCCGGCGTATATCGCTGGGACCCTCACTCCACAGCACGTGCCCCTCGGCGTCGGTGATCACCATGAGGTGAGCGGTGGCGTCGGTCATGCCGCGGAGCGTGTCGCGCAGCATCGGCAGGTGACGGCCGAGCGGATGACTCTCCCGCGCGCCGGCGATGACGTCCGCGTCGAAGACCAGCGGGGCCGACCGGATCTCCGGATCGACGCCGGCGTCCAGTGAACGCCGCCACGACTCTGAGATCAGCGGCCTGCCGGTGGGGGCGGGGCCGGTGACGGCCGCCTCGCGCACGAGGGCGGTCCGGCGATCACAGTCCGCGAGATCATCGTGCACGTGGCTGTTCCGCATCGGGGTTCTCCATCGGCCGTGCCTGTCTCGAGCATCGGCGTCGGCGGCGTGTGTTGCAACCGGATACGCGAAACGTTCACCTCGCACTTGTTGCGCGCTGCTGTCGATCGGGTGCAACCTGTTTGCAACCCGGGGTCGCCTACCGTGCGTATCGCGGCCTCGGCAGGGTGACATCCCTTCGCCCCGCGCAACCGCCCGGAGGCGGTCTGCCCGGACCCGTTTGAGGGGACGGATCCGGCGTCGCCGCGCATGCGCCCGCCGCCGCTGGGAGCCTCAGGGAGAGGGGGTCTCCGGCGGCGGGTGGCACCAGGGGAGGAAAACGAATTGCTCTGCCTGACCTGCAACGGGGTCCGCCCGGCGAAGAGTCCGGCCGAATACACCGTGCTCCGAGCCCGCTCGATCACCGCGCACGGGCTCTGCGCCTGCGCGCAGCCGGGGCCTCGCCGCGAGGACACCCTGGAGGACGCCGCTACCGGCCCGGGCGCTGCTCCGCGCCGTGAAGGAGAAGGCTGAGCGCCTCCGCGGTACCCGACGAATCGCCGGTTGCCAGCCGGCGCACCGCCAGGCCGTAGAGGAGTGCCACCACGGCCGGGGCCTTGCTGCCGGCGTCCGGAATGCCGAGGGCGGTCAGGACGGCCGCGGCCAGCCGGTCGTACGCCTCCATCGAGCGGGTGGCCGTCTCGCGTATCAGCGGATCGCGGGAGGCATGCAGGTGCAGTTCGAGTGTCGCCACCTCCTCCGGCCCCGACGGGAGGCCGGCGATGGCGTGCTCGACCTCCGCCGGGGCCTGGTCGGGAGTGATTCCCGCCAGCTTCACGGCGATCGCGCCGATGCGGTTGATCTCCTCGTCGACGTGCCGGCAGAGACTTGCCCGCAGCAACTCGGCCTGGCTCGGGAAGTGGTAGGTCAGCGACCCCAGGGAGACGCCCGCGGCGGCGGCCACGCGGCGGTTGGTGACCGCGCCGAGGCCGTGCTCGCCGATCAGCCGAAGCGTGGCGCGCAGAATGCGTTCTCTTGCGTCTTCCATGGGTGGACGAGTCTCTCGTACGGGTTGCGTTGAATGACGAGTCTGTCCTATTGGGTGCGCGGGACGCCGCCCGCCCGTGCCGGGTGTTTCGGGTGCCGGGCTCCTCGTGATTCTTCCGCCGGTTCCTGGAAGCGCCGGCCTCCCCGTACATCTTCCCGCCGCGACGCCGCGCGATTATCGTTCGTTCGAACGAACGGGAGGCCGCATTGATCGAAGGACTCGCCGCCGACGCCGTACGGCTGGCGGCCGGAGCGGTCTCCGCCCGTGAGCTGACCGCGTATGCCCTGGAGTGCATCGAGCGTGACACGCTCGGTGCCTTCCGGGTCGTACGCGCCGAGGCGGCGCTGGCCGAGGCCGCCGAGGCCGACCGCTGGGAGGGCGAGCGGCCGCCGTTGCTCGGCGTTCCGGTCGCGATCAAGGACGACACCGACCTGGCGGGGGAGACCACGCCGTACGGCTGCCGGGGCGACCACCGGCCCAGGACACAGGAC
This sequence comes from Actinoallomurus sp., assembly GCA_025964625.1. Classification (GTDB taxonomy): domain Bacteria; phylum Actinomycetota; class Actinomycetes; order Streptosporangiales; family Streptosporangiaceae; genus Actinoallomurus. The sequence goes on along the minus strand of JAOPYL010000214.1, from coordinate 55,465 downwards.
AGCGAGATCGTCCGGCGCCTGCGGGAGGCAGGCGCGATCATCGTCGGCAAGACGAACACGAGCGAGTTCGGACAGTGGCCCACCGGCGAGACCGCGGCTTTCGGTGCGGTCCGCAATCCCTGGAGCGCCCAGCATTCGCCGGGCGGGTCGAGCGCCGGTTCGGCGGTGGCGGTCGCGGCCGGGATGGTCTCCGGGGCGGTCGGCTCCGACGGTGCCGGATCGGTGCGCATTCCGGCCGCCTGGACCGGGCTCGTCGGCCTGAAGCCGCAGCGCGGCCGCATCTCCGTATGGCCGCACGTCGACCCGTTCTATGGGATCACCGTCGCCGGCCCGCTGACCCGCACGGTCGAGGACGCGGGCCTGCTGCTCGACGTGCTGACCGGCAGCCATCCGGATGACGTGTACCGGCCCCCCGCGCCCGCGGAGTCGTACGCGCGGGCGGCCGGGCGCGAACCCGGACGTCTGAGGGTCGCGCTGTCCTTCCGCACGCCCTTCGGCGTGCCCGGCAAGGTCGATCCGGAGATCCGGGCGGCCGTGCTGCGTCTCGCCGGGGTCCTCACCGAACTCGGGCACCGGGTCTTCCCGGCTGACCCCACCTACGGGCTGATCGGACTCAGCTTCCTGCCACGCGGCACCACGGGCGTCGCCGACTGCCTGGGCGAGGTCCCGGGCGCCGACCCGGAGGCGGCCACCCGGACCGAGGCGTTCCTCGGCCGGCACATCGGACGGCGGCTGCTGCCCGCCGCGCGCCGTGCCGAGCCGGCCCTGCGCCGCCGCGTCGGGAGGATCTTCGAGCGGGCCGACGTCGTCCTCACCCCGGCCACCGCGCAGCTTCCCCTCGAGGTGGGCGCGCTGCAGGGCCTGGGCTGGTGGGACGCCGGCAAGCTGTCGGTCGCCGCCTGCCCGTTCTGCTGGGCGTGGAACGTCGTCGGCTGGCCGGCCATCAGCGTGCCCGCCGGGCTCAGTGGTGCCGGGCTGCCGATCGGCGTGCAGTTTCTCGGCCGCGAGAACGACGAGGCGACGCTGTTGATGCTCGCGGCGCAGCTGCAGGTCGCCGAAGGCTGGCCGGACCGGCGTCCTCTCGACCCCGCCACGGCCTAGTGGCGGCCGTCGCGGCCGAACCGCGACTGGCCGACGGCGCCGAGACGCTCGGCCGCGACGGCCTCGTCGCCCCGCTGTTCCTCCGTTCCGGGCCCACCATGCGGGCGGTGCCCGGGACGTTCTCCGGGCTCGCCGGACGCCGCTGACCGTTTTCGCGCTGGGCGTCCGGGGAAGCGGGAGGGCATGACAGCGATTCGGCTGGGTCTTCTCGTGGACAGCGACGCCTACGGCGGTGCGGAGGTCTATGTACGGCAGCTGCTGGGTCGCCTCCCCGAGGAGTTCGAGCGGCATCTGGTGGTCACCGAACCGGTGGCTCCGGGGTTCGACGACCTCGCCGGCCGTTGTTCATCGTGCACTCGGGTTCCGCTGGCACGTGGCCGGGAGCGCGCGCCGGAGCTCGTACGGCGGCTGGGCGAGGTCCGTGCCGACTTATGGCATGTGAACCTGGTGGATCCGGCCAGCAACCGGGCCGCGCTGGCGGCGGCGAGCTCGGCGGCGCCGACCGTGGCGACCCTTCACATGCCGGGCACGGTGACGGACGGGCTGGGCGGCCCGGACGGTCCATACGCGCGGTTGACCGCCGCGATGGCGGTGTCCGCGCAGATCGCGGACCTGCTGCGTGACCGGCTGGGGATGCCGCCCGACCGGGTGGTGCGGATACGCAACGGCGTGGACCTGCCGGAGCCCTGGCAGGGCGCTGTCTCCGTCGCGGGGACGCGGCCGCTCGTGGGTGCGGTAGGGCGGCTCACCGACCAGAAGGGGTTCGACACGCTGATCGCGGCGGTCGGACTCCTTATCGCACGTGGTTGTGCGCTGGACGTGGTGGTGGCGGGTGAAGGGCGTGATCGGAGCCTGCTCGAGGCCACTGCTGCCGGGCTGCCGATTCGCTTTGTCGGCTTCGTGGATGACATTCCCGCCCTCCTGCGGCGCCTTGCGGTCTTCTGTCTCCCTTCACGTAGGGAGGCGCTGCCCCTGACGCTGCTCGAGGCGATGGCGCACGGGCTTCCATGCGTCACGACACAGGTGGGGGACATCCCCGAGGCGGTCGGTGACGCGGCCGTCCTGGTGTCACCGGACGACCCCGTTGCGCTGGCGGACGCCCTTGAGCGGCTCCTCACCGACCCGGGCCGGCGCCGGCGGCTCGGGGCACGGGCCCGCGCGGTCGCCGTGCGGCGTTTCGACGCCGCCGACATGGTGGTGGCCGTGGCCGGGGTGCTCGGGGCCGCGGCCGCCGCGCCGCCCGCGGCGGCCGTTCAGTCCAGCAGCGACCGGACCTCCTTCAGAACCGCGCCGACCGACAGATCCTGAGCGCAGCGCAGGTCGATGGGACAGGACAGATGCGGACAGGGACTGCAGGGCACGCCGGCACGGACAACGCGGTGCCGGTCGTCATGGTAGGCCCAGCGCACGGGATCTCCGGCCATGAAGAGCGTGACGCTGGAGGTCCCGGTGGCGGCCGCGAGATGCGCGACGCCCGTGTCGTTGGCCACCAGCAGGGCAGCATTGCGCAGGAGGAGAGCCAGCGTACCCAGGGTCGTGGCGCCGGTGAGGTCGACCGGGCGGCAGCGGGTATGCCGAAGGACGGCACGACCGAGGTACCGCTCGGCGGCCACGCCGCTCAGCACCACCTCCAGCCCGCGCGAGGAGAGTTGGTCGGCGACGGCGGCGAAACGGGCCGGTGGCCATCGGCGGGTTGTGGCGGACGCGCCGGGGTGCAGGACGGCGTACCGGCCGGGGACCAGGCCGTGCCGGTCGGCGAGCGCCGCGAAGGCCGCGGTATCGCCCGGCAGCTTACCGAACTCCAGCGCGGAATCGCCGCCCGTGACGCCCAGATGCCGCACGAGGGCCAGGTGACGGTGGACTTCGTGCACGCGCCGCGGATACGGGAGGTACAGCTCGCCGCGGCCGGTGAAGCCCGCCGCGGCGAATCCGCCGACACGAGCGTCGGCGGATCGGCCGATCCGCTCGCAGATCTCGTTGGCGGCGATCCTGTCGCCGTACGCCTGCAGGACCAGGTCGAAGTGGCGCGCGGCGGCGCCGGACAACAGGTCGTGCAGGCGCCTGCCGTCCGGCGGCCGGTCGGGAATACCCGGGTATCCGCTGAAGGGGAGCAATTCATCAATGTAAGGCGCGAAACGCGCCAATACGGGGGCGGTCTCCACCCAGGTGATCACCGTGATCCGGATGTCCGGCCTGGCGTGGCGCAGCGCGCGAAGGGCGGGCACCGAGCACAGGAGGTCACCGAGGCCGACACGGGCCCGCAGGAAGGCGACGTGGCGGACTCCGGGGTCGGAGAGCGGTGGGACGGGCATGACGGAAACCTCCAGACGCCCCTGGGGCCGAATCCCCGAACGGCCCGATGGGACCCGTACCCGGCCGCTCGCCCGGAATGCGCCGTTTCCGTGATCATGCCGACATACCTGCAGGCCACCTTCCTGCCGCGGGCGCTCGGTGGGCTGCTCGCACAGACGTTCCCGGACTGGGAACTCGTGATCGTCGATGACGGATCACCCGACGAGACCGGCGACGTCGCCGGACGTTTCCTCGGCGACCCTCGGGTGCGCTATCACCGGCTGCCCGCGAATCAGGGGCTGGGCGCGGCGCTCAACGCGGGGCTCGCGCTGACGACCGCGCCGGTGGTCGCCTATCTGCCCTCGGATGATCTCTATGAGCCCGGTCACCTGAAGGCCCTGCTGACCGCGCTCGCCGACCCGGCCACCGTCCTCGCCTATTCGGGGGTCCGCCAGCAGGGGGGGCGCACCTCGCTCGGTGCGCCCGACGGGCATCCGTTACAACTGGTCCAGGTGGCCCATCGCCGGATCGGTCACCCCTGGCCCGAACGTGCCGAGCTGGAGAGCGACGACCTCGACCGGCTGTACTGGGCACGGCTGCGGGCACAGGGCCCGGCGTGTCGCACCGGCCGGGTGACGTGTACGTGGACGGACCATCCCGCGCAGCGGCACAAGGCGATCCGGGAGAGCCACGACGGCGGCCTCAATGTCTTCCGCTCTCGGTACCGCGTCCCCGTCCCGCTCCGCTTCCACTCGACCGACAGCGGTGAGACCGACGAGGTGGCGCTGTACGACCGGTTCCGCCGCCGCCGGCTGTCGCCGTCCCCGGACGGCCTGTGCATCCTGCTCGTGGGTGAACTGGCCTACAACCCGGAGCGGGTGCTCGCACTGACCGAGCGCGGGCACCGCCTGTACGGGCTCTGGACCGAGGACGGCCTGGGCTGCAGCACCGTGGGCCCCCTGCCGTTCGGGCACGTGACCGACCTGCCTCGCCTCGGCTGGCAGGAGTCCGCTCGCCGGCTGCGGCCCGATGTGATCTACGCCCAGCTCAACTGGCGGGCGGTGCCCTTCTGCCACCGGGTGCTGCGGGCCCTGCCCGAGATACCGTTCGTCTGGCACTTCAAGGAGGCGCCGCAGCACAGTATCCGCTGCGGGGACTGGCCCCGGCTGGCCGAACTGGCGACGCGGTCAGCCGCCCAACTGTACTGTTCCGCCGAGGAGCGAGACTGGTTCCTCGCGGCGCTGCCGGGCATGGCCGATCCGGATCGCGCGCATGTGCTCGACGGAGATCTGCCCAAGGCCGACTGGTTCGCCGGGAGCCGGAGCCGGCGACTGTCGCAGCGCGATGGCGAGATCCACACCGTGGTCCTCGGCCGGCCTCTGGGGCTCGACGCGGAGTTCGTCACCGCCCTTGCCCGCCGCGGCGTGCACACCCACCTGCACGGGCTCGTCGCCGCACCGGGAGCGAAGGGCGCCTGGGCCACCTGGCTGGCGCGGGCGGTTCGCGCCGCCCCCGGCCACGTGCACGTCCATCCGCATGTCGATCAGAGGCGCTGGGTGGGCCGGCTGTCCAGATACGACGCGGGCTGGCTGCACCGCGTGCCCAGCGCGAACGGCGGGGATCTGCGCGTGGCGACCTGGGACGACCTGAATATCCCGGCACGTATCCCGCCCCTCATGGCCGGCGGCGTCCCTCTCCTGCAGCCCCGCGTCACCGGATCCCGGGTGGCGGCCGCCCGGCTGATCGAGGCGACCGGGATCGGGGTGCTGTACGACGATGCCGACGACCTCGCCGACCGGCTGCACGACCATGCCACGCTGGCGCACGCCCGCTCGGCGGTGAGGGCGCACCGGGATTCCTTCACGTTCGACGCGCACGTCGACGACCTCATCGCCCTGTTCCGCCGGCTCACCACCGGTGCGGCCCTGCCCTGATCACGCCCTGCCGGCTCAGGGCGGAGCGGCACGATGATGGCTGGTCATCACGGACGCGTAGTGGCGCAGCAGCACGGTGAGATGCTGCACCGGGGCATGGTGCCGGATCACGTGTCCGCGTGCGGCGGCGCCGAGCGCTCGGGCATAGGACGGATCGGCGGCGAGCGACCTCAGCGCGGCGGCCAGCGCGCGCGGCTCACCGGGTGGCACGAGCAGACCCGTGCGGCCGTCGTCCAGCAACTCCGGGAGGCCGCCGATCCGGGACGCCACCACGGGCAGGCCGCAGGCGGCTGCCTCCAGCACGCTCATCGGGCAGTTCTCGTACCACAGGGCGGGCAGGACGGCGGCGGTCGCACCGCCGAACGCCTCCGTCACGATCGTCTTGGCGGTGAAGCCGTGCAGGCGTACCGGCAGGCTCTCGGTCGCGACACGCCGGCGGATCGACGCCTCGGCCCGGCCGACGCCGTAAAGGTCGATCGCCGACCCCGGCGGCAGCCCATGTGCGGCGGTCAACAGCACGTCCAGTCCCTTCTCGGCCACGAGCCGGCCGGCGTACACGAACCGGGCCGGTCGTCCCGGCGGTGCGACGGGACGATCGGGCGGGACCACTGGATTGGGCAGGACCACGACCCGGTCGGAGGGCAGGCCGCCCGCGACCACCCGGTCGCGCAGGAAGACGCTCGGCGCGATGAACAGGCCGACCCATCGCCACCAGCCCCGCATCGCCGCCAAGCCGGCCTCGGCGCCCGCCGCGGCGGCGCGCCAGGCCGACCCTTCCCCCGCCAGGCATCCGTGGCGCAGCGCATTGACGAGCCGTCCGCCGCTGAGGCACCGCTCGCAGGGACGGCCTTGGGTGAACAGCCGGTAGTTCGGGCAGACGGCCTTGTAGTCATGCAGCGTCATGACGGTCGGGATCTCGTGGTGGCGCAGCGCGTCCAGCACCGAGAGTGTGAGGAACTCGTGCACGTGATGGACATGCGCGATGTCCGGCCCGATCTGGGTCAACAGCGCGTCCAGGGCTCTGCGGGCGGGTGTGCTGTAGATCCCGGCCAGCCGGCGTCCGGGCTCGGTACGCGCGCCCGAGCCCGCGGGCGGTGGGAACCACGGGAGCCAGGGGGTCGGGGAGGTGTCCGGCTCTGCCACGGCGAACGGCACGACGTCATGACCGGCCTCGCGGAGCAACTGTTCGGTCAGGGAGACCACGGTTTCCGCGCCGCCCGGTCCGGGTTTGTAGTGACTGGTCACCAGCAGGACGCGCATCACCGGCCCCGGTGAGTCAGAAGGTGAAGACGGCCTGGATGGTATGGCGCCGCCGGGCGGCCAGGTCTCGCAGAAAGGCCGGCGCCTCGTCGACGTGCAGGATGTCGGTGATCAGATGCCGCCGGACATCCGCGCCGCGGGCGCGGAGCAGCTCGACCGTGGCAGCGGACAGGTCGGAGCGATTCCAGGAGCAGCCGCGCGGCATCCGGGCGATCTGGGCGGACCGTACGGTCAGCCCGTTGTGGTGGAACTCCTCTCCGAGGCATACGTCGGTCGCTCCGTCCTGATAAAAGGCCAGGTCGATGACTGCACCCTGCGGCCGTAGCGCACGCAGTGCGGTGCGGAGCGCGCGACCCTGGCCTCGGCACTGGAACACCAGGTCGGCGCCGGGCTCGGCGTTCCCCCACCGCTCCTTGCACCATCGGGCGGGGTCGTGTTCGCGCTCGTCGACGGGCACGCAGCCGAGTGCTGCGGCCGCCGCGAGCCGCCGAGGCGTCGGGTCGGCCACCGCGACCTCAGCGGCGCCATGGTGCAGGGCGAAGAGCGCGGTGAGCAGGCCGACGACGCCCGCCCCGGTGACAAGGACACGCCGGCCGGCCACTCCTCCGGCCAGCCCGTCGGTCTCTCCGCTGAGCGGACCGGCGTGCTCGGCGGCGGCGTGCAGGAGCCCGTTGGCGCAGATCGGACCCATCTGGGCCAGGTAGACACCGAGCAGCGGGTCCAGATCGTCGGGCAACACGACGACGTGGTCGGAGCACGGGTCCGCGCGATAGGCGGTGCGGTGTCCGTACGCCATGGCCACTGTCGCCCCGGCGGGAACGCTCGCGCACCGGCTCTCCCGGACCCGGCCGACCTCCATATAACCAAGGCAGCGCACCGGATACGACCCGGCCGGCGCACTGTCCTCGAACAGCCGTAGCTCCCGGTCGAAACGGCGTCTCAGGAACGGGCTGGTGCCCTTCACGGTGGCCAGTTCGGTTCCCGCGGACAGGCCGCTGAAGAGCGTCTCGACCTCGAAGTCGCCGGCGCGTAGCGGGTCGGCGGGCTGGGTGAAGATCTCCGGCTGCCCGGGTGCGCGCACCCCGAGGCTGCGGACCTCAGCCACGGACGCTCACCTCACCCTTCGCGCCCGTGTACGCCGCCGCGGCGGCACAGGCGATGCGGTGAGTCCGGAGCGCCTCCGCGTACGGGGCGCGCACCTGGGACGGTCCTCCACGCACGGCGTCGACGAAATCGGCGTCTTCGCGTAAGAAGGGGTCGCCCTGGGCCGTGGTCACCCATCGCCGTACGCCTTCGTCGACCAGTAGTTCGCGTTCGGACAGCGTCACCGTGCGGCCCGAGCAGAAGAACTCGATGCCCATCCGATAGCCGTGGCTGAGCACGCAGGTGGCGGCGATCGACCCGATGGCGCCCGAAGCGAAGCGCAGTGACGACATGGCGGCCCGGTGGATCTCGCCGCCGTCGGCCCCCGGGAGGCGGGCCGCGTCCGCGTGCAGCACCTCGAGGTCCCCGACCAGCAGCCGGGCCAGGTCGAACAGGTGCGTCGCCTGCTCGACGAGCTGTCCACCGGACTGGTCCTGCCGCAACCACCAGTCGGTGCCCGGCGGCCGGTCAAGCCAGAAGCCCAGGACCAGCAGTGGTGGATTGTCGGCGAGCAGTTCGGCGGCGCGTTCGACGGTGTCCAGGTAGCGCCAGTGATATCCGGTCGCGGTGGGCAGCGCGGCGTCACGGACCAGCTCGGCGATGCCCTCCGCGGTCGTCACGTCGCAGGCCAGCGGCTTCTCGACGAAGAAGGGCAGACCGCGCTCGATCGCGGTACGTTCGGGCGCGCCGTGGGCGCCGGGCGGCACGCAGATGTAGACGGCATCGAGCCGCTCGTGATCCAACATGTCCTCGTGACCCGCGTAGGACCGGGCACCGGTAAGGCGTGCGAAGCGTTCCATGCGTTCGACGCGCGGGTCGGTGACCGCGGTGATGCGCACACCGTCGAGCCGTGCGAGCGACTCGACATGGCGGACCGCGACATAGCCGGCGCCCACGAAGCCCACATGGACGATTCGCCTGGTCACATCGTGGCATCTACCCGGCGACGCGGGCGCCACGCCGGGTCGCGCCGCGGCACCGGTGGACTACGGGCGGGATGCCCTTTTTGACCATCAGGGACAAGGAGGTTCGTCCCACAGCGCATTGAGAGAGGGCGACCTGGGCATCTGCGCACTAAGGGGGACGCCTGCCGGATCCGCGGACCCCGCATGGCGAGACGAAAGTTCCGAATGAGGTGACTCATGCACGTCCTGCGCCTGTGCTCTGTCTACGAACCCCCGGCTTCGGCTCTGACGGGCCGCGGGGTCAACTTTGATCCCATCGGCGGCATGCAGAACCACACCGCGCAGCTCAGCCGCGGCCTCGACCGGCTCGGAGTCCGGCAGACCGTCGTCACGACCCGCCCGCCGACCGCACCGGCCGAGGCGTCCTTGGGGCAGCATGGGCGAGTGTTGCGGCTCGGCCTGCCGCTGCCCGTCTGCCGGCAGTTCTACGGCCCGTCCGCCTGGCGGCTACTGCCCCACCTGACGCATGACGTCGACCTGGTGCACGCCCACCTGGGTGAGGACATCGCCATCGTCCCACTGGCCCTGCGCGCCGCCGCGTACGCTTCGGCGCCACTCGTCGTGACCGTGCACTGCAGTCTGCGACACACGCTGCGGGTGAGCGGCCCCCGATCCGTCCTCCTCAGGACGCTCGGCGGGGCGCTGGAAGGGTACGGGCTCGGCCGTGCCGCCGCCGTCATCACGCTGACCGAGCGGCTGAGGCGGGCGTTACCGCACGAGAACGTCCATGTGATCCCGTCCGGGATCGGCGCGGAGTTCACCGCGGAGTTCGCCGCGGAACCGCCCGGACCGGGCCTGCTCGCCGACGTTCCCCGCCCACGGATCGGCTACGTGGGACGGTTGCACGACCAGAAGGGCGTCGACACCCTCCTACGCGGCTTCGCGCTCCTGGCCGCCGGGTATCTGGTCATCGTCGGTGACGGACCCGAGCGGACCCGGCTGGGGCGGCTTGCCGCCCGTCTCGGCATCGCCGACCGCACCCGTTTCTTCGGCTTCGTCCCGCACGAGCGAATACCGGCGGTGCTCCGCGACATCGACGTTCTGGTGCTCCCGTCCCGATATGAGGAGCTTGGTTCGGTCCTGCTGGAGGCCATGTACGCCCGGGTCCCGATCGTGGCCAGCGACGTCGGCGGCATCCCCGAGCTGATCGAGCACCGGCGCAGCGGGCTGCTCGTCCCACCCGCCTCACCGCCCCTGCTCGCCGCCGCGGTGCGGGAGCTGATCGCCACCCCCGGGTTCGCCGCGGGCCTGGCTGCCCGCGCACACGAGCGCGTGCGGGACCAGACCTGGGACAGACTCGCCGATCGGGTCCTGGAGGTCTATCACTCAGTGCTCCCCGCACATTCCTCGCCGCTCGCCCGTGAACGCTGATCTCATCGTCGTGGGTGCCGGTTTCTTCGGCCTCACCATCGCGGAGCGGTGCGCCGAGGAGCTCGGCCTTCATGTGGTGGTGCTCGAGCGACGCAACCATCTCGGCGGCAACGCCTACAGCGAGCCCGAGCCGGAGACCGGCATCGAGATTCACCGTTACGGCGCCCACATCTTCCACACCTCGAATCAAAGGGTCTGGGACTACGCCAACCGGTTCGCCGCTTTCACTCCGTACCGGCACCAAGTGTTCTCGATCGTCAAAGGCCGGGTCTATCCGCTGCCCATCAATCTCGGCACCATCTGCGCGTACTTCGGCCGCGTCATGTCGCCGGACGAGGCCCGTGCCCTCATCGCCAAGCTGGCCGGCGAGATCAGCGAGCCGCGCAACCTCGAGGAGAAGGCGGTCTCGCTGGTGGGCCGTCCCCTGTACGAGGCGTTCATCCGGGGCTACACCGCGAAGCAGTGGCAGACCGACCCGAAGGATCTTCCAGCGGAGATCATCAGTCGACTCCCGGTGCGATATACGTTCGAGAACCATTACTTCGACGACACCTACCAAGGGTTGCCGGTCGACGGCTATACCGCGTGGCTGAGCCGAATGGCCGACCATCCGAACATCGAGGTCCGGCTCGGCACCGACTTCTTCGACCTGCGCTCCGGCCTGGTCGGCAGCGTGCCACTCGTCTACACGGGCCCGCTGGATCGGTACTTCGGCTTCGCCGAGGGAGAACTCGGCTGGCGGACCCTCGATTTCACGCTGGAGGTCCTGCCGATCGGTGACTTCCAGGGCACCTCAGTCATGAATTACGCCGATGTGGACGTCCCGTACACCCGGATCCATGAGTTCCGGCACTTTCACCCGGAGCGGGACTGGTATCCGAGGGACAGGACGGTCATCATGCGCGAGTACTCCCGCTTCGCCGGCCGTGGCGACGAGCCGTACTACCCCATCAGCGCGGGTGAGGATCGGGCCCGACTGCGTCGCTACCGGGAGATGGCCGGGCAGGAACCGGCGGTCCTGTTCGGTGGCCGCCTCGGCACGTACCGGTACCTCGACATGCACATGGCCATCGGATCGGCACTGAGCATGGTCGACAACCGGCTTCGCGCCCACTTCTCCCAGGCCGCTCGGCTCGACAGGTGAGGAGTGGAGCTTCCGGGCGTCAGTAACCGGCTCCGGTGAGCATGCCGCCGTCGACGAGGATCTCGCTGCCGGTGCAGTAGCTCGCCTCGTCGGAGGCGAGGAACACCACGAGCGCGGGGACCTCCTCGGCCCTGCCCATCCGTTTCAGCGGCAGGGCCTTCAGGAACGCCTCGGCGCTGTCCGCGGTCGCCGCGACGAGGTCCGGGTCCAGCGACAGGGCCGTGAGGATGCCGCCCGGGTGGATGGAGTTGACGCGAATGCCGTACTCGCCGAGTTCGCGGGCGGCGGCCTTCGTCAGGCCGCGCACGCCGAACTTGCTGGCGCTGTAGGCGGCCAGTCCGGCTGCCCCGATGAAGCCCTCGGCCGAGGACACGTTGACGATCGAGCCGCCGCCGGCCGCCCTCATCGGCGCGATGACCGCCTTCACACCGAGCCACTGGCCGATCAGGTTGACCTCGAGGACCTGGGTGAACTCCTCGAGCGACATGTCCTCGATCAGCCTGTGCTTGATGATCCCGGCGTTGTTGACCAGCACGTCGAGCGTGCCGAAGACGGTGACGGCGGTGTCCACGGCGGCCCGCCAGTCGCCGGGCCGCGTGACGTCCATCCGGATGAACCGCACCGCGTCGCCGAGCTCGGCGGCGAGCCTGCCGCCCTCCTCCTCGAGCACGTCGCCGCAGACGACCTTGGCGCCCTCGGCGGCGAACCGCTTCACGTGCGCCTTGCCCATGCCGCGCGCGCCGCCGGTGACGAGCGCGACCTTTCCCTCAAGCCTGCCCATGGCACCTCTCAATGGTCTGTCCCGCGGCGACCGCCGCGGCGGCGGCCTCCATGCTCCGATAGGCCGGTACGCCCGCGGCGCGCGCGACCGCCCGTACCTCGTCCTCGACACCGGGGGGCGCGCACTCGGCATTGCGCATGACGAGGGTGACGCGCGTTCCGCCGATCTCCTCCTGCAGGCCGGCCACGCTGCGCGCGTACGCGAGCAGAGCGTCCACGCTGTCGCCGTAGGTGAAGAAGCTCTGCACGTTCACGTGGGCGATCACGTCGGGGTACGGCCGTGCCCGGTCGATCGCCGAGACGACCTCGCGGACCAGGCCGGGTCTGCCGCGCGGGCCGACCGGGATCTCCAGCGGGTTGGCGGGCGAGCTGCCCACGGCCAGGCCGAGGTCGATCTCGGGCAGCGGGCCCAGGCGGAGCCCGGCGCGGTCCAGCGCGTCCGCGGCGAGCACGCCGGCCCCGCCGCTCGGCCCGACGACGAGCACGTCCGCGGTGCGCGGAACCTTCCTCGCGGCGTGCAGGTCGAGGAGGTCCAGCGCGCCGATCAGGTCGTCCTGGCACGTGACGAGGGCCATGCCGGTCTGTCTCGCCAGGGCGTCCCAGAGGCGGGTGTCGGCGACCATGGCGCCGGTGTGCGACGCCGCGGTCCGGTGGCCCTGTGCGGAACGGCCGCCCACGAGCGCGACGACCGGCTTGCGGACGGCCCGCAGCGCCTCGGACAGCGCGCGCCCGTCACGCGGGTCCTCCAGGTAGAGGCCGATCACCGAGGTGTCGTCGTCGTCCGCGAGGTACCGCAGCAGCTCGGCCGGGGCGACGTCGGTGCTGTTGCCGACCGTGACGACCTTGGAGAAGGCCATGCCGCGGCGTTCCCCGACCTTGATGACCTCGCCGGCCATGCCGCCGCTCTGGGAGATCAGCGCGATGTGTCCCGGCCGTCCCGGCGTGCCGCCGATGAACGTCTGGCCGCCCCTGGGCGAGTAGACGCCCATGCAGTTGGGGCCGAGCAGGCGTGTGCCCGCCTGCCGGGCGGCGGCGATGAGGTCCGCTTCGAGGCGTACGGCCCCGGTCTCGCGGAAGCCGCCGCTCATGACCTGCACGAACGGGACACCACGGGCCTCGCGCACGACGTCCGGGCATCTTTCGGCGGGGACCGCGACCAGCGCGTAGTCGACCTCCGCCCCGTCGAGCGAGGGCACGCAGGGCACACCGTCGATGTCTCCGGCGCTCGGGTGCACGGCAACGAGCCGGCCGCCGTACCCCGCGGCGCGGTAGAAGCCCAGGAACATGTTTCCGAAGTTCGGCTTCTTGGCGGACGCGCCGACGACCGCCACCCCGCGCGGCGCGAACAGCCGGCCGAAGTCCTGCGCCGCGCCCGTCTCGCCGCGGGCTTCGGCCGGGCGGCCGGGGCGACCGCGAGGGCTCCGCTCACCGATCCGCTCACCGATACGCTCACCGGGGTCGGAGGCGGACGCGCCCAGGAGGCGCGCGTCCACCGCGACGGCGCCTTCGGGGGTGCAGATCACCGGGTTGAGCTCGAACTCGGTGAACCGGTCGCCCAGGGACTCGGCCACTCCACCGGGGCCGCCGACCGCGAGCAGTACCTTCACGAGGGCGTCCTTGTCGATCGCGGGCCGGCCGCGGAAGCCTTCCAGCAGAGCGGCGCCGCGCAGCTCGGCCAGCATCTCCCGGGCATCCTCCTCGGTGACGGGGCACAGGCGCAGGGCGGTGTCCCCGAGCGCCTCGGTCCACACGCCGCCGAGGCCGGCCAGCAGCACGGGTCCGAACGAGGGGTCTCGTACGGCGCCGACGATGACTTCGACGCCCGGGGCGGACTGCTCCTCGACGAGGTAGCCGTCGACCCGGTCACCCAGCTCCGCCCGCATGCCGGCGGCCGCACGCGCCGCCTCGGCCGGCGATCGAAGCCCCAGCCGCACGGCGCCCGCGTCGCTCTTGTGCACCAGCCCGGGGCCGTGCGCCTTGACCACGAGAGGCGGGGTCAGCCCCGCCGCGGCGTCCGCGACGTCGTCAGGACCGGCGGCCGTCGTGCCGCGCGGCACGGCGACCCCGAAGCCGGAGACGAACTCCTTCACCCGATGTTCGGCGATCAATGGTCGTGCTCCCCGTCTGCCGCGCCGCTCGGATCCACTGGCCGGAGTCTCCTGTTCACTTCGGTCCGGACTGCCGCAGACGGTCGGCGTACCTGGCGCGGATCTCGCGGCGGAGCAGCTTGCCGGGTCCGCCGGAGGCGTCCTGGGTATGGGGCAGTTCCTCGGCCACGACCACGAGGTCGGGCGCCTGGTGGGCGGGGAGCCTCTCACCGAGCTCGGCCCTCACGGCGCCGGGATCGAGAACCGCGCCGGCGCGCGGCACGACCGCGAGGAGGATCCGCTGCTCGGCGGCGTCCCCGCCCGCGGTGTGCGCGGGAACTCCGACGACGCCGGCCTCCGCCACGCCGCCCACCTCGATCGCGGCCTCCTCCAGGTGGGCGGGCTGGGACCAGACGCCGCCCTTGAGGATCGAGTCCTCCCGGCGGCCGAGCACGGTCACGTACCCGTCGGAATCCATCATCCCGAGGTCGCCGCCGACGTACCAGCCGTCGCGTAGCACCTCGGCGGTCCTGTCCGGCTGCCCGTCATAGCCCTGCATCAGGTTCGGGCCGGTCAGGTTGATCTCACCGACCTCACCCACGACGCGTTCGCCGTCCGGGCCGGTGATGCGTACCGCCGTGGACGTGCGCGCCCGGCCCACCGACGAGATGTCCTGGCTGCCGTCGTCCTGACGGCCGACGCATGTGTAGGGCGCCTCGGTCTGCCCGTAGTAGGAGAAGATCCGGGTCCCCGGCAGCCGCTTCATGATCTTCTCGCGGAGGGACGGCAGCAGCGGCTCGCCGCCGAGCACGATCGCGCGCAGCGACGACAGGTCCGCTCCGGTGTGGTCGTCCGAGCCGAGCAGGGCGGAGAAGAAGCTGGGGATCAGGCTGACGTGCGTGACGCGCTCGCGCGGCACGACCTTCAGGAAGTTCGCCGGGCCCCAGTCCTGTTCGAGGACGAGCCGCATGCCCGCGTAGAACGCCGGGCCGACCAGCGCCGGGAAGCCGATTCCCCAGATGATCGCTCCGGTGCCCATGACCGAGTCGCCGCCGCCGGGGATGTCCAGCCAGATCTGCGCCGAGGCCAGGCTGGAGTAGTGGGAGTGCATCACCGCCTTGGGCAGGCCGGTCGTGCCGGAGGTGTAGAACAGCGCCATCAGGTCGTCGCCGTGCCCGCCGAGCGGAGGCTCCTCCTCGGGGGCGGCCGAGGCCAGCGCGCCGAGGTCGGTGGCTCCCTCGGCGGGCCCGCCGAGCCGCAGCCAGAGCGTGACGCCGGGCAGCTTCGGCCGCACGGCCTCGACCAGCCCGTCGACGCTCGCGTCGTACACGAACGCCGTGCAGCCCGACCGCTCCACCACCCGGGCGAGCGTCTCCGCCGGCCAGTAGGGGTTGAGCGCGCACACGACCGAGCCGAGCTTCATCTGCGCGAGGTACACCTCGGCCACGTTCAGCGTCTCGTTCAGCAGCGAAGCGACGCGCATGCCCTTCTGGACGCCCGCGTCCAGAAGGGCATGCGCGACCTGGTTGACCTTCCGGTTGAGCCGGTCGTACGTGAGGGCCGTCCCGCCGCAGTAGGTCAGCGCGACCTTGTCCGGGCCGCGCAGCGCGTTCGCGGTGAGGATGGCGTACGCGTAGTTGGAGAATGGTGATCGCGCCACTGCGGTCTCCTCGGGGATGGGCTACTGCCGGGGCGTGTAGACGATGAAGGCGTTCCCGTCGGGATCGCGGAGCACCGCGCGCACCTCGTGCGGGCCTTCCTCGGGGCCGCGGACCAGCCGCGCACCGGCCGCGGTGAGCCTCTCCACGGCGGCCGCCGCGTCGGTGACCAGGAACGAGGCCGCGGGCGCGCCACCGGTCACGTCTTCGTCCGGGCCGGTCAGCGCGAACGTCGTGCCGCCCCCGTCCATTGCCGCGAATCTGCCGGCGTCGGTGAACTTCAGCGTGAGCCCGAGGCCGTCTCGGTAGAAGGCCACGGCCTCCTGGACGTCTCTGACCGGATACAGGACGTTGCCGATGTTCAAGCGGGCCTCCAGTTGGGGACGCGGCCGAATCCGGGAAGGTCGTCGAAGCGCACCCGCACGGGCATGCCGATCCGGACGCCTTCCGGTCCGCTCCGGCCGCTCGGCGCGTCCTCTTCGGCCGGGCCGCCGGCCGGACTGTCGCCCGCGATGTTGCCGAACGTCCGGACACCCTCATCGAGGTCGACCCAGGCGATGACGTACGGTGTCACGAAGCCCGGCAGAAAAGAGCGGTGCACGACGCTGAAGGTGTGCACGACCCCGCGTCCGGAGACGACCTCGTACGACAGGTCGCCGCCGCAGTGCGGGCAGGCCGGCTCGGGGAAGTGGACGTGGCGACGGCAGCTCCGGCACCGCTGAATGGCGAGCTCGCCGCGCCGGCACGCCTCCCAGTAGGGCGCCGTCAGCGCGCTCGGCAGGGGCAACGGGCGCTGGTCCATCGCGTGCCAAGCTAGCGCACGCTTGGTTGGGCGGCAAGGGGCCGCGGAACGGCGGACTGGAATCGGTGGGAAGCCCGCCCGACCGGGGAGGGGACGACGGGGCCGACGCCGAGATTCCGATCTCGCCGTGGTTTTGGTGCCAGACACTACGATTGGCCGATCAGGTCAGTGATACGGGGGAGTGCCGGGAACTGTGCAGCGTAAGCATCTATGGGTTATGGTCGCCGCCGCGACGGTTGTGCTCGTGGGGGTGGCGGGCGGCGCGTACATCCTGCTCCGGACCAAGGGCGGTCCCGCGCAGACGGCGCGCGACTTCCTGTCCGGATGGCAGCGCGGCGACCTGGCGGCGATGCGTGTCGCGACCGTCTCACCGCCGGGCGACTTCGACGAGCAGTATCAGTCGCTGCGCGGCGACCTCGGCGTCACCAAGGTGCGCGCCTCGCTCGAAAAGGTGACCAGGCACGGCGACCGTGCCACCGCACCGTTCACCGCCGATCTCGGCCTGCCGATGGGGACCTTGCACTACCAGGGGCGGCTGCTGCTGACGACGAGTCACCGGCGGTGGAAGGTCGCCTGGTCACCGGAGGCCATCCATCCCGACCTGCACGCCGGCCAGCATCTGAGGACCTCCTACACCTGGCCGAAGCGCGCCACGGTCATGGCGGCCGACGGCACGCCCATCGACGGCGCCGGCGTCTCCGGTTCGGTGCAGCAACTCGTCGGCAGCACCGGGCCCATCACCGCCAAGCAGGCCAATCGGCTCGGCACGCCGTACGAGAAGGGCGACGTCGTCGGGCAGGCAGGCCTCCAGCAGCGCTTCGACAAGCGGCTGGCCGGAACGCCCACCGTGACCGTCTCCACCGCCGACGCGTCGGATCACGCGGTGAATACGGTCGGCACGTTCCCCGGGAAACCCGGCCGCGACGTGAAGACCACCCTGGATCCGCACGTCCAGCAGGCCGCGGCGAACGCCATGCAGGGCCAGACCAAGCCGACGTCGATGGTCGCCATCCGGCCCTCCACCGGGCAGATCCTCGCGGTCGCCAACCTCCCCGGCGGGTTCGACCGGGCGATGCAGGGGACGTATCCGCCGGGGTCCACGTTCAAGGTCGTCACCGCGTACGCACTGCTGCAGGCGGGCCTCAGCCCCTCCGCCAAGGTGGACTGCCCCAAGACCGCCAACGTGGGCGGGCAGGTCATCCACAACTCCGAGAGCGAGCAGCTCGGGAGCATCACGTTCAAGGACGCGCTCGCCCAGTCCTGCAACACCGCCTTCGCCCTGCAGACCCACAGGCTGCTCAGTCCGGGCAAGCTGGCGAGCGCCGCGGGCATCTTCGGCTTCAACCAGAAGCTCGACCCCGGGGTGCCCGTCAACGCGGGAAGCTTCCCGACACCGACGAGCGACGCCGAACTGGCCGTCGCCGGCTTCGGCCAGGGACGTGACCTCGCCAACGCCTTCAGCATGGCCGGGGTGGCGGCCGGCGTCGCGGGTGGAACCTGGCGGCCGCCGTCCCTCGTGTCCGAGCCGCAGGTCCCGCAGAAGGTCAAGGCCAACAGGCTCGACCCGGGGATCACGAGTCAGCTCACCGACATGATGCGCGCGGTGGTGACCACGGGCACCGCCAAGCCGGCCGGGCTGCCGCCGGGCACCGCCGGCAAGACCGGGACGGCCGAGTACGGCTCTGGGACGAAGCTGCCCACGCACGCGTGGTTCCTGGGCTTCCGGGGCGACATGGCGTTCGCGGTCATCGTCGAGGGCGGAGGGTTCGGCGCCAAGGCCGCCGCCCCCATCGCCACGCGCTTCCTCAACGGGCTGTGAGGGTCTCCCGCGCCAGGTGATCCGCCCGCCGGGTCGTCTCCGGCAACTATTTCCACGGGTCGCCACACTACCCGCGCCCGTGACGCATCTACCCAAGCAAGTGCTCGCTCGTTAGTGTGGTCGGCATGCCGGTCGAGCTTGCCGGCCACGACGACCGCGTGACCAGTGAGGGAGGGCGAATGGAGGGGCTGTCGCTCGGCGGCCGTACGGCGCTGGTGACCGGTGGCGCCGGCGGAATCGGGCGGGCGGTCTGCGCCGACCTGGCCGCGCTCGGCGCCCGGGTGGTCGTCGCCGACCTGAACGAGGACGCCGCACGGAGGACCGCCGCCGATCTTCCGGACGCGGTCGCCGAGCCGGTCGACCTCGCCGACCCGGCGAGCATCGACGACCTGGCGGCCCGCACCGGTCACGCCGACATCCTCGTTCACAACGCCGGGGTGAGCGTTGTCGAGGCGTTCGCCGAGAGCGACCCGGCGAGCTGGGACCTGATGTGGAAGGTCAACCTGCGCGCGCCGATGCAGCTCACCAGACTGCTGCTGCCGGGCATGCGCGGCTGGGGCCGCCTGATCTTCATCTCCTCCGACGGAGCGCGGGCCGGGTCCGGCGGCGAGGGCGCGTACGCGGCGACCAAGGCGGGGCTGTTCGGACTGGCAAAGACGCTGGCGCGCGAGGCCGCGCGGCAGGGCGTCACCAGCAACGTCGTCTGCCCCGGCCCGACGGACACCCCGATGGTGCGCGCCGTCGCCGGGGAGCATCCCGGCCTGCTCGACAAGCTGGCCCGGCAGATCCCGCTGCGCCGCATCGGCCGCCCGGACGACGTCGCGGGTATCGTCGCCTTCCTCTGCACGGACCGCGCCGGCTACATCACCGGCCAGACCGTGTCCGTCAGCGGCGGAATCACGATGCATTGAAACCCGCGCGGCGGCGCTCAGCCGACCGAGGCGTAGGCGGCCTCCAGGAGCCGGAAGGCCCGGACGCCGCCGGAGATCTCGTCGCCCATCCGGTTCGGGATGTACGCCACGGCCAGGCCGTTCTCGATGTCGCCGAGGCTGATCGAGCCGCCCAGCCCGGTGTGCCCGAACGCCGACTCCCAGCCCGCCGCCGGAGTGAGGAACACGAGGGAGGGCCGCATGAAGCCCAGGCCGAACGAGCTGTCGATGTACATCACGCGGTCCGGTCCGGCCACCCGCCGGGCGACGGCGTCGCGCAGCGTCGTGCGGCCGATGATCCGGCCGGCGAGCAGGTCGCGGTAGAACCCGGCGAGGGCTCGCGCGGTGGTCACGATGCCGAGTGCCGGCCAACCGGCCCGCAGCATCTCCGGGTTGTTGTTGCCCCCGGCCACGGCGGTGATCGCCGGGTTGCCGAAGGTCCGGTTGATCAGGCTGTCCGGCTCGGCGAAGCCGGCCATCATCTTGGCGAGCGGGTCTTCGGGATCCATGGGCAGCGGCGTATCGCCCGTTCCGCTGCGCCCGCCCCGGCGGCCCGTCCCGCCGTTGCCGGTCCTGCGGCCGGCGGTCAGCCGCGCGGTGCGTTCGATCACGTCGTCCGGGGCGCCGACGTGCAGGTCCAGGCCGCGTGGGCCGGCGATCTCCTCGCGGACGAACTCGCCGACCGTGCGGCCCGAGTGACGGCGGACGATCTCGCCGGCCAGCCAGCCGTACGTCAGCGCGTGGTAGCCGTGGCCGGTGCCGGGCTTCCACTCCGGCTCCTGCGACGCCAGCAGCGCCGCCATCGCGGCCGGGTCGTGGGCCTCCGCGGCCGGCACCGGACGGCCGAGCGCGGGCAGCCCTGCCTGATGCGAGAGCAGATGTTCGGCGGTCGCGGAGTCCTTTCCGCCGGCGCCGAACTCCGGCCACCACGAGGTCACCGGGCCGTTCAGGTCGTACGCGCCGCGCTCGGCGAGCAGCAGCGCCGCAGTGCCGGTCACCGCCTTCGTGCAGGAGAACGCCAGGCAGGGCGTGTCATGGAGCCAGGGCCGCCCGGTCCTGCGGTCGGCCACGCCACCCCACAGGTCCACGACGAGCCGGTCGCCCGCATAGACCGCGACGGCCGCGCCGGACTCCTCACCTCGCTCGAAGCCGTCGGTGAACGCCGTGCGTACCGCTTCGAACGCCGGATCGCAGTGACCCTCGATCATGTGCTTCTCCAGGAAGGAATCGACAGTGCGCGAGACCAATAATTGGGGTCGGTGGGGAGACACCGACGAGCGGGGTGCGATGAATCTACTCACCCCCGACGTCATCCTGGCCGCCGCGTCCTGCGTTCGCGAGGGCCGGACGCTCAGCCTGTCGCTCCCGATCCGCGGCGCCACCTCCTCGCCGGCCCCCACCACCGTCCCCCACCTGCGCGGACGGCCGCTGCCGCAGCACTTCATGTCGGTCGACGGCGGCGACTACGCCGCAGGTGCCCGCTCGATCGGGGCAGGCCTCAAGATGGCCGACGACGCGCTGATCGTCACGCCGCACGGCACCACCACCCACATGGACGCGCTCTGCCACATGTGGGCGGGGGAGGAGCTCTACAACGGGCATCCGGCCGGGCGGGTCCGCTCGTACGGCGCGACGCGGTGCGGCATCGACAAGGCGGGACCCGTGGTGGCGCGCGGCGTGCTCTTCGACGTCCCCGGACTCCGGGGGGTCCGTCATCTGGCGGCGGGTGACCGGGTCTCGGCCGAGGACCTGGCGGCCTGCGGAACGCGGCTGCGACCGGGGGACGTCGCGGTCGTCCGCACCGGCTGGCCGCTGACCTGGCAGGACTCGCCGGAGGCGTACTGGGCCGGCCAGCCCGGGCTGTCCGCCGAGGCGGGCCGCTGGCTCGCCGAACGGGACGTCACGATGGTGGCCTGCGACAACGCCGCGATCGGCGGACTGAACGAGCACCAGCTGGCCGACGAGGAGCTCGGCGACGACCTTCACCTGATCTTCCTGTGGCGGCACGGCATCCACCTCGCCGAGATGCTCTGGCTGGAAGAGCTGGCAGGGATGGGACGCACGGAGTTCCTGTTCGTCGCGGCGCCGCTCGCGATCGAGGGGGGTACCGGCAGTCCGATCAATCCGGTCGCCGTCCTGTAGCCCGGATCGGCCGGGGCGTGGCAGGTCAGGCGCCCGGGTAGCCGCCCCCGCCGTACGCCGCGTCGAGGGCGTCGTAGTCCGGGACGTGGCCCTTCTTCGGGATCGACTCGGCGAACTCGACGTGGCGGGGTTTCTTGTACGAGGCGATCTCCGACCGCACATGCTCGATGATCTCCTCGGCGGGGGTCGAGGCGCCTTCCCTGAGGACGATGATCGCCTTGACGTTCTGGCCCCACCGCGGGTCGGGCACGCCGATCACCGCGGCGTCGGCGACGGCTCCGTGCGACCTCAGCGCCCGCTCGACCTCGGCGGGGTAGATGTTCTCGCTGGCCGACTTGATCATCCGGAGTTTCGGCCCGATGAACGTGAGAGTGCCGTCGGCCTCCCGGCGGCCCAGGTCGCCGGTGTGGTGCCAGCCGCCCGCGGCCTTGGCCTCGTTGAGCTCCGGCCGGTTCCAGTAGCCGCTGAACAGGCTCTGGCCCCGGGCGCAGATCTCGCCGGTCTCGCCGGGCGGCAGCTCAGCGCCGGCGGCGTCGAGGATGCGCACGTGCACCAGCGGTGACGGCCGGCCAGCGTGACCCTGTCCGCCGCGCCCCAGGCCGAGGAAGGTGAGCATGCCGCCGGCCTCGGTCTGCCCGTAGCCCCCCATCTTCGACGCGCACCACGGGCTGTCGTCCACGGTGATCATCGCGTCCCACTCGGGGGAGTGGGAGACGAAGCGCAGCGACGACAGGTCGTACGTGCCGCCGGAGTTCGCCTCGACGAGCTGGTCGATCATCGGGCCGAACAGGAACGCCTGCGCGCACCTCTCGGCCTCGATCAGCCGGCAGACCTCCTTGGGCTCGTACGCCGGGGTGAACACGTTGGTCCCGCCGATCTGGAACGTGGCCAGGCAGAACATCATCGTGCCGACGTGGAAGAGCGGGCCGCAGTCGAGGAACGTGAAGCCGTCCTCCATCTGCCGGATGTGCAGCATCGTCATCGCGTGCGCGATCAGCGCCGAGTGGCTGAGCAGAGCCGCGACCGGTCGCCCGTCGAAGGCCGCCGTGTACAGCGCGAGCACCGGGTCCGCCGGAGAGACGTCCACGGCCGGCTCGGCGGCCGGCGCGCCGCGGACGTACGCCTCGTACTCCTCGCCGGACCGCACCCAGCGCGCGGTCGCGGACGACCTGGCGCGCGCCTCGTCCACCGACGCGGACTCCTCGAAGACGACGACCTCCGGTGTGAGGTCGTCGAGGACGAAGGCCAGCTCGTCCGCACTCTGCCGCCAGTTGGCCGGACTGAAGATGGCGCCGAGCCGGGCACCGGCGAGCAGCAGCTCGAGCACGCGGAAGGAGTTCCGGCCGAGCCACAGCACCCGGTCGCCCGGGGCGAGGCCGTCGCGGGCCAGGGCATTCGCGAGCCGGTTCACCCGCTCGTCGAGCTGCGGGTACGTCAGCCGTACGTGCGCGTCGACGGCGGCGACGCCGAGGGGGCGGCCGCGTCGGTGCTCGCCGAGGACGTCGCCGAGGGTCAATCCGTGAACGGACATCGCGCCTCCTGTGGGGTTCTCGCCGCGTGTCTAGCGGAAGGCGGGGATGACCTCGGCGGCGAAGAACCTGAGCATCTTCCTCATCTCCTCGATCGGCACCGGCCGGGTGCTGCCGAAGTCGCACATCAGGTTCGTGAAGCCGAAGTCCTGGATCATCTTGATCTGGTCGACCACACGGCCGGGGTCGCCGATCACCTCCAGCTGTTCCCAGCGGAAGTCGGCGTCCACCGTGCCGCCCTTCAGGTAGCGGTCCTGCCAGTACTCGAAGCCCTTGGCGACCTGGCCGGTTCTGGAGTCGATCGGAGCGCTCCGCCGGTTGAAGATCCTGGACCGGTCGAAGGACTTCTCGAAGCGGACCTGGTCCTCGCGCGCCTGCTCGACGGTGGGTGCGACGTACACCGACCGGCTGGCCACCAGCTCGGTACTGCCGGTGTCGATCCCGTTGGCGTCGGCGGTGCGGTACCAGGTCTCCGCGGCTCTGGCGAGCTTCTTGAACGTCGCGGCCGGGTCGGCGAGGATCGGCAGCCCGCGCGCGGCGTACAGCTCGACGGTCTCGGGGCTCACCGCGGCGACGTGCAACGGCGGGTGTGGCGACTGCAGGGGCCGGGGCGTCAGCGTGAGCTCGTTGCCCGTGCCGTAGAACGTGCCCTGGAAGTGGAAGTTCTCCTGTGTCCAGAGCCCGATGATGATGTCGAGCGCCTCGTCGAACCGCGCGCGTGCCTCGCCGAGGTCGATGCCGAAGCTCTCGAACTCCACGCTCTGGTAGCCGCGGCCGACGCCCATCTCCAGCCGGCCGCCCGACAGCAGGTCGACCATTGCCGCCTCTTCGGCCACGTGGACCGGGTTGTGCAGGGGGAGGACGACGATGCCGGTGCCCAGCCGCAGCCTCTCGGTGCGCGCGGCGAGGTTCGACAGCAGGGTGAAGATGTTCGGGATCACCCCGTAGTCGCGGAAGTGGTGCTCGGCGACCCAGATCCCGTCGAAGCCCAGCTCCTCGCAGAGCTCGGCGACCTCGATCTGGTAGTCGTACACCTCCTTCGCGGTCTGCCCTTCGAACCGGTGGAAGAGGTGGAAGGTCGAGAACTTCATCCGTCGGTCGGCCACGGGTCGGGCTCCTCCTCGGTGTGCGGATGACCAGCATCCGTACCAAGCGCTCGCTTGGTAGCGTAGCAGCTTTCGGCCGCCGGGAAAGCCCCGGACCATCGGTCCCGGCTCGGACCGGCCCTGGCCGAGAGTGCCCGGTGACAGCGAGTGGATCGGTAAATACCGGTAGTGGCCGTGTCAAAATAGGTCAAAATACGTATTTCCAGTCGGCCGACGATTTCCTAGCCTCAGTGCCACGAGATCACCGCATCCGGGAGCGGGGCCACCGCGGGCAGAACGGGAGAGGGAGGCGGCAATGGACGGCGTGTCATGGGCCTGAGAGTTCGGCCGTGGGGCGGTCAGGGGTGGCTGACCGCCCCCGTTGCCGCGTACCGCCGTGCTTCAGGCGTTGGTCCGCGCCTCGTCCCCGGGTATCCGGTCGCCGGGTGAGAGCTTCCACGGGGGACCCCGCGGGCGTGGGAGCCCGGACTCCGTAGGGTCGTCTCCGACGTATCGGGAGTGAGCGCGAGGAGGAACGATGGCCGGATTCCGTCACGTGGTGGTGTTCCGGTGGCGCGAGGGCGCGACCGAGGAGCAGAAGCAGACGCTCGAAGACCGGCTGAACGAGCTGCCCGGTCTGATCTCCGAGCTGGAGGCCTACGCCATCGGAGGCGACGCGGGCATCAACCCGGGCAACTTCGACTTCGCGGTGGTCGCCGACTTCGCCGACCGCCAGGCGTACACCGTCTACCGCGACCATCCCGCGCACCGCACGGTCATCGACGAGTGCCTCAAGCCGATCCTCGCCGAGCGCGCCGCGGTCCAGTACGAGCTGTAGCGCCGCGGGTCGGGCCGGTGCTCACTGAGGAGCCGAATGAGGCAGGGGTTCTCGGGCAAGGCGGCGATCGCCGGGGTCGGGATGACGGAGCTGTCCCGCGCGTCCGGCCGGACCGAGCTGGACCTCGCCACGGAGGCCTCGCGCGGCGCCATCGAGGAGGCCGGGCGGACGCCGGACGCGATCCTGAGCTATCACCTCGGTGACTCCGCGCCCGTGACCCACCTGGCCCGCGAACTGCGGATCGAGCTGGGCTGGCACAACGAGATCTATGGCGGCGGCACGCAGTCCGCCTCCATCCTCGGCGACGCCGCGATGCTGATCCACGCCGGCCTGGCCAGGACCGTGCTGGTCTACCGTGCGCTGAACGGCCGGTCCGGGCGGCGCATGAACACCCTCGGCCTCAGGCTCGGCGAAGGCGTCGAGGAGCAGTTCACCCATCCGTACGGCATGGCCGGCCCGGTGCAGCAGTTCGCGCTCGCCGCCCAGCGCTATCTGTACGACTCCGGGCTCACCGAGCACGACCTGTGCGGGGTGGTACGCCAGTCGCGTGAGCACGCCGCCGCCAACCCCCGCGCACTGCGCCGCGAGCCGGAGGACTACTGGGCAAGCCCCCTGGTGGCCTCACCGCTGCGCCGTGCGGACTGCTGTCAGGAGACCGACGGCGCCTGCGCGCTCGTCGTCACCGAGGCCGATGGCGCGCCCGGCGCGCCCAGGATCCACGCGGTCGTACGAGGCGGCGGCACGGGCGCGTCGACCATGGGCACGGCCGGCGACGTGACGAGGATCTTCTCCTCGTACGTCTCCGGCCCGCTCTACGAAGCCGCGGGCATGACGCCCGGGGACGTGGACGTGGCGCTGCTGTACGACGCCTACTCCTGGCTGGTGCCCCGTCAGCTCGAGGACTTCGGGCTCTGTGCCCGCGAGGACCTGCCCGGCGTGCTGCGCGACGGCGGCCTCCGGACGGTCAACCCGCATGGCGGCCTGCTGTCCGAGGGGTACGTCCACGGCCTCAACAACGTCGCCGAAGCCGTACGCCAGCTGCGCGGCGACGGCGTGAACCAGGTGCCCGGCGCCGAGGTCGCCCTCTGCGCCGGATTCGGCGGCAGCTACGGCAGCGCCGCGATACTCACGCGCTGACCCGTCACGAGGCGGGCAAGGCCCGGTCAGAGCGGTACCGCGGTCCCGCGCTCGACGTGCCGCACGTTGTCGAGAAGGCCCCGCTTCCGCACCTCGCGTTCGAAGTCGGAGTACGGGGACTTGAACGCGTCGTAGTCGTCGGTGTGGATGGGGATGACCTGCCGGCCTCCGATGAGCTCCATCCAGTCGGCGCCCTGCCGGCCGTCCATCGTCACCACCAGCACGCCGAGCACCGTCGTCCCGCCGAGATGCACCACGCCGACGTCGATGTCGGGGTAGCGGCGCGGGATCGCCCGGAGCTCGTCGCACATGATGGTGTCGCCGCTGATGTACATCCGCAGGTCCACGCCGCCACCACGGGGCCCGAACTCCAGCAGGCTGCCCATCACCGGCGGCAGCAGCATCTGGGCGGCGCCCGGCGCGTGCCGGGCGGGCAACGAGGTGATCCGTACGGTCCGATCGCCCTTCGTGAACTCGTGCTGCTGCCACCGCCGCAGACCCTGGGCTCCGCCGAACCCGCGCAGCCGCAACCGCCGCGACGCGGCGCTGGTCGTGACGATCGGCAGGTCGCGGTCGAGGTGACGAGTCGCCACCCGGTCCCAGTGGTCACCGTGGAGGTGCGACAGCACGACCGCGTCCAGTGCCGGCAGCTGATCGATCGACACGGCGGGATCGCGTAACCGCCGGGTGCTGAGCCCCCACCCCAGGTAGGCGCGCTGGCCACGGCGCAGGAAGTTCGGATCGGTCAGCAGAGTGAACCCGCCGAAGCGGATCACCGTGGTGGCGTTGCCGATGAAGAACACCCCGTCGGCCAGAGAGTTCAGATCGCTCGTCATCGCCCCTCCATTCGCTGACGACCTCTATTTTACGGCGGGCCCCTGACGTCCCATCGGGTGCCCGAGACCGCGCGCAGCTCGTCCCCTGAACCGGGACTCTCGGGACAGACGAGTTACCGAGGTGATTCCCATGTATGGCGGCCCGCTCACCCGGCGGGCCCGTTTCTGTCACCGCCGCCGGCGGTGGGTTCTACTGACGTGGATCGTCGGCGCCGGCGTCCGGACGCGTTCCCCGAACCGGGGAGCGCGGGCTCACTGGTGGACGGAGATACCGTCGAACAGAACCTTGATGTAGTGATCGGCGAGGCCCTGGGCGTCGAGCCGGCCGCCGGGCTGGAACCAGCGCACCGTCACCCAGATGGTGTCGCGGATCATCCGGTAGGTCAGCTTCGGGTCGATGTCGCTCCGGAACAGGTCCGTCTCCTGGCCCCGCTCGATCTGGCCGATCCACATCCGCTCGGTCTCTTCCTCGGACCTGGACAGGTAGTCGAACCGGTCGAACTGCTTGAGGTAGTTCCAGTCGTTCTGCATGACCATGATGGCGGCGCGGTGGGGTACCAGCGTGCTGAAGCAGATGCGGACCAGGGCGGAGATGACCGCACGCGGATCGCCGCCCTTCTCCAGTGCGGCCTGGTTCGCGGCGGTCAACTCGTTGAAGAACGACGAGAGGATCTCGTCGACGATCGACTCCTTGGAGTCGAAGTGGTGGTAGAGGCTGCCGGACAGGATCCCCGCCTCATCCGCGATGTTGCGGACGGTCGTGGCCTGATACCCCTTCTTGGCGAAGAGCTCGGCCGCGAGCTTCACGAGGTGCTCCCGGCGCTCGGAGGCGAGCGCCGACGAGCCCTTGGCGCGACGGCGGGCACCGCCCCCGGTGCCGGTGCGGGCGTCGGACCGCTGCGGTCCGTTGTCCTTGCTCGTGGTCGTCACCCTCTCATTATGGCGCGTCCGCCCAACCGCTTGCTCAACAAGTGCGCCGCGCCGGGTCGCGCCGCCGGGCCGCCCCGTCAACGTGGCGGCGGCCCGCGAGCTCGGTATGCGTGCGGAGGTGTTCCGCTCGCGGGACCAGGTCCGTGCGCTGCTCGCCGGGTAGCGGTCAGGCGTACGCCCAGCCGGTCCAGCGTTCGACGGTCATGGCGATGACGGGTCCCGCGGGCGGGTCGTCGCGGTACTGGTCGTAGCGCTCCTGTAGCAGGGCGATGGGCAGGGCCATGCCGTCCGGATCCTCGATGATCGTGGCGGTCGCGTCGCCGCGTACCCACCAGATGCGAGTCCAGTCGTCCTCGTAGTGGTCGGCGAGCACGGCCACCCGGGGGTTCTCCCGGATGTTGTGCAGGCGTTTCAGGTCACGGGTCCTCTTCGGCTTCGCGTCGACGGCCGTGTAGACGCGCTCGCCGTCGACCGCGAAGGTCGCGACGACGACGTGCGGGCATCCGGTCTCGTCCGCGGTGGCCAGGTGCACGACGGGCACCCACTCCAGCCGTTCGCGGGCGGCCTCCTCCTTCAGCCTCATCCTCCGAGCGTGCCACGGACCCGGCGGCCTGGTGCCACCCGACGCCCGTGTAACGAACCTGTTGCGAGCTATTGACATCTCGCCTCCTCCCGGCTTCGCTTCGTGGGAGCGCTCCCACGCGCCGGGCTCGCGGTGAGCCCAGCCACAAACCCGTCTATGGAGACGACCTGAGAGGGGTCCGTCATGAGGGTCACCAGACATCGCGGGCGAGTCACCGCCCTGGCGATGGTGCTGTCCGCCGCACTCGCGGCGGCGACGGCATGCTCGGGGGACGACGGCACGCCGAGTGGTTCGGGCGGGTCCAGCGACAAGATCACGCTGACCGTCGACGACTTCGGCACCTTCGGCTACCAGGAGCTTTACAAGCAGTACGAGGCGCAGCACCCGAACATCAAGATCAACGAGCGGAACGTCCCGAAGCTCGACGACTACACCCCGAGGCTCCAGCAGTGGATCGCGGCGGGCGCCGGAGCCGGCGACGTGGTCGCGATCGAAGAGGGCATCATGGTCAAGTTCAAGGCCCAGCCCGACAGGTTCGTCGACCTCAGGAAGTACGGCGCGTCGGCGCTGCGGAACGACTTCGTGCCGTGGAAGTGGCAGGGCGGCATGAGCCCGGACGGCAGCAAGCTCATCGGGCTCGGCACCGACGTCGGCAGCATGGCGCTGTGTTACCGCCGGGACCTGTTCAAGAAGGCCGGGCTGCCCTCGGACCGTGACGCGGTCACCAAGCTCTGGCCCACCTGGGACGACTTCATCAACACCGGGAAGAACTTCACGTCCAAGATCGGTGGCGGCACGAAGTTCATCGACAGCCCCGAGACGTACTACAACACGATCCTCATGCAGGAGGCCGGCAAGGGCACCAACCAGACCTACTTCGACCAGAGCAATAAGTTCGTCATGGACTCCAACCCGGCCGTGAAGGCGGCCTGGGACGAGACCGTGAAGATGTCGCAGGCCGGCCTCGCGAACGGCGTCCAGTTCCTGTCGGACCCGTGGAGCCAGGCGCTCAAGAAGAACGCCTTCGCGACCGCGCCGTGCCCGGCCTGGATGCTGGGGCTCATCAAGCAGTTCGGCGGCGCCGGGCAGAGCGGCGAGTGGGACGTCGCAGGCGTCCCGGGCGGCGGCGGCAGCTGGGGCGGCTCCTGGCTCGCGGTGCCCACGCAGAGCAAACACCCGAAGGAGGCCGCAGACCTGGTCAAGTTCCTGACCAGCCCGCAGGGCCAGATCGGGGCCTTCAAGGCGGCCAACAACCTGCCCTCCTCACCGCAGGCGCTGAACGACCCGGCGGTCAAGGCGTTCGCCAACCCGTACTTCAACAACGCGCCGGTGGGCCAGATCTACGGACCGGCCGCGACGAGCCTCAAGCCCGTCTACCTGGGAGCCGACAACCAGGAGGTCCGGCAGGCGGTCGAGGCCGACATTCGGGCGATCGCCCAGGGCAAGCTCTCGCCGGCCTCCGGATGGGACAGGGCCGTCTCCGACGCCAAGAAGGCGGCGGGCACGGGGTGAGAACGGGCGGGCGGCGCTCTCCCAGGACACGCCGCCCGCCTCCCACGGCTCGCCGTCCCCGTGAAAGGACATCTCGATGGCTGTCGATCTGCGACCCGCCCCGGCCGGCGTCCGCGCCGCGCCGTCCGGGCGGGGGCGCATCCGGGCCCGGCTCTCGCAGCTGGACCTGACACTCTCCCCTTACCTGTACATCTCGCCGTTCTACCTGCTGTTCGTGGTGTTCGGCCTGTTCCCGCTCGGCTACACCTTCTGGGTCTCCCTGAACCACTGGGAGATCATCGGCGGTCACCAGTACATCGGCCTCCGCAACTACCGGGCCCTGCTCGCCGACGACCAGTTCTGGAACGCCGTCGGCAACACCTTCGGGATGTTCGTCATCGCCACGGTCCCGCAGCTGCTGCTGGCGCTCATGCTCGCGGGCGCGCTGAACCGGCGGATGCGGGCGCCGACCCTGTTCCGGATGGGCGTGCTGCTGCCGCTGGTGACCTCGGTGGCGGCGGTCGCGATCGTGTTCACGCAGCTCTACGGCCGCGACTACGGCATGGCCAACTGGGTGCTGCACTTCTTCGGCGTCCACAAGATCGACTGGCAGGCGAACAAGTGGTCGTCGTGGCTGGCGGTCGCCACCATGGTCGACTGGCGGTGGACCGGCTACAACGCGCTGATCTTCCTCGCCGGCATGCAGGCGATCCCGCAGAGCCTGTACGAGGCGGCGGCGATCGACGGCGCCTCGCGTACCAGGCAGTTCTGGCGGATCACGGTGCCGCTGCTGCGCCCGACGATCGTCTTCGTCTCGATCGTCTCCACCATCGGTGGCCTGCAGCTGTTCACCGAGCCGCTGCTGTTCAACAACGGCTACATGAACGGCGGCTCTCTCAGGCAGTCCCAGACCGTGGCGATGTACATGTTCGAGAACGCCTTCCAGCGCTTCCAGTACGGCTACGGCTCGGCGGTCGCCTGGATGCTCTTCCTGCTGATCCTCGTCTTCTCGCTCCTCAACTTCCTGATCATTCGCCGTCTCGCGGGAGGCAGGACATGAAGGACGTCATCCGCCGCCGTACGCGGGGCGCCGTGGCGGGCTCCGCGCGGCTCTGGCAGGCGAGCCCGCTGACCTACGCGGTGCTCATCGTCGGGATCGTGCTGTCGGCGTTCCCGCTGTACTGGATGTTCGTCGTCGCGACCCGGACCAACGACGTCGTCGGCGCGGTGCCGCCGCCGTTCATCGCCGGACACCACCTCGGTGAGAACGTCCGCCGCCTGTTCGAGAACGAGCAGGCGCACTTCGCCAAGGCGCTGGTGAACTCCGCGATCGCCTCGGCCGTCGTGGCCGCCTCGACGGTGTTCTTCTCCTCGCTGGCCGGGTTCGCCTTCGCCAAGCTGCGCTTCCGCGGGCGCAACGCGCTGCTGCTGGTGATCGTGGCCACGATGATGGTCCCGGTCCAGATGGGGATCATCCCGCTCTACATGGTCATGGTGCACCTGCACTGGACCGGGAGGCTCCAGGCCGTGATCGTGCCGTTCCTGGTCACCGGGTTCGGGGTGTTCATGATGCGCCAGTACGCGGCGCAGGCCGTCCCGGACGAGCTGATCGAGGCGGCCCGCGTCGACGGCGCCACCACATTCCGGATCTTCTGGAGCGTGGTGCTGCCCGCGCTGCGCCCGGCCGCCTCGGTGCTGGCGCTGTTCACGTTCATGCAGACGTGGAACGAGTTCATCTGGCCGCGCGCGGTGCTCAACCCCGACAACCCGACGGTCCAGTACTCCCTGGCGCTGCTCAACAGCGCCTACTTCAACGACTACACGCTCATGTTCGCCGGGACCGTCATCGCGATCGTCCCGCTGTTCGTCGTCTTCGTGGTCTTCGGCCGCCAGATCATCGGCGGAATTATGGAAGGTGCCGTCAAAGCATGACAACTCAGCGATCTCAGGCGGAGACCCAGCTTCTCTTCCCGGCCGGCTTCGCGTGGGGAGCGGCGACCGCCGCGTACCAGATCGAGGGCGCCGTCGCCGCGGACGGTCGCGGGCCGTCGATATGGGACACCTTCGCGCACACGCCGGGCGTCGTGCTGGGCGGCGACACCGGAGACGTCGCCGTCGACCACTACCACCGGTTCCGCGAGGACGTCGCGCTGATGTCCTCGCTGGGGCTGACCGCGTACCGTTTCTCGATCTCCTGGTCGCGGGTCCAGCCGCACGGCGCCGGTCCGGCGAACGCCAAGGGCCTGGACTTCTACCGGCGGCTCGTCGACGCCCTCCTGGAGGCGGGCATCGAACCCTGGCCGACGCTGTACCACTGGGACCTGCCGCAGGCCCTGGAGGACGCCGGCGGCTGGCCGGAACGCGACACGGCGTACCGGTTCGCCGACTACGCCGGGATCGTGCACGGCGCCCTCGGCGACCGGGTGACGAACCTGACCACGGTGAACGAGCCCTGGTGCGCGGCGTTCCTCGGTTACGCCTCCGGCGACCACGCCCCCGGCCGGCGCGAGCCCGAGGCCTCCCTGCGCGCCGCCCACCACCTGCTGCTCGGCCACGGCCTGGCCGCGCGGGCGCTGCGCGGCGACCGTACCCGGGTCGGGGCCGCGGTCAACCTGTACGCCGTGACGCCCGCGAGCGAGGCCGACGTCGACAGGGACGCGGCGCGGCGCATCGACGGGCTGCAGAACCGGTTCTTCCTGGACGCCCTCCTGCGCGGCCGGTACCCGGACGACGTGCTCACCGACGTCGAGCCGTACGACCTCGGCGTACACGACGGCGACCTGGAGGTCATCGGCGGGCCCATCGACATGCTCGGCGTCAACTACTACAACCGCTTCATCGTCACCGGCCGCGCCGGCGCGGCTCCGGCGATCACCTCGCCGTTCGCGCAGGCGTCGCCGTGGCCGGGCAGCGAGCACGTCGGCTTCGTCCGGGTCGGGCGGCCGGTCACCGCGATGGGCTGGGAGATCGACGAGTCCGGGCTGACGGAGGTGCTCACCCGGGTCGCCGGCGAGTATCCGCCGGTCCCGCTGTACGTCACTGAGAACGGCGCGGCCTTCGACGACGTCGTGTCGGCCGGCGGAGTCGACGACCCGGACCGCGTCGCGTACATCGACGCGCACCTGCGGGCCTGTCACGATGCGATCGGCGCGGGCGTGCCGCTGCGCGGGTACTTCGCCTGGTCGCTGATGGACAACTTCGAGTGGGGCTGGGGGTACGCCAAGCGCTTCGGGCTCGTCTACGTCGATTTCGCGACGCAGCGGCGGATCCCCAAGAGCAGCGCCCGCTGGTACGCCACCGTGATCGAGCGGGGCGGAATCGGGATCGGCACAATGAACACGTGAGCGCAGCGAACGAGCGAACGCCGGATCCCCTCCCACGGCACCTGCCGCCGGGCCCCGATCCGTACGGGGAGAAGAACTCGTGACGACCGGTGGGCGGCCGACCCTCGAAGCCGTGGCGGCGCGCGCGGGGGTCGGCCGCGGCACGGTGTCGCGCGTGATCAACGGGTCGCCGAAGGTCAGCCCGGAGGCGCGGGAGGCCGTGCGGCAGGCCATCGACGAGCTCGGGTACGTCCCCAACCGTGCCGCCCGCACCCTCGTCACGCGACGTACGGACACGGTGGCGTTGTTCGTGTCCGAGTCGGAGGAACGGGTCTTCGGGGAGCCGTACTTCGCCGGGATCATCCGGGGGATCAGCGCCGGGCTCGCCGGCACCGGCCTGCAGCTCCTGCTGGCGATCGCCCAGTCCGCCGACGAGCACGAGCGCTTCGAGCACTACCTGACCGGTCACCACGTCGACGGCGTACTGCTGATCTCCTTGCACGGCGGCGATCCGCTGCCGCGTCACCTGGAGGACAGCGGCGTGCCCACCGTCCTCGGCGGCGCGCCCGTCGGCGTAGAGCCGGTGAGCTGCGTGGACGCCGACAACCGCGGCGGCGCCCGTAACGCCGTCGAGCATCTGATCGGCCTGGGACGCCGCCGGGTCGCCACGATCACCGGCCCGCAGGACATGCGCGTGGGCGTCGACCGGCTCAGCGGCTACTCCGACGCCCTGTCCGCGGCCGGGCTGGAGGAGCTGGTCGCCGTCGGCGACTTCAGCGAGGAGTCCGGGGCGCGCGGAATGCGCGAACTGCTCGCACGGGACGCCGGACTGGACGCGGTGTTCGCCGCCTCGGACACGATGGCGATGGGCGCGATGCGGGCTCTGAAGCAAGAAGGACGGCGGATTCCCGGCGACGTCGCCGTGGTCGGCTTCGACGACTCGGCGACGGCACGGCACACCGACCCGCCTCTGACCTCGGTGCACCAGCCACTGGAGGCGATGGGCCGCGAGATGGCGCGGCTGCTCGTCTCCCGCATCCGGGGGGAGGCGATGGAGCGGTCCATGATCATCTTGGATACGCATCTGGTGACGCGGGAATCCTCCTGTGCGCAAGACTGAGCGAATGGACTCGCTCCTCGCCGGCCGTTACCGGCTGCGCCAGCGCATCGGCAGCGGTGGCATGGCATCGGTATGGCTCGCACGCGACGAGGTTCTGGTCCGCCCCGTGGCGGTGAAGCTCATAGACCCGGACCTGGTGCGGGAACCGGCGTTCCGCGAACGCTTCCGCGAGGAGGCGAGGGCCGCCGCCGCGCTGTCGCACCCGCACATCGTGACCGTCCACGACTACGGTGAGTCCGACGGCACGCCGTACATCGTCATGGAGCTGCTCACGGGCACGACGCTCGTCGAGCGGTTCCCGGTGCCGGATGTCGAACGCGTGATCGGCGAGATCGCGTCGGCGCTGGCCGCCGCGCACGCCGCGCGGATCGTCCACCGCGACATCAAGCCCACGAACGTGTTCCTGACCTCCTCCGGGGTGAAGGTGCTCGACTTCGGCATCGCCGACGACGCGGGGATGGGCACACCCGCCTACCTCCCGCCGGAGAACGACCTTTCGCCCTCCGCCGACGTGTACGCCCTCGGGATCGTGTGGTTCGAAGCGGTGAAGGGACGCCGCCCAGAGCCGGGGGAGAGCCTCGGCGGACTGCAGGAACGCTGCGTCGCGGACTCCTCCTCGGCCCGGCCATCGGCCGCCGAGGTCGCGGCGGCGCTGGGGATGGGGCCCGAGGAGCAGCCGGCCGCCGGGCAGGACTCCGCCCCGCCCGAGCCGGTCGTACGCCCGCGCACGCGTGTGCTCACCGACAAGACGGCGACGCACCGCCGCCTGGTCCTCGTCGGGGGCGGGGCAGCGGCGTCGGCCGTCGCCGCGCTCACCATCGTCCTGGGCGGCGCGGCCTTCAGGCCGGTGGCCGCGCCGGTCAACTCGTCGCCGCCCGGGCCGCCCCCGCCGACGGCGGTCAGCGCCACCCCGATGGCGCCCATCACGAGTTCCGATTCGCCGTCGGCATCGGCGTCCGCGACGCCGTCCACCAGGCCGTACAGAAGACGGAGCCGGACCCGGACCACGCCCACCGCACCGCTGCGGCTGCTGGGGGCCACCCCGCCGGGCGCGATCGAGGCGCTGACCCGCATGCGCCGCACCGTCGACGAGGGCATGGCGGTCCGCGAGGTACGCCCCGACGTGGCCGTCGATCTCGACAACCTCATCACCGGCCTGCAGGGTGAGCTCGCCGCGGGGCAACGGATCGACCTGCGGCAGCGGGTGACCGAGCTGCGCGCCAAGATCGCTGTACGGCTCCGTGAGGGCGGCCTCACGAAGGCCCGCGCCGACGAGCTGAGCGCCACGCTGTCCGCGGTCTGAGCGGGCCGGCCGCCGCAGATCCGGGTGGGGTCATGAGGATCGGCCGGCGACCTTGATCCAGACATCGGCGCTCGCCGTGCCCCGGACGGCGTGCAGGTCCCAGCAGCCTGGTTGGTCGAAGCGGTATGCGGCGCCCCATTCCTGGCCGGGGCGGTGGTAGGTGCTGCCGCCGTGCTCCTCGGGCCCCCAGATCAGGCGCCGGTGTCGGCCATCGGCCCGATGGCCGACAGTCGCAGGTCACCTTCGCCGGTCATCCTCCAGACGATCTTCACCGTGTTGTCCCCCGTGTGGACTAGGGGTGATCGCAGCGGAAGCATGATGAGACCCCACAGTTGAACTCCACGGCCGGTCCCCTGCACCTCGGGACTGCCTGGGCCGGTCCCCTGCAGGGGCGGCACCGTGCGCATCGGAGAGGCCGGACGACATCCGGGCCGGCCCTCCGGGCCGATGAGCGCAGCGGACGCGGAGCCGCTGCCGGCCGAGGCTGGGCTGCGCGGTGCCGACGCCGTGCCCCCGCGCACCCGGCTGCGCACAGCGACAGACAGGCCGGCAACAGCGGCCCGTACCACCAGCGGATGCGCTTCATCGGAAAAGTTCCTTCCCCAGCCGTGCGTTGAGCGCGTCGACGTCCCAGCGTCCGGGCCGGTAGCGGAAGCAGGCCGGCACAGCCGCACCGCCCCGGGCGCCCCTACCGATCGAGCGTCCCGCCACGGGGCGCTCCCCGCCACAGCAGGGTGTACGCGGCCATGGTGCAGCCGTCGACGATTTCACCGTCGCGCATCATCCGCTCGACCTCCGTGCGGGCGAACCAGCGCCGGCGCATCTCCTGCTCCTCAGGGTCGGGGTCCGGCTCGCCCGGCGTCAGGTCCGTGGCAAGGAAGACCTCACAGCCCTGGCTCGTGAAACCGGGCCCGATCGCGAAGGAGCCGATGTGCTCG
The DNA here is from genome assembly GCA_025964625.1 of Actinoallomurus sp. Lineage (GTDB taxonomy): Bacteria > Actinomycetota > Actinomycetes > Streptosporangiales > Streptosporangiaceae > Actinoallomurus. The sequence continues at coordinate 18,925 of JAOPYL010000214.1, read as the reverse complement.
AGCGTCGCCGCACGCAGACCGGTCTCCTGGACCAGCTCCGCACGGGCCAGCTCCTCGATGGTGGTCTCCCGGTCATCGGGCCAGGTCCCCTGAGGGAACTCCCACGACCTGCGGGAAAGCGTGTAACGGTACTGCTCGACCAGGTGGAACCCGTCATTCTCCATCGGGATGATCAGCGCCGCCGTCGGCTTGTCCACGACGCCGTAGATGCCGGGAGAGCCGTCGGGGTGGCGGATGTCGTCCTCACGCACCGACATCCAGCGGTTCTCATAGACCACGCGAGTGGAGATCTGGATCATCTGTCCACCATCCCATGGGCGGGTGCGGCCGGAGGTCGTCAGGGAGATCCGGGTCATTCATCCACGCTGCCACGAGCGGAATCGCGTATGGCGGCCTCTATGCGGGCGCCGGCTCCGACGATCGCCAGTGCGATGACACCGGGTGCTCCCCTGACGCCCTGACCAAGCTCCGCTGGCCCTGGGCCGGCCGCACCTCGTCAGGCCCGTTCGTGGTCGGCGCGAGACGCGCAATGAACGGCCCGTCACCTCCCGATTGGGCCGGGCGGGCTCGCGTTGTGTAGACATGGTGGTCGTGAGTAGCTCGGCGAGCGGGTACGAAGATCCGGCAGATGAACCGGCGTGGGCGATGCAGCTCGCCCTGCGCGTGGAGAAGGCCGCGCCGCCATCCCATCTGGCCGTGTGTGAGGCCGCCGCGATGGCCGCCGTGACCCTGCTCGCCGACCCGCGGTCGGCGCCGGGCGGGGAGTGGCACGAGGCCGTCGCGAGCTGGGAGTCCCGGCGCATCCGCAAGGTCGTCCGGCGCGCCCGGGGCGCCCGCTGGGACGCCGTCGGCCACCTTCCCGGTGTACTGGTGGACCACGAGGGTGCGCAGGCCAGGGCGTTCGTTCCCGGCCCGGTCACCGAGGTACCCCCGGAGATATCCAAGCTTCAGGTCGGCGGCACGGACCTGCCACGCGACGACGAGCCCAAACCGCCGCCGGCGGTCCCGTACGCCCTTGTCAGCCTGAATCCCGGCGTGGCGATAACGACCGGCAAGGCGGCCGCGCAGTGCGGCCATGCGGCGCAGCTGCTGTTGCGCGCGGTGGGCGCCTGGCCGGGCCTGCGCGTGCGGGTGGCCGAGCCGGACGACTGGCGTCGCGCCGTCGCCGAGGCCGACGTCTCCGTCCACGACGGCGGTTTCACCGAGGTCGCCCCCGGCACCATGACCGCCGTCGCCCGCCTCGTCTCCGAATCCTGAAAGCCCCTGGGGCGCCGGTCGCGGGATCGGCCGGTATGGTCAGGGGATGATGCCGATAAATTGACACAACTGTGTTAATCGTCGAGATTGTGCAATTTTGCCGAACTTTTGTCGCTCTTCCCGATGCCATCTTCACTCGCCCGGGCTCAGGCGCGAATCGCCCCGGTCTCAGGGGCCCTGCCCGGGGCGGGTGACGTCGTCCGGAGGCGGGTCGGAGGGCGGCTCAGATGGAGTGGCACAGCCTCCGCGAACGGGCAGGTCCTGACGTGTGACATCGGTCCGGTGCACCGGCGGCTCCTGCCGTGTGATGTCGCTGCGGCGCACGGGCGGATCCTGACGGGTCGGTTCGGGGGAGGCGTGCGGGCCAGGTCCCGAGTCCGGCCCGGGAAGCGGATCCCGCCCCGGATCCGGAAGTGGCCCCGATCCCGCCCGTGAGCCGGGCCGCCGCAGCCGCGCGAGCGTGGCGAGCGCGATCTCCTGGGTCTGCGAGAGCGGGCCACGGGCCGTGCCGGCCGGATGCGGAGCGCGGACGCCGCGGCCCAGCACGCAGGTCACCACCAGCAGCCCGGCGAAGGCGACGAAGAAGAGCCCGTGCTGGACGAGCCTGCCCGTGTCGCCGCAGATCCCGGCCACGACCGCCAGCAGCGCGAGGTAGGCCGTCCAGCCCGCGAGCGCGGCGAGCAGCCACACGTCGTCGCGGCGGGCCAGGGCGAGCGCGGCGGCCGCGGTGAGCAGCAGCTCGGCGCCCTTCCCGGCGACCAGCAGCGCCGTCACCGAGCCACCGCCGAGGCCGAGCATCGTGACGGCGTCACCGTGCAGGCGGGACCAGCCGACGAGCTCAGCGATCTTCGTGATGCCGAAGACGATCAGGAACACGCACACCCCGTAGTGGAGGCCGCGCCGGCTCGCGCCGGGCCTCCCCGGTGCCGCCGTCTGTACCGCCCGGTCCACTGCGCCCCCTCTATGTCACCGGCCTCTATGCCACCGCCTGTAGGACGTACCCAGTGGGCGGTGGGTTTGAGACGTGACGGGAGTCAGAACCTGCCACCAGGGTCAAGCTTTCTCCCCCGCCGTTGCCGGACGGGGCAGAAGTTCCGGCGCCTTCGGTGATGCGGATTGCGCCCAGAGAGCGGCGGCGGAATGCTGATTCTCCGTCGGGCCACGTCCTTTCAAGATGAGGTGATCCGAGCGTGTCCCATGAGACGGCCGCGTTAGCACGGACGCGTATCGCATATCTCGAAGGCCTCGGCGACGAACTCCGGGCACGGGGTTTCGCCGTACGGCTGGCGATTCCACGGGGAGGACCGCCGAGCCTGCACGTGGTGAACCCACGGGTGTCGGCCCTCGCCGAGAGCATCCTCGCGGAGACCACCGAGGGGAGCTGGTGGTTCTGGTGGTCGTGGGCGGAGCGCATCGCCCTCGCCGACGACCTCGCCGAGGCCGCCGACCGCGTCGCCCGGGTGCTCGCCGCGACGGGCGAGCACAGCTCCTGAGAGGGTGCTGGAGGCGGCCAAGCCCTCCAGCGCCGGCCGCCTCCGCCGGGCGCGCGGCTCCTCGCGGCGGCGTCAGCCGCGAGGCAGGCCGAGAGTGCGCTCCGCGATGATGTTCCGCTGGATCTCACTCGAGCCGGCATAGATCGTGTCGGCGCGGCTGAACAGGTACATCCGCTGCAGGTCGTTCAGCCCGTACGGCTCCGCCTCGCCGATGAGGACCTCCTCGCCGAGAGCCGTCACGGCCAGCTCACCGAGCCGCCGGTGCCACTCCGACCAGTACAGCTTGGCGATGGACACCTCCGGCCCCGGCTCGCCGGAGGCCAGGGACGACATGGTGCGCAGCGCGTTGAGCCGCATGATCTCCAGCTCGATCCACGACTGGACGAGCCGGTCGCGCAGGATGGGGTCCTCGGCCGCTCCGGTGCGCCTGGCCGTGGCCACGACCTCGTCGAACTCCCGCCGGAACCCGATCTGCTGGCCGAGCGTCGAGGCCCCGCGTTCGTACCCGAGCGTCGCCAGTGCCACCCGCCAGCCGTCGCCGGGCTCGCCGAGAATGTTCTCCGCCCCCGTGCGGGCGCCGTCGAAGAACACCTCGTTGAACTCGCTGGTGCCGGTCATCGACGTGATCGGGCGTACCTCGATGCCGGGCTGCCGCATCGGGACGAGAAGGTAGGAAAGCCCGTGATGGCGCTTGGAACCAGGCTCGGTGCGGCAGACGGCGAAGCACCAGTCGGACAGGTGGGCGAGCGAGGTCCAGATCTTCTGACCGGTGATCACCCATTCGCCGCCGCGCAGTTCCGCCCTGGTCTGGACGTTCGCGAGGTCGGAGCCGGCGCCCGGCTCGGAATAGCCCTGGCACCACAGTTCGTCGCCCCGCCGGATGGGCGGCAGGAACCGCTGCTTCTGCTCCTCGGTGCCGAACTCGATGATCGTCGGCCCGATCAGGCCCTCGCCGATGTGGCCGACCCGGTGCGGTGCGTTCGCGCGCGCGTACTCCTCATGGAAGACGACCTGCTGGGACAGCGAGGCGTCGCGGCCGCCATACGCCTCCGGCCAGCCGAGGCAGGTCCAGCCCGCCTCCCCGAGCCGTCGTTCCCAGGCGCGCCGCAGCTCGAACCCCTCGTGCTCGCGTCCGGGGCCGCCCAGTCCCCGAGCGCGGGCGAACACCCCGGTGAGGTTCGCCTCGAGCCAGGCGCGCACCTCCTCACGGAGGTTCCGCTCCGTGCCCTCGCTCCGGGCGCCGCTTCTCACTCGCCGCGCTCAGCCGTCGAAGCGGCCGTACGAGCCCTTGTAGAAGACGAGCGGGTCGCCGTCATGGTGCTTGTCGAGGTGGTGCACCCGGGCCACCACGATGACATGGTCGCCGGCGGTGTGCTCGGCCTCGACCGAGCACTCCAGCCAGGCGAGGGCGCCGTCGATCACCGGGCTGCCGCCGGGTGACTTGGTCCACTCCAGATCGGCGAACTTGTCGCCGCCCTTCGTGGCGAGTTGCAGGCAGAGCTCACGCTGCGGCTCGGACAGGATGTTGACGCAGTGCCGCCCGGCCTCGCGCAGCTTGGGCCAGGTCGAGCTGGTGTGCGCGACACAGAAGGCGACGAGCGCCGGGTCCAGCGACACCGACGTGAACGAGTTCGCGGCCAGCCCGGTGGGCCCGCCCGTGCGGGGATCGATCGCGGTGATCGCGACGACGCCCGTGGCGAAGCGCCCGAGGATGCTGCGGAACCGCATGCTGTCCATGTCGGTGACCGGGTCGGACGCGGTCGTCGCCGAGCCGTTGGGTGAACCCGGCACGTGTCTTCTCATGTTCTGGCCGGAGGGTCGTGCAGCCGAGCCGTAGGGGATTGACGTCGCGGCGGTCGCACCGTCGGCCATGACCCGATCCCTTCTCTTAGCCAAGCGCTTGCTTGGACGATAGGCGGGCCCGTCGGGGAGTGTCAACCCGCGCTGACTGCGATGCCCGGCGCACCTCCAGTAAAGCGCCGGCCGGCCCCAGAGATTCCGGCGAACACCAGATATCCGCCGAAGGACCTACGACCACCCGCCGCCGGAGCGCCGCGTTGACAGGGCGCGGTGTACGGTCCTAGGCTCTTAACCTAACGCTTGCTTGGTGGCGTGTCCCGGGCAGCCGTACGAAAGGCCAGCATGAGCTTCCGTGATCAGGCCGCGATCGCCGGGGTCGGGTACACGCCGTTCAGCAGGAACTCCGGAGTCTCGACGCTCACTCTGGCGATCGACGCGATCACGAACGCGCTCGACGACGCGGGCCTGACCGTCGACGACGTGGACGCCCTGGCGACTCATCGGGTCGGCGACTCCACGCCGCCGTGGGTGGTCGCCCCCGCACTGGGCATTCCGGAGATCACCTGGTACCTCGACCAGTTCGGCGGCGGCAGCGTCTCCCACGCGGTGATCGGCCAGGCCGCCATGGCGGTCGCCTCCGGCGCCGCCCGAACCGTGGTCTGCTACCGGGCGATCAACGCGCGGTCGGAGTTCCGGATGGGCGGCACCGGCCGTGACCCCGCCCCGATCTTCGACGCGCAGTACCAGGCGCCGTACGGCCACCTTGCCCCGCCGCAGCAGTTCGCCATTTTCACCCGGGCCCACATGATCAAGTACGGCACGACGCACGAGCAGCTCGGCCAGGTGGCGGTGGGGCAGCGCGCCAACGCGGTGAAGAACCCGCGAGCGCTGAAGCGCGATCCGATCACTCTGGACGACTACCTCGCGTCGCGCTGGATCGCCGAGCCGCTGCGGCTGCTCGACTGCTGCCTGGAGACCGACGGCGCCTGCGCGATCGTGATCACATCCGCCGGGAGGGCACGGGACCTGCCGGTGCGGCCGGTACTCATCTCCGGGGCGGTGTGGGGCGGCGGCGACAGCTTCTTCTCCGGCCAGGGCGGCGACTTCACGGTCTCGGAGGCGGCCCGGATCGCTCCGCGGCTGTACGCCATGGCCGGTGCGGGGCCGGAGGACATCGACGTCGCCGAGCTGTACGACTGCTTCACCTACTCGGTGATCGTGCAGCTGGAGGACTACGGGTTCTGCCCCAAGGGCGAGGGCGGCCCGTACGCCGCCTCCGGCGCGACCCGGCTGGACGGCGCCCTGCCGGTGAACACACACGGCGGCTTTCTGTCGGAGGGGTACGTGCACGGCATCAACCACGTCGCGGAGGCCGTGTCGCAGCTGCGCGGCACGGCCGGTGACCGGCAGGTGGCCGGCGCGGAGGTGGCGCTGTCGACCGCGCAACCCGGATACGTCCTCGCGGGCACCTCCGCGCTGATCCTGAAGGCGGACCGATGAGCCTGCCGGACCGGCCCAGGCCGGACCTCGATCGCGACTCCACCCCCTGGTGGGAGGCGGTCCGGCGGCACGAGCTGCTGCTCCAGCGGTGCGACGGTTGCGGCACGCTCCGGTTCCCGCCCCGGGCCGTGTGCGGCCGGTGCCGGTCGCGCGAGGCCGGTTGGGTCCCCGCCCTCGGCACCGGGCGGGTGGCGAGCTGGACCGTCTCCCACCAGGTCTTCATGAGGGCCTTCGCCGACGAGGTGCCCTACGCTGTGCTGCACGTGCGGCTGGACGACGGAGACGGCGTATTCATGTACGGGAACCTGGCCGGCACGAACCCCGCGGAGATCGAACCGGACATGCCGGTCGAGGCGGTGTTCGCCGATGTCGATCATGAGCTGGCCCTGGTCCAGTGGCGGCCCCGCTGACCTTTTCGCCCGGTCCGTACCTCCTATTTGGGGCAATCGGGTAAATTCTTGGTTCAAAGTCGCGCCCTGCACACCCCAGTGCCTGGCGTGATGTGCGCGATCGGGCTCGCCCCCGGTGACCCGGATCGCCCATCCCCCCGCAGCAGGCCCACAGGAGGCCGCTTGTTCTTCGGCATCGTCCTCGGGCTGATCGCCACGGTTCTGTACAACGCCGGCTTCGTCTTGGAGAAGCGGGCGCTGCGCGACCTGCCCCCGATCAGCATGCGCCGGGTCGGCCGCCTGCTCCGCGTGCTCTGCACCAGCCGGGCGTGGCTGACCGGCTTCTTCGTCATGGGCTTGGGCATGGCATGCCAGATCGTCGTGATGTCCCTCGTCCCGCTCAGCGTCGCGCAGCCGATCCAGCTGGCCGGGCTGGCACTGCTGGTGGTCTTCTCGGCGGTTTTCCTCGGCGAGCGGACCACGCCGCGAGACTGGGCGGGCCTGGGCGTGCTGGCGCTGTCGCTGCTGCTGATCTGCCTGTCGATGGAGCCGGCCAGGCTCGGCCTGCACGCCGGCACCGGGGCCATGATGGCCGTGGTGGCCGGCACCGTACTCCTTGCCGGCGGCGCGTTCGTCTCGGCCGCGCGCTCGGAATCGCGCGGCGGCAGACCGGCGCCCGGCCTGCTGTACGGCGCCGCGTCCGGCCTGCTGTACGGCGCCGCCGGGTTGCAGACCAAGGGGGTCTCGGGCTTTCTCGCCGAGAACCCGCACGGCTTCCTCGGCAGGACGCTCGCCTCGCCGTACCCCTACCTGTACCTGGCCCTGTCCGGCGCCGGGCTGCTGCTCTTCCAGACCGCGCTGCAGCGCGGACGCGCCTCCATCGTGGTCCCGGTCTCCAGCGTCGTGGGTGCCGTCTACACCGTGCTGGCCGGCACGGCGGTGTTCGGAGAGCCGTTGCCGCAGGACTCGGTGCGGCTGGTGCTGAGGTTGGCCGGGTTCGGCGTCGCGATGGTCGTCGTGACGCTGTTGCCGCGCCAGGACGACGAGCCGGAGCCGGCCGTGAGCACACCGGCGCTCGTGGCCGACAGGGCGTAGCCGCGCTCAGCGAACTGTGGCGCGGGCGCGGAGAGCCTGCTTGTCGATCTTGCCGTTGACGTTGGCGGGCAGTGCGTCGACGACGGCCACCTTGCGGGGAACCTTGTAGTTGGACATGTTCTCCCGCGCCCACGCGATGATCGCTTCCGGTTCGACGGCGGCGCGCGGGACGACGAACGCCCAGCCGACCTCGCCCATCGCGTCGTCGGGCACGCCCACCACCGCGGCCTGGGCGATGCCCGGGTGTTGCAGCAGCAGCGCCTCGATCTCGGCCGGGTAGGCGTTGAAGCCGCCGACGATGAACATCTCCTTCTTGCGGTCGACGATCGCGAGGTTGCCGTCCTCGTCCAGGGCGCCGATGTCGCCGGTGCGCAGCCACCCCCCGGGGTCCACGGCCTCCGCGGTCCTGGCCGGATCCTCCCAGTAGCCGCGCATGACGCCGTACCCGCCCACGAGGATCTCCCCGCGCTCGCCCGGCGGCAGGTCCGCACCTTCATGGTCGACGATGCGCAGCGTCACTCCCGGCACCGCGCGCCCGGTGGTGGCCGCGATCACGCCGACCGGATCGCCGGCCCGCGTCATCGACACGACGGTGCCCTCCATCAGCCCGTACGCGTTGATCATGCGGTCGAGGCCGACCCGGTCGAGCAGGCGCCGGATGAGCTCGGGAGGCACCGCGGCGGCCCCGCAGATGGCCACTCGCAGCGAGGACACGTCACGGCCGCCGAGCTCCTCGAGGACCCGGTGGAAGAGCGTCGGAGGGCCGGCCAGGATGCTGATCCGGTCCCGCTCGATCATGTCCATCAGGGCATCCGGGGCGAACATCGCGATCGGCATCATCGTGGCGCGTTTCAGCACGCAGGCGATCAGGCCGGCGTTCAGCCCGAAGCCGTGCGAGAAGGGCGCGATGATCGGATAGCGGTCATCCTTGTCCAGCGTCACGATGGACGCCCAGTCCCAGTAGCCGCGCAGCAGCTGGGAATGGTGGAGCATCACGCCTTTCGGCGCACCCGTCGTCCCCGAGGTCGCCATGATCTCGGCGAGATCGTCCGGGTCCACCGCCAGCGCGCGTTCCTCGTCGTCGGCCACGCCGTCGCCGCCGGCCAGGAAGGCCCCGTACGACAAGGCCGGGTACGGCCAGGCCGATGCCCTGCGGGCCGTCCCACCGGCCTCGCCGGACAGCAGGATCGCGTGGCGCAGATCGGGCAGGTCACGGAACGGGCGCCCGTCGGCCACGCCGCCGCAGGTCTCCTGCAGCAGGCCCAGGTAGGACACGCCCAGGAAGCCCTCCGCGGCGAAGAGCGCCCTCGCGCCGGTCTTGACGAGCATCTCCGCGGCCTCGATGCCGCGGAACCGCGTCGAGAGCGGAACGACGATCGCACCGGCGTCCCAGATGCCGAACGCGACGACGACCCAGGCGGCCGAGTTCGGCGCCTGCACGGCGACTCTGTCGCCGGGCCCGATGCCGAGCGCGATGAGCGCGCGGGCGACCTGTCCCGCCCGCTTCCGCAGCTCCCGCAGCGTCAGCGTGGTGCCGCCGTCCGCGACGACCACGGCACCGGGATGGCGCGTGGCCTGGTCGCGCAGCATCCGCGGGATCGTTCCCCAGTCCGGTACCGGTTCCACGGCACGCCTCCCGGGCTATTCGGCGATGGTGGAGCGATCGCGGCCGAGATGGTGGCCGCGGAGATCGGTGACCGTTCCCGGCCGGGCGTCCTCGGAGACCTCCTCCTCGACGATCACCTCGACGGTGACCGGGGTGATCGCCACCAGCGCCTGGCGGATGCGCGACCTCCACATCGGGTTCTCAACGAGCGTTTCCCGGGTGAAGGTGACGTGCAGGGCGGCGGAGTCGAGCGTGCCCTCCCGGCCGATCCGCAGGTCCCAGTGGCTGATCCCGTCGATCCGGGTCAGCGCCTCGGCGACGCGCGGGATCGGCAGCCACCGGCCGCGGACCAGGACGTGCTCGCCGGCGGTGTGCTCCGGACCCGGCATGCCGTCCTCGCCGTCCCGCAGCCGTACGACGTGGCCGGTGCGCAGCGTCGCGCCGGCCAGCGTGGAGTGCCACGACGGGGTGATCACGATCTCCGCCGGCCCGGCGGCGTGCGGCGGTTCCAGCAGCGCGTCCTTGCCGAGCGGCGCGAGCCCGAGCAGGCCGTCGCGGGCCTGTGTGTGGACGGCGTCCCGCGGCGACCGGTGCGCCAGCGGCAGCCCGAAGAAAGGGTCGGCGTACAGCTCGGTCACCTCGGCGTCGAACTCGGAGGCGAGCTGGGCGTACGTGCCCGGCGACGGGATCTCGCCGGCGAGCAGGATGTGACGCAGCCCGAGGTCGAGCGGGTCGAGCAGGAATTCCAGGTGTAGCCGGGCGAGGAAGTCCGTCGCGCCGGTCGGCGTCGTGATCAGGGTGGTCGCCCGCACGGCCTCGAGCGCGCCGTGCAGCCTCATCCGCCCGCGCGGGCCCGGTGCGGCGGCCGCCCGGGCGATGCCGGCGCACGCCCGCGCGATCAGTGATCCGGTGGCCTCGCCGTCGTTGTTGAGCGCGACCACCACCCGGTCGGACGCCTCCAGACCGGCGCCGGTGAGCGTGGCCGTCGCGATGCCGAGCGCCGCTTCGCGGTCGCCGGCGGTCAGCGGCACCACCACGTCGGCCTCGGGGGATACCAGCAGCAGCCCTTCCGCGTCGCGGGCCGGCGGAAAGCCCTCCCGCGTCAGCCAGGTCATGTCCGTCCGGTGCCCGTCGGTTTGCCCGCTCCGCCCGGTCATCGGATCACCTCGTCCATGAAGAGCCTCATCGAGCCGGTGACGTGCTGATCCGCCAGTCCGCCGACCTGGGCCTGCAGGATCAGGTCGGTGGCCCCGGCGGCCTGGATGCGCTCGACGGCCTTGCGCGAGCCCTCCACGTCATCGACCACGACCATGTGGTGCTCGCGCAGGGTGGCCATGGCCTCTTCGGGCGGCATGCCGGCGGCGAGCTGGCCGAGTACGCGGTGGGTGGCGTGCCGGGCGTCGTAGTAGTCGGGCGGGGTGACGAGGTTCACCTGGCGGCGGATGTACCAGAGGACCGGGTCGGCGGCGGTGGCGATCGCCTCGTCCCTGGTCCGTGCGACGTGCCACGGGATCATGAGCGCGACGCGCCGTGTCTCCGGGTCGAAACCGTTCTCGGCGAGGCACTCCCGGTACTCGGCGATGTCCGCGGCGACGTCGTCCAGGCCCTTCAGCATCGTCATGCCGAGCAGGTTGTAGCCCTTGCGCGCCGCGGCGAGGTAGCCGTCGAGGGACGTGGAGGCGACCCACACCGGCGGGTGCGGGGTCTGCGCCGGCCGCGGGTAGACGGCGACGCCCGGCACCTCGAAGAACTCGCTGGACCGGGTGACCGGCTCGCCGTCGGCGTTCCAGATCGCGAGCACCGCCTCGAGGGTGTCCTCCCAGATCTGCCGGGACTGCTCGAACGGACGCCGGAACGCCTGGTACTCCAGCGGGGACGCGCCCCGGCCGGTGCCGAACTCCACGCGCCCCCCGCTGATGACGTCGAGAGTGGCGACCCGCTCGGCGGTGTGGACCGGATGCTGGAACGGCAGCAGCACGACGCCGAGGCCCAGGTGGATGCGCTCGGTGCGCTGCGAGCACGCGGCGAGGACCAGGTCGGGGGCGGAGGAGTGGGAGAAGCCGCGCGTGAAGTGGTGCTCGACGAACCAGGCGGTGTCGTAGCCGAGCCGGTCCGCCAGCGTGACCTGGCCGATGACGTTCTCGAACGTCCGCCGCTCGACCTCCCGGGTGCGCCCCCGCACCTCGAGCTCGTAACCCACGCTGACCCGTAGGGACATCACGCCTCCGGCAGTGCCTTACTTATGACCAAGCGCTCGCTTGGTGAGCGTAGCAGCGGGACCGGGCGGCAACAAGCACCAATGCGGGTCAGGCGGACTCGGGAGGATCCGGGGCCTGGACCGGCGGAGGCGGAAACGGCATCACGCACGCGGTGGCGTACATCGCCGGGCCCGCCGCGTCGAGCCATCTGCGCACGCCGGTGCGGATCGGGCCGTGCGGACCCTCCTCGCCGACCTTCACCGCCAGCCAGGCCAGCCAGCCGGTGCCGACGACGCCCCAGAAGGAGACGAGACGGTACAACACCACCGAGGCGCCGGCCGGCGCGGCCAGGGCGCCGAACGCGACGAGGGACGCCACGAGGCTGCCCTCGACGGCGCCGAGACCTCCGGGCAGTAGGGGCAGCAGGCTGCCCGCCGCCTGGGCGGCGAAATAGGCGAGCGTGGTGGCGTACAGCGCCGTGTGCACGCCGACCGCCCGGCCGGCCGCGGCGAGAGACAGGATGTCGAAGACCCAGTTGAACAGCGAGGCGGCGGTGAGCGCGGCCCAGTCGGCGGGACGCAGGCGCAGGGTGCCGTGGCCCTGGCGGAGCCGCTCGGCCAGCGGCGCGGCGAGCCGATGCCGCAGCGCGGGGCGGGTGGCCCGCCGCGCGAGGTTCGGGAGACCCGCCCCCGGCCATCGCCAGGCCATGGCGATCACGCCGATCACGGTCGCGAGCGCGGCCAGTGCGGCGGCCGCCATGGTCCGCGCATGCGGCTCGGCGAGCAGGGCCAGGAGGCCGACGCCGGCGTAGGCGGTCGTCATGATCACGCCACCGAGCAGGATGACGGCCGTGGCGAGCTGGGGCGGCGCGCCCGCGCGCCGGTACTGGCGGAAGTTGAAGGCGACGCTGACCGCCGGCCCGACCGGCAGGGTGGTGGACAGGGCGTTTCCCGCGTAGGTCACGCGGATCGCGCGCAGGAGCGACATCCGCACCCCGCCCGCGTGCAGCAGGCGCCGCTGCACGCGGGCGAACATGCCCATGGAGGCCACCTGGGCGATCACGACCCATGCCAGCCAGCCGGGGCTGGCGTGGATGGTGACGCGCCACATCGCGTTCGTGTCGGGTAGCTCGTCACGGAAGATCACCAACGATGTACAGACGGCGGCGAGCATGACGGCGCGCGCAGCCCAGCGGAGACCGCGGCGCCGGCGCGGGACACGTGACGGCGGCGTTTCTCCCACTGCTGCCGACTCGGACACGGCGCTCTCACCTCACCTGCGTTGCTGTCCCGGCAACAAACACGCCATCGGCCGCCATTCCCGCTAAAACGCGTATGGAGTGCGGAAACGGCTTAGACCAACCGGCAGTAGGGCGCTGGATCAGTGAGCCGCGAGCCCGGCGGTCCTCATTGCCGGTCGCTCCTACGCCGGGCCGCCTCCGGCGAGACCCGCCGCGGTCGCCAGGCGCGCGCGGTGCGCCTCCGGTCCGCCGAACAGCCGGGCGGACGCGGTGGCGCGCTTGAAGTGCAACTGGGCGTCGTGCTCCCAGGTCACCCCGATGCCGCCGAGGACCTGGATGGCCTCGCCCGCCGCGTGCAGGTACGCCTCCGCGCAGTAGGACCCGGCGAGAGCCGCGTACACCGGCAGCGACTCCGGCTCGTGGTCGGCCACCCGTGCGGCCTCGCAGGCCGCCGAGCGCGCCGACTCGACCCGCAGCAGGACGTCGGCGAGCTTGTGCTTGACGGCCTGGAAGGAGCCGATGGGCCGGCCGAACTGCACCCGGGTCCTCGCGTGCTCGACGGCCGTCTCCAGGCAGCGCTGGGCGCCGCCCACCTGTTCGGCGGCGAGCGCGGTCAGGGCGAGGTCGCGCAGCCGCGTCACGTCGCCGTCGATTCGCGTCGCGGGCACGGCGTCGAACCGCAGGCGTGTCAGGCGCCGGGTCTGGTCGAGCGTGACGTGCGGCCTCCGTGCGACGTCGGTGCCGCGCGCCGCGTACAACGCGCCGCCCGCCGGGCAGATGATCACGTCGGCGAGGTGGCCGTCCAGCACGTAGGGCGCCGTTCCGGTCAGCCGGCCGCCGTCGGCGGTGAGATCGCCGCCGATCACGACCGTGGCGAGAAGGGACCCGTCGGCGATCCCGGTCAGCAGGCGCTCGTCGCGCACGGCTGAGGCGGCGAGCACCGAGGTGGCGAGGTAGGGCACCGGGGTGAGCGCGCGGCCCAGCTCCTCGCAGACCACGCCCAGCTCCGTCATGCCGCAGCCGGCGCCGCCGTACTCCTCGGGGACGGCCAGTCCGGTCAGGCACAGCTCGCCGGACAGCCGCCGCCACAGCGCCGTGTCGTGCGCGGCCGGATCGGCCATGAGCCGGCGTACGGCCGCAGGCGGACACTCCTCGGCCAGAAAGGCGCGTACGGTCGCGCGCAGCTCGTCGAGTTCGGCGCTCACCCGCTCAGCATAACCAAACGCTTGCTCAAGAGGTACGGGGCCGCCGGACGGGCGACACCGCTCAGTAGCCGCGGCTGCGGCGGGCTGCCGGCCGGGCCCCACGCCCGGAACCGCCCAGGCCCACGCGCTGGAACGCGCGGACGAACTCGCCGCCGAAATTGACCCCGGCGCCGAGGGCGAGTGCCACCGAGACGCCCCCGATCAGGGTCAGCACGCCCTCCTGGGCGGCCCCGGTGTTGAGCTCGATCATTCCGCGGTACAGCGCGGTGCCCGGCAGCAGCGGTGCGATCGCCGGCACGATGTACGGCAGCGCGGGCTCCTGGCGGCGCCGCGCGTGGAGATTGCCCAGCAGCCCGACGAGCACCCCGCCGATCGCCGAGGCGAGCACCGGTGTCACGCCCACGCCGCGGGTGAGCACGTACACCACCCAGATCATGGCGCCGCCCAGCGCCGCCGCCGGCAGAACGACGCGGGGGACGGCCAGCGACACCGCGAACGTCGTCGACACCGCCGCCGCGGCGATCACCGGCACCGGCCGCAGCGACATCGGAGCCGCAGGCAGATCGTGCACGTCGATCGGCACCCCCAGCCGCACCGCGACGTAGACGGTCAGGCCGAGCCCGGAGACGATAGCCGCCACGATGAAGAACACCTCGAGCAGGCGGGCGGCCGCGCTGACGAGATCGCCCGTGATGCCGTCCTGGATGCTGGCGACGAGGGGCCGTCCCGGCAGCATCGCCACGATCGCGCCGGTGACGATGGTCGACGCGCGGGCCGGGACGCCCGCGGCGATCACGAGTGCGGCGCTCGCCGCGCCGATGGAGGCGGCCAGCGTGAGCTGGAAGAACTCGGCGACGCCACGGCGGGCCAGTGCCGCGGCCGTCCGGTCGGCGAGCACCGTCGCCACGAACGCGGTCCCGGCCACCAGCGGGCCGCCGCCCACCATCACGCAGGCGGACGCGGCGATGAGGCCGAGGCCGACGACGAGCATCCAGGGCGGGTACGGCGGGCGGCCCCGCTTGATCTTCCTGAGCCGGTCGTAGGCCTCGTCGAGGTCCATCAGGCCGATGGAGGCATCCTGGATGAGCGAGTGCAGCGCGACCAGCCGCCAGTATGCCGGGAAGCGGCGCCGGATGGCCCGCGCGCCGGTGACGGGGGGAGCGTCCCCGCCGGGATGGACCGACACGGAGATGACGGTGAACGTCACCGAGACCTCGCAGCGCGGCAGCTCGTAGGCGACCGCCAGGCTGAGCATCGATTCGTTCACGCGCTCGGTGGCCTCGCCGCTGGCGAGCAGCAGCTCGCCGACGCGCAGGACGAGATCCAGCGCGCGATAGGAGACGACCTCGCCGGGTTCCTCCTCCGGTGGCTCCGCGACGATGTCGCCCATCATGGCTCGCCAGGTCTGCAGCATCCGTTGCCCATTCACGCCCATACGCGCGCCCGTAACCTCCCGGTCGTGGTTCCGCCGGGAAGGTTATCCAGCGGCCGCGTGGGCTCACTCTTCGGGTTTGGGGCGGAGGGTCGTGCCGGGCAGTCCGGGGAAGGCCGGCGGCGGCGAGCCCCGCCAGCGGACAGCCCGCACCGTCGCCTCCTGCATGGCCAGCGCGGCGTAGCGGCGCAGGTCCGCGTCACTCACCCCGGCCAGCCCGGCGTAGCCGGCGACCACGCCGTCCTCGAGCCGGGCGGCGAGCTGCGCGGCCGCGTGGGTCGAGGAGACCGGGGACGGGAGCTGGTAGGCCGGCGCCGCCGCGACGGGTTCCGCGCCGTACGCCTGGACGTAGGAGCGCAGCCTGTCCCGTCGGGTGCGATGGGAGTTCCACATCAGGGTGGCGTTCTGCCGCTGCAGGCCCATGAGGCGGGCGCCCAGCACGCCGTATCCGAAGATCGCGACATGCTCGGCGGCGAGTGCCGCCTGCAGCGCCGCGACCGTCTCCTGCACCGTCATGCCAGCTCCTGGGCGTTCCCGGCCTCGCAGGCGCCGATGCTCGCCAGCAGCTGGGCCAGCCCGGGCGTCGCGCGGCGGACCTCGTCGGCGCGTGCGGCGGCCGCCCCGCGCTCGGCGCTCCGCAGTGCGGCCAAGGCCCGGGTCTCACTGTCCGGCGCGGTGGCTGTGGGCTGCGGGGCCGGAGTGGCGGTGCCCGTGTTGGTGCCGGGCACATAGTGGCGTTTGAGCACCGCGAGGTGCTGAGTATGGTGGTCCCGCAGCGGCTGGAGCCGGCCGGCCAGGCGCTGATGCGCGGCGAGGACGGCCTCATAGAGCGCGATCAGCCCGGCCTCGTTCTGAATCACTCCCGCCAGCAGAGACACCTCGGGACCGGCGGCGGGGGCCTCAGCCCGTCCGGTGCTGGTGCAGCCGGTCATCGTGGCCAGCACCGCCACAGAGCCGCCGAGCACCACGCGCCGCGTTGGAGTTGCGGAGGACCGTAGCACGTCCAAGCGTGCCTCCGTTCATCGTCTTCCACTCAGGTGCGCAAGCATTCCACAAGGGCGCGCCGGTCGGCTGCCGATGCGGCACTCGCCGACCTCAGCTGTGGATAGTCTTGGTGGCGGAGTGGACGCATCGGGCGGCCACTTGCTCATGAGCCGTGAAGGAGGTCCCATGAGCGTCAACGCGGGTCGTGACCATGCTCAGGGGGGCCGGCGGGCGTCCGGGCACCAGACGCGCGCCGCCCTGATGCGGTTGCTCGAGCCGGTGGTGGCCGGCGCCGGTTTCGATCTCGA
Organism: Actinoallomurus sp.; assembly: GCA_025964625.1. Classification (GTDB taxonomy): domain Bacteria; phylum Actinomycetota; class Actinomycetes; order Streptosporangiales; family Streptosporangiaceae; genus Actinoallomurus. Next base: position 2,418 of record JAOPYL010000214.1, on the reverse strand, counting down.
GGACGTCCTGGTGACTCCGGCGGGCAAGCGGCGGCAGGTGCGCGTGATCGTCGACAGCGACGGCGGCGTGAGCCTGGACGACGTGGCGATCGTGAGCCAGGAGGTCTCGGCCGCGCTCGACGACAGCGAGGCGATGGGCTCGGGAGCGTATGTCCTCGAGGTGACCTCGCCGGGCGTCGACCGCCCCCTCACCCATCCACGGCACTGGCGCCGCGCGAGCGGCCGCCTCGTGCGCGCGACACTTACCGGCGGCGAGGAGGTCACCGGCCGTGTCACGGCGGCCGACGACACGGCCGTCGTGCTCGACACCGAGGGCCGCGAACGCCGGCTCGGCTACGACGAGCTCACCCGCGGACTGGTCCAGGTGGAGTTCAACCGCCGGGGTGACGATGACCCCGTCGGCGACGAGGACTAGGGGGAAGCCTCGTGGACATTGACATGACCGCCCTGCGCAGTCTCGAGAGCGAGAAGGACATCTCTCTCGAGCTCGTGGTCAAGGCGATCGAGGAAGCACTGCTCATCGCGTACCACCGGACCGACGGTGCCGCGCTCAAGGCCCGCGTCGAGCTCGACCGCAAGTCCGGCCACGTCACGGTGTGGGCGACGGAGACCGCCGCGGAGGGCACCGAGGGCACCGGCGACGCGGCGGGCGCCGAGGGTGCCCCGTCGCGTGAGTACGACGACACGCCGACCAATTTCAGCCGCATCGCGGCGACGACCGCGAAACAGGTGATCCTGCAGCACCTGCGCAACGCCGAGGACGAGCTGACGTTCGGGGAGTACGCCGGGCGGGAGGGCGACATCGTCGCCGGGGTCATCCAGCAGGGCAGGGACCCGCGGAATGTCCTGGTCGACCTCGGCAAGATCGAGGGCGTGATCCCGCCCGAGGAGCAGGTGCCGGGGGAGAGCTACGAGCACGGCGAGCGTATCCGTTCCTATGTGGTCCAGGTGAAGAAGGGACACCGCGGGCCGATGGTCAAGCTGTCCCGCACCCACCCCAACCTGGTGAGAAAGCTCTTCGCGCTGGAGGTACCCGAGATCGCCGACGGCACCGTCGAGATCGCCGCGATCGCCCGCGAGGCCGGCCACCGCACCAAGATCGCTGTACGCTCCCGGAAGCCGGGCGTCAACGCCAAGGGCGCCTGCATCGGCCCGATGGGCGGCCGGGTCCGCAACGTCATGCACGAGCTGCACGGCGAAAAGATCGACATCGTCGACTGGTCGGAGGAACCCTCCGAGTTCGTGGGGAATGCCCTGTCGCCCGCCAGGGTTAACCATGTGGAGGTCATAGACGCCGAAGCGCGGGTAGCACGGGTCGTGGTGCCCGACTACCAACTCTCCCTGGCGATCGGGAAGGAAGGGCAGAATGCCCGTCTCGCCGCCCGGCTCACCGGGTGGCGAATCGACATCCGGCCCGACACCGAAAACGGATCTTCATCCGAAGGGGAGCATGCGGCCGGTTCCGCAGACGCGCCAACGCGGTAGACTCATGACCCATGGCCGAGCGGCCCCCCAGCGAACATGCGTGGGCTGCCGGGTCCGCACGGCCAAGTCCGACCTGCTACGCCTAGTCGTGGTCGAGGGCTCCGTTGTCCCCGACCCGCAACGGCGGCTGTCGGGCCGGGGCGCCTCCCTGCACCCCGACCTGGCATGTCTTGAGCTGGCTGAGCGTCGTCGGGCGTTCCCTCGGGCGTTTCGCCACGGGGGGCCGCTTGACATGAGCATGCTCCGCCGGTGGCTCGAGTCACAGCAGGATGGTTCGTAAGCGACGTCTAGTCGGAAGCAGGTCGAGATTGCTATGAGCGCTCGATGAGCACGCAGCGATGATTACCGCAAGGTAGCGACGGTCCGAGGACGTGCCCCGGACCTAGTAGGGAGTGCAGTGGCAAAGGTCCGGGTATACGAGCTCGCCAAGGAGTTCGGTGTCGAGAGTAAGGCCGTCATGGCCAAGCTCAACGAAATGGGCGAGTTCGTGCGTTCGGCGTCCTCGACGATAGAGGCACCGGTCGTCCGCAGACTCAAGGAAGCTTTCGGAGGTCCCGCGGCCAGGTCGGCCGACGGGAAGAAGGCCCCGGCGCCCAAGCCGGGTCCGAGAAGGCCGGCGCCCAAGCCGGCCGCACCCATGCCCGAGGTCAAACCAGAGGCCAGGGCAGAGTTCAGACCAGAGGCCAGGGCGGAGTTCAAGCCAGAGGTCAGGGCAGAGGTCAAGCCCGAGGCCGTGGCGCCGCGGCCCGAGGTGCCGTTCGTCCCCGAGGCGCCGAAGCCCGGGCCGCGTCAGCCCGCTCCGCGTCCAGCCGCGCCCAGGCCGGCTGCGCCGGAGCAGGCGGCTGCGCCGGAGCAGGCGGCTGCGCCGGAGCAGGCGGAGGCGCCCCAGCCGAGTCCCCAGCCGAGTCCCCAGCCGGGTCCCCGTCCGGGGCC
>JAOPYL010000190.1 GCA_025964625.1 Actinoallomurus sp. | reverse complement strand
CGAGCCGTTCGGCGATGTCACGCGCCCGATCCAGATGCCCGTAGGCGGCTTGACCGTTGTTGGTCCGCGAGGCGGTGACGGCCCGCTGCAACGTGAGACCACCCCACAGCGACATCGCCTCGGGCCGCCCCTGATCCGCCATCGGCCATAGCGCGTCAGCCGCCGTGCGGGCGGTCTCCTCGACCTGGTCGTAATGCTTGGCGCCGAGGAAGACGAAGCCGAGCCGGAACGCGCCCGCCGCGACCAGGAGCGGTGTCCCGGCGCGTTCGGCCGCCGCCATCGCCCGATCCGCGGCGATCCACGCCGCCTCAGGTTCATCCAGCTTGGCGAGCGCCGCCGAACACGCCTGGTAAGCCATGGCCAGCAGTTCGAACAACTCGGCACGCTGCTCGTCCGGCACCGCCCGCGCCGCCGTCTCAAGCTGCGGAACCAGGTCACGCAACAACTCGGTCAGCTCGGTATAGCACCCCGCATGCGTCAGCTCCCACGCCTTATCGACCTTGCCGCCCAGCGCTTGACGAGACCGACGCCGAAACGACCGGAAACCGCGAAGACCGATCGCCGCAGTGAATGCCGGATAACCGCGTGGCACTTGGTCGTGACCAGCTGCGGCGATTATCGAGTCAGGGGGAGATCCGACGCATCCTCGACACGTCCCTGAGCCTGGCGGACGCGACCTTGCTGATCTTGTACAGCGAATCTAGTAACTCGACGGATCAAAGTCTGGCTCGTCACCTGGAGCAGCCGCGTTTGGGTAACTACCGTCGCGTACATGACGACAAGTTGATCGAGTACACCGAATCCACCGGCCAGATCCTCATTTCCCCGAAAGGTGAGAAAGAGGTGGAGGAGCGATTGCTGCCGAGTCTGTCCTGGCCGGGGCCGTGACGATCGCCGGGTGAGTGTCGCCAGGACCTGGCGGCATCAGCCGGCAGGTACAGGGCTACGACGCGGAGCCGGGCCGCCGGGCGGTGAGGTTGACGCGCGGCGGCCCGGCGGAAGCTCAGATCGGCCGTGCTGCGCACCGTTCGTAGGTGTCGCGCCAGGGGCGCACCTGCTCGAGAGCGGAGGCCGCGGCGATGACGCTGAGGTCGTCGTAGCGGCGCCCGATGATCTGCAGGCCTACCGGGAGGTTGCCCTCGGCCATCCCGGCGGGAACCGATATCGCGGGGTGGCCGCTGTAGTTGATCGGGTAGGTCATGCACCAGCCGATCATGGGGTTCACCGGAACGCCCTTGATCTCGCTGGGACCGGCCGTGTTCCCGTCGTTGGCGTTAAGCACCGGCAGGCAGGCGAGAGTGGGCGTGACGAGCAGATCGTACGGGCCGAACACGGCCTGGATGGCGTCATAGACCGCTGAGCGCATCTGCTGGTCGCGCAGCGTCTGCACGCTGCTACGGCGGTAGGTGTCCTCCACGTAACCGCGGTACTCCGCGGGCAGATCCTCGGCGTGGTCGGCGAGCAGGTCGATGCCCTGGGCCTTGAAGGTCTCGAGTACCTCGACGCCGGCCATCATCCGGCACCACAGCTCGGCCAGTTCCTGCTGGTCATGAGGCATCGTCATGTCGATCTGCTCGACGACGGCGCCGGCGTCCCGCAGCGAGGAGACAGCCTGCTCGACGACTGCCGCGACCTTCGGGTCGACGGGGTACATGCCGAAGTCCGGGCTGTAGGCGACGCGAACGCCTTCCATCGACCGGCCAACCGCGCCGACATAATCGACCGTCTCATCGAGGGCGAAGGGGTCGCGCGGGTCGTAGCCGGTCAGCACCGACGCGCCCAGGGCGGCGTCCGCGACGCTGCGGGCCAGAACGCCCTCGAACAGGAACGGGCTGACACCGCCGAACGCGTTCGGGCGCGCAACGAACGGGACCCGGCCGAACGACGCCTTGTACCCGACGACCCCGCACCAGGACGCGGGGATCCGTACCGAACCGCCGCCGTCGGTGCCCTCGGCCAGCGGAAGCAGCCCGTCGGCCACGGCGGCCGCGGACCCGCCGGACGACCCGCCGGAGTTGCGGTCGGTGTCAAACGGGTTGCGGGTGGGGCCGAACAGCGGGTTGTCGCAGGTGCCACGGAAACCCATGACCGGAGAGTTCGTCTTGCCGAGCAGGATGGCACCGGCGGCTTTCATCCGCTCCGCGTACGTGCAGTGGAAGTCGACGATGTTCTGCCGCAGCGCCCGGATGCCGCCATAGGTTGACGGCCAGCCGGGATGGAAGTCGAACAGGTCCTTCAGCGCGGTCGGCACGCCGTGCAGCGAGCCGAGCTCGTCACCGTCCATGACCGCCTTCTCGGCAAGCCGCGCGGCCGCTCGGGCCTCGTCGGCGGCAAGGAAGACGAAGGCGTTCAAGCTCGGATTACGCGCCTCGATGCGGTCCAGGAAGTGGTCGACGATCTCGACCGGCGACAGTGTGCGGTCACGGACGGCAGCGGCCAGGTCGGTCGCGCTCTGGTAAGCCAGCTCTTCAGTCTGAGCCATGGTGCTCCTCCGATCGGGACGAGCCGGGCCTGGCGGGCTGCCGGGTCCGGGGGGAATGCGTTACATGGTGTGCCAGCCACTCACCCGGCGGAGGTCCATCTCGAACTCGATGTCGGTGACAGGTGGCCGCGCGACCCAGCGCACGAAGCCGCAACGGCGCACTGCGGGAAGCCGGTCGACGAGCAGTTTGGTCAGGCCGGGAACCTCGTGCGCGGTGTAGACGTCCACCTGTGTCGCCGACTCCGGATCGAGTCCGAGTCCGGCGAGTCGGGCCCGCATCTCCTCCACCACGTGCGTCGCCTTGCGGGTAAGGCCACCGTCGGAGGTGTCTCCTCGGGCGACGATGGCGTCCGCCTGCAGGGACCCGTCGAGCTCGGCGCCTCCGGCGATGACGTAGTCGGCCCCTCCGGTGCCGGAGGCCTTCTGCACGATGAAGGCCGACAGGAGCACCGGTTGCCGGGGGGCTGACTGGACGGGGCTCACGTTGGTACGGGCGATCGGGTTGATGTCGCCCTCGAGGAGTCCTCGCTCGGCGAGCAGTGTGCGGTAGGTGGAGTTGAAGCTGTCGAACCCGTCGAACGCGAACGGGGCCGGGGACCTCAGTTCGATACCGACCAGCGAGCTCACGGGCAGGCCGCGGGCGGTGCACTCCTCATCGAGGCGGGCGAAGCCCTCCGCCACGGGGGGCGGGCTGTCGAAGCGCAGTCCGATGATCTCGTAGCCGGGTTGCGCGGCGACCCCGGACGAATAGGCGGCGATGTCGGGCAGGTAGCGGTAGGTGCCGGTGGCGTGGACCATCATGGTGTGTTGCATGGAACTCCGTTCCCTCTGGCTCGGTGAGCAGGTGAGGTGTTGGTCCACGGTCATCCGGCGGCGGTGTGGGAGGGCGCGATCCTGTCGACTGCGCTCGTGTTCGCTGAGCGGACGAGGTTGCGGTGACCGCCGAGCCCGGTGATCTCCAGCTCGAGGACATCGCCGGGCTGCAGGTAACGAGGTGGGTCGAAGCTCATACCGACACCGGCGGGGGTGCCCGTGTCGATGAGGTCACCCGGCTCCAGGACCATGAACTGGCTGAGATACCAGACGAGGTAGCTCGGGTCGAACACGAGGTCGGCGGTGGTGCCGTCCTGCATGATCTCTCCGTTGACCCGCAGCACGAGGCGCAGGTTTGAGAGATCGGGAAGCTCGTCGGCGGTGACGAGGAAGGGTCCTGCGGGGTTGAACGTCTCGAAGGACTTGCCCTTGACCCACTGACCGCCCCGGTGGAGTTGCATGTCCCGCTCGGAGACGTCGTTGACCGCGACAAAGCCCGCGATGTGCGCGGCGGCTGCCTCGGGCGATTCCAGGTAGCTGGCTCGGCGTCCGACGACGACGCCGAGCTCGACCTCCCAGTCCGTGTAGGTAGAACCCGGAGGCAAGATGATGTCGTCGTGAGGACCGACCAGGGTGTTGGGTGCCTTGTTGAAGATGATGGGCTCTAGGGGCGCAGCCATCCCGACCTCTCTGGCGTGGTCACGGTAGTTGAGGCCGATGCCGTAGATCGCCTGGGGACGGGCGATCGGTGCCCCGACGCGTACGTCGTCAACGCCGATATAGGGAAGGCCGCCGCTGTCGATGGCGGCCGCGACCCGCGCCGGCCCGTCGGTGGAGAAGAACTCGGCGTCGAAGTCGCGCACCAGGCCCGTCAGGTCGAACGCCTTATCCTCGCTGCCCGGGATCATGACCGCGGGGCGTTCCCGGCCGGGTTCACCGACTCGAACCAAACGCATGTTCTTCCTCCTGATTCCGATGGCTGCAACTGCCAGCTCCGCGCCGCGTATCGGTTTACGCGACGCGGACCTTTGCCGGCGTCAGTCGAAGTACTTGGCCTGAGCCTTCAGCTCTGCGAGAACCTCGGCGTCGTGGCCGTAGACCATGGTCGCTTCTGTCTTCTGCTGCAGGTGCTTGATCCATTTGTAGCTGTGCCACCAGTCGTGGGCGTTGCGGGCGAGCCAGCCCTGGGGCACACCCTGCTCGAACAGGTCGCGCACGTGGAACAGGTCGCTGGTCAGGAAGAACGTGCCGGAGTTTCGCAGGTCCACCTGTGCTGTCATCAGCCCGGGGGTGTGTCCCGGCATGTTGCGCAGGGTGAGGCCATCGAACAGCTCGATCTCTTCCCGGGAGATAGCCTGCCAATTCAACCGCCAGTCGAGGTCGCCCGGCAGGTAGGCGCCGATGTCTTCCTTCGTGGCAACGGCGTACCAGGCTTCCTTGAGTTCCTTCTCGTGCACATAGATCGGTACGTCCGTGCCACGGAAGAGCTCGAGGCCGCCGGCGTGGTCGAGATGCAGATGGCCCATGATGACGCCACGGATGTCGTCGACGCCGTAGCCGGCTGCCTCCAGTGCCTTGTCGAGGCGGTGCTCCTCCTCGTAGACGGTGACCGGGAACGCTTCCCAGGCCTCGGTCGGCCAGTCCTCCTTCGCGTTGGCCGCACACCCGGTCTCGAAGAGCAGAGGGCCGGCCTTGGGGTGCTCGATCACAGTCGCGATGACCGCCACTCGGCGTACCGAAGCAGGCGGGTTCGGGTTGGAGAACGTGCCGCCCCCGCAGCCCCGGAGGAAGTAGCCGTCGTCGGCGTCAATGCGCCCGAGGTCCAGCAGGGACATCTTCATACCGGCCATGCGCGTGGTCCTTTCAGCTGTTCCAAACGGACAGAAGGTGCGCGGGTCCACGGGCACCATGTCGACCGCTTCACGGTCATGGCCAGGGGCGACGACGCCGATGTGCGAAGACCCAAGATTTCGCTAAGATATACGCTATATTTTCTAGCGGTCAAGAGTCCCCGATGGACGCTGCTGAGCCGCAGGCGCGCCGTTCACGACCAGGACCCGGCCTCCGACCACTCGAGACATGCAGGGACATAGACCATGGACGACGTTCCCCCACTCGATCGCCCAGGCATCTCTGAGGGGTTGGCTCGCGACCTCGTGGGCTTGATCCGGTCGCTGATTCTGACCGGAGCGATCGCCCCCGGCGAGAAGATCCTTCCCAAGCAGCTCCAAGAGCGCTTCGGTGTCTCACACATCCCGGTTCGGGAGGCCCTGCGCGCCCTCGAGGCGGAAGGCCTCGTGGTGACCATCCCACGCCGGGGCTCGACCGCGGCAGCGGTGTCCCTCAAGGAACTACAGGAGGTCTACGCACTGCGGCGCCTGCTCGAACCGCCGCTGATGAGCGAGGCCACCCAAGTCCGGACCGCGGCGCAGATCGCTACTGCTCAGACGGCGTTGGAGCGTCTGGAGCGCACCGACCCGGCCGACACCGAGGCGTTCCTTGCGGCGCACGGCGACTTCCACTGGAGCCTGATCGGCCCGGCGGTGCGCCCCCTGGGGCGCCGGCTGCTCGAACAGCTGTGGGTTGTCTCCGAGCGCTACGTACGGCTGGGAGTGTCGGCTTATCACGTCGACCAGCCCGCTCGCCACGACCATCGTCACCTCATCGACGCCTATATCGTTGGGGACGCCGCAGGGGCCGCGCAGGAGACGTCCGAGCATCTGCGCCTCGTGGAAGCGACCATCCGAGAGCAACTGGCCCACGAACTGCATTGATATCGACCACCGGGTCGGCACCGGTTCGCAGCAACCCTTGCGTTTCGCACTCCTGATTGAACATGCTTCGGCAACGGTCCGGGCCAGGAGGACGGTTCGACCCCGCCCCTGCCCACCGCCTTGGCCTGCAAGAACAGCCCTGAGACCACGCGTCTCGGGGCCTTTCTTGTGACGGCAACGGTCACAGCGAACGACCGTCCGCATCTGAAATTGCTGGCGTGGGCAGGTCGCCACACGACATGGACGCTCCGATCAGGCTCTGAACAGCCAAGACGCCCCGGACCTATACGGCCCGGGGCGTCTTTGGCGGCAACGCTGATGGCAACGTCAGCCGGGCTCCGGATAAGCCGGAGTCGCTGAGTCCAGGTAATCGGAAAGAGCTGCCGCGGCCATCTCGTTGGCCTCCGCACTCAGAAGAAGACTGAGCACCTGCCAACCTTGCTGGAGCAGATGATCACCTTGACCTCCTGCTCATTGCACTCACGTGCGCCAGCGGGTTGTCAGTTCTGTTCCGGAGTCACCAGTTGGACGGACGCGTTGCTCCCGTAGAGGTTGACCGGGCCGGTGTCCGCCGTACGGACCTGGAGGTGGGTGTCCGCCGCCGACGGGACCGCGCCCTGGACGGTCAGTGTCTGCGGCGTGCCGGTCAGCTCGACCGTCTGACTGGTCAGGTCCTGCTGGCCGTTCCAAAAGTCCAGGTAGACCGAGCCGGTGCCCTCCATGGTGATCGAAGCTTGGTAGCTCTGGCCCGCGGGCAGTTGGGACGCCGGATCGACCCAGATCCAGGTGTTGGGTGCCGCGTTGGTCTCGGTCCAGTGCACCGCGCTCCTCCCTTCGGGTGTGGTGGCGGAGTCGACGGTCCCGGGCACCGAGCCCACGCCGTTCTGCACCGGCCCGTGCCAGGACAGTTCGCCGGTGGGCGCGCTGCCGAGCAGGTTCGGCCCGGTCGGGGTGAGGATGATCGGCTTGCGTCCCGGCGGGAACTGCAGCGGTCCGGACGGGTAGGACGGCGGTGCGTCGGCGGCCGTGGCCGCCCACGACGTGTCGGCGGTGGGCGCGAGGGTGAACGCGAGCTTGGTGGCGGCCGGTCGGCCCGACGGGGCGTCGGCCCCGGTGAGCAGCGACGCGGACAGCCAGGCCGGCGCCCAGGACTTCCCGTTGACGGACACGCTGTGCACATAGGTGGTCGTCGAGGCGCCCGGCGCGGTCAGTTTCAGCTGGTGGCCGCCGGGCAGGTCGAACTCGGCCCGGGAGAAGATCGGCGCGCCCAGCGCGAGCACCGGAGTACCCGGGGTGGCCGGGTACATGCCGAGGCTGGACCAGGCGTACCAGGAGCTCATGGAGCCGAGGTCGTCATTGCCGGGCTCACCGCCGGGGGTGTCTGCGTAGACCGAGGTGAGCAGGCGGTGCACGATCTCCTCGCTCTTGTACGGCGCGCCGACGTAGTCATACACCCACGGGGTGAGGAAGGCGGGCTCGTTGCCGGCCCATTCGTACGGCAGGTTGGGGCCGGCGTTGAGTTGCTGGAAATAGGTGTCCAGGCGCTGGATCGCGGCCTTGTCGCCCCCCATCGCGGTGGTCAGGCCGTGGATGTTCTGCGGGATCGCCCAGGTGTACTGGGCGGCGTTGCCCTCCTGGAAGCCGGACTGGCCGAAGCTGCCCATCCCGTCCGTGGTCGGGTCGAACTTTGGAAACTGGCCGTCGCCGTCACGCGGCTGGATGTAGCCGGTCGCGGTGTTGAAGATGTTGGTCCAGTTCTGCGACCGCTGCAGGAAGGTCTTGTAGGTCGAGGTTTCCCCAAGCGCCTTGGCGAGCTGGGCGATGCCGAAGTCGGCGGTGGCGTACTCGATGGTCTCCGAGGCTCCGTTGTTCTCGGGGGACAGGGAGCTCTTCGTCGTGTTGGGGACGTATCCGAGTGACTCGTAGGAGGAGAGCTGGGGCCGCTCGACGTACCAGCCCTGGCCCATCTCGGCGGGTGATGACGGCACGGTGGTGGCGCCCCTCACCATGGCGGCCAGCGCGGCCTTGGCGTCGAAGTCCCGGGCGCCCATGGCGTAGGCCTCGGCCAGTACCGCGTCGGCGGCGTCACCGTTCATGACGTCGGTGTAGTGGTTGGCGAATCCCCACTTGGGCAGCCAGCCGCCCTGCGCCTGGTCGTTGAGCAGTGAGGTCATCATCTGGCTTGTCTGCTCGGGGGCGATCACGGCGAGCAGGGGGATCTCGGAGCGGTAGATGTCCCAGCCGGAGAAGTTGGCGTACTGCGCCTTGCCGGGGGCGGTCCGGTGGACCTTGTCGTCGAAGCCGAGGTAGTCACCGTTGGCGTCGGAGAAGATGCTCGGTTCGAGCAGTGTGTGGTACAGCGCGGTGTAGAACTCCTTGCGCTGGGCCGCGGTGCCGCCGCCGATGCGTATCCGGGAGAGCATGCCGTTCCACTGCGCATAGCTGCGCTTGGTGACCGCGGGGACGCTCCAGCCGGGGTTCTCCTCGGCCAGGTTGACGGCGGCGTCCTGCCCGCTGACGTAGGAGAGCGCGACCTTCATCGTCACGTGCTGATCCGTGCGGGTGTCGAAGCTGACCCAGGCGCCCGACTGCAGCCCCTCGGTGCCGGCGACCTGGGTGCGCGACTGCGCGCCCTTCGCCTCGACTCCGCGCGGGGCCACCGGTGTCCTGGTACCGGCCCCGGCCGGCTTGCCGTCGGGCCCGGCGGGCACTCGCGGAGCGCCGGTGCCGTGCGTGCTGACCTTGGTGCTGCCGGGCGTCTTTACGACGGTCTCCTGGCGGATCGACACCGCCGAGGCGAGAAGGTCCACCGGGCCATTGCCCGCGGTGCGCACCTGGAACTGCGGGGTGCCGATGGAGCCGGTCGGGATCGGGGCGTCCACGGTCAGTGTGACGGGGGTGGAGGTGAGGTTGACGGCCTTTCCGCCGACGTCCTGATGGCCGTTGTAGAAGTTGGGGTAGACGTTGCCGCTGCCCTGCAGGGTGACACTGGCCTGGTAGGTGTCGCCCTGGGTCAGAGCGGGGGGTGTGGTCTCGATCCAGGTGTTGGCCAGGGCGTTGCTCTGCTTCCAGGCGACGGCGCTGCTCCCGTCGGGTGTCGTCGCGGGGGTGATGCTCGCCGCGGTGCCGCCGCTCGCCACCTCGTGATAGCTCCACGCGAGGTCGCCGGTGGGCTGGGTGAAGACGTTCGCCCCGGTCGGCGCGGTGTGCCAGGTGCCGTACGAGGAGAACGGGCGGGAGAACTTGGCGACGAAGTGCACCGGATACGTGCCCGGCGTACCGCAGAACTGCCCGGCCGTCTCCGTGCCGGTCACCTCGTTGTGGCCCACCACCTGAACGTTCGCCGACTGGTTGCCGGACTGCGCGGCACCCATCTTGAACAGCAGGTTCGCCGCGGTGGTGCTGGGATAGGTGAACTGTCCGATGCCGGTACGGGCGGTGGCCGCCAGGTCGGCCCGCACCGCTGTGGACGTACCCGGGTTGAGCGCGACCGAGTACGAGCCCGGCGCGGCGTGCTCGTCGCTGTGCTGGAACGCTACGGTCGAGTTCGCCGGGTTGTCGCCCAGCGCGCCCACGGTCGGCAGGATGGGGAAGTCGCCAAAGGCGCCGCAGCCCGGGCCGGACATGTGGGTGAGGCTGAAGCCGGTAGTGGCGGAGTCCTCGTAGTTGTAGCCCCCGCCGTCGGGTCGTGAGGGGGTGTCAGGGCTGAAGGACACCATGCCGAAGGGCGCCGTCGCTCCCGGATAGGTGTCCACCTGTCCGACCGTGGCGCCGCCGGATCCCGTGCCGATCAGGGGATCGACCAGCGCCGCGGGGTCGCTCACGAGTGCGTCCCCGGCGGAGCTGCCCGGCGGAGAGAAGGTCAGGGCGCGGGCCCCGGCCGCTCCGCCGCTGCTGGTCGCGAGCGTCCCGGCGGCCGCGATGACGACCACGAGGGCCCGCAACCGCCAGCTTCGCAAAGGTCTGTGACGAGGGGGCATGCGGGGGACCTCTCAATGACAACGTTATCAATGAGGGTTGTATGCCTCTCGAACGTCGTTGACAAGGCCCGCGCAGCGCCTCTTCGTGCCCTTGCTGATCTGCCTCACCGGGGCCGAAGGTGATGTGTCGTCATAACGGCAGGTCACAAGGGAAGACCCACTCGGCATGAAGGAGCCGGTCGGTTGGGCGATTCGGCTCCGCCTTACGCGGAGCACCTGGTGCCTGGTGAACGGGGATCTTCCGAACGCCCGCTCGCGCGCACGCGGTGGCTTCAAGGCGGCCCCGAGCACAGAACGGTCAGCGTCGATCAGTGCGCGGGAGGCGCTCGCGCACCTGATCGACGCCGCTTACGCCCAAGCACCAGGGCGGCCCGCGGGGCGACCAGATCCGTGCGAAGACCCAGAACATCGAGCGGGGTCCGGGGGTAACCCTCGCGGTCGCCGCCCCGGACGACGCCTCACTTCCAGGTACGCGGCCGTATCGTCGAGGTCATCACCGAGGTCTCACCACTGAGGGCGCCAAGGGCGCGGCCGAGCACATCGAAACGCTCGCCCGGGGCTTCCGTGGCACGCCCAATCGGGGCCTCGACGACCTATGGTCCTGTGCCCGTCACCTGGCACAGCGGTGTGATCCGGTTTCGGCCTGGTCGTCGGTGGGCCCGGGGGCGTGGTCGGTGGGGTCGGTTCAGCGGGTGGAGTCGGTTCGGCCGGTTGAGTCGGTTCGGCCGTCGGGGTCGGCTGGGCCGTCGGGGTCGGCTCAGTCGGTGGAGTCGGGGTCGCTGAGCCCGAGCCGTCGGCCGGGGCGGTGCTGCTCGGGGGTGCCGCGGCCGTGGGCGCGGCGGCGGTACCGGTCGGCGTCGGCGTCGCGCCCGGGTTGGAGGTGGCCGCCTGGGGTGGCGGGGACGCCTGGGGTGGCGGGGACGCCTGGTCGCCCGATGGTGTGGGCTGGGCTGAACGGCTCGGCCTCACACTCTGGCGCACGGACGCGCTGGTTTCGTTCGCCTGGTGGGAGCTGGGCCACGCGAGGGCCACGCCTGTCGCCGCGGCGACGCAGGCCACCAGGCCCACGACCGGGAGGAACCGGCGGCCCAGGAACGGCTTTCTCGGCTTGGCGTGCGTGCCGCGGACGAGCGGCGGCTGCTCGCCGGTATTCGCGTTCGAGCCCTCGGCCAACCCCGCGCCCACGGACTCCCAGCCGACCGATCCCAAGCCGACAGGTGCTGCCTTGGCGAGCCCAGGCTCGGGAAACGCGGATTCGGCAGGCCAGGATTCGCCAGACCCGGACTGATCCGGTCGCGCGCCGGCGGAGATCCCGTCGACCTGGCGCAGCGGCGCGGTGGCCGGCTCGTCCGGGGAGATCCTCGGGAACTGGTGGGTGGCGTCATCGGCCTGCGCGGAGAAAGCGTCCAGCGGGAGCGGCGTGCCGCCGGCGTCGAAGACCGCCGCACCGTCGGGCGCGCGTCCGGCCGCCGCGCACGAGGACAACACCCACTCCCGTTGTCCTGGAGGAGGCTCGTGCCCGAGCGTCACCAGCCGGTGCAGCGCTTCCCCGCTCAGTGAGGCGAGCATGGCCGAGTCCTGCGTCTCCCGGCCGCCCACCGAGGCGGCGGCCTGTTCCAGGCGCCGCTGCGCCTCCCGTACGAGCGTCTCGGCGGTGTCCCGCGCCACGCCGAGGACCTGGGCGGTCTCCTCTGGATCGAGAGCGTTCGACAGCGCCAGGACCTCACGGTGTTCGGGGCTCAGGAGGGCCAGCGCGCGCCGCAGTGGGTCGGCCGACTCGGTCGTCACGACGCCGCGCACCAGGGCGCCGCGCCGTACGCACTCGGCCCGGGCGAGGGAGTGCAGCCACACCGGCAACTCCGCGTCGTCGCCCGGCGCGGCGCCCGGATCGCGGGCGACCGCAATGAAGGCGTCGCGCAGCGCGTCGCCCGCCTCGTCGCCGACCATGACATGGCAGTAGGCGTAGAGCGCTCCGGCGTACTCGGCATAGAGCGCGCCGAGCGTCTGCGGACCACCCGCCCGTAGGGCCTCGGTCAGGGACACCGGTACCTCCGTCCCGCCGTATTGCCGAAACATCGGCAATACGGATATAGCGGTAGAAAGTGGATACTATCCGGCAAATTGGCCAAGGGTGGCGTTGAGCAGGCAAGACGTCGTCCAGTCGAGTGGCCGGCCGACCGCCTCGGCGATCTGCTCCGGGACTTGGGGCGCGCCGTGATCGAGCAGGAAGCGACCCCGAACGGGCCGGATGCCGTCCGTGTTGCGCCGGTCTCCTCGCCAGGTGGACCGAGTGGAGCAGTGGGCCGGCGCCGACGACCGGCCGATCGTGCGCTTGACGCGGCACCAGACTTGGACCATTCGTTGTCTTGGACCGTTCGCGTTTATGAAGATAGGTTTGGCGCCATGATCGCATCCCAGACTCCGAGCACCGCCGAGGAGTTGCGCGGTGTCGGCCTGCGGGTGACCGCCGCCCGCGTCGCGCTGCTCGAGACCGTCCGGGACGGTGACCATCTCGGCGTCGAGGCGCTCGCCTCCGGGGTGCGCGATCGCGTAGGCCATGTCTCCCTTCAAGCCGTGTATGAGGCCCTCCACGCGCTGACCGCGGCGGGACTCGTACGCCGCATCGAACCGGCCGGCAGCCCGGCCCGGTTCGAGGGGCGCATCGGGGACAACCACCACCACGTCGTGTGCCGGTCGTGCGGTGTCGTCGCTGACGTCGACTGTGCGGTCGGCGAGGTGCCCTGCCTGACCGCGTCTGACGACCACGGCTTCTCGATCGACGAGGCCGAAGTCATCTACTGGGGCCTGTGCCCCGGTTGCTCCACCGCAACCAGTGCGTGAGCACACCTCTGATACCGGAAGGATTTCCGTGTCTGACAAGCCTGACGCCGTTGTTGGCGAGATGAATGAGGAGAGCGCGGGCGGGTGCCCGGTCTCGGCCGGACGCTTCAATCACCCGACCGAGAGCGGGAGCAACCGTGACTGGTGGCCGAACCAGCTCAACCTGACGATCCTCCGGAAGCACCCCGCCGTGGCCAACCCCATGGGCGAGGACTTCGACTATGCCGCGGAGTTCAACACCCTCGACCTCGACGCCCTGGCGAGGGACGTCGACGAGGTGCTGACGACGTCGCAGGAGTGGTGGCCCGCCGACTTCGGCCACTACGGGCCGTTCATGATCCGGATGGCGTGGCACAGCGCCGGCACGTACCGCGTCGAGGACGGCCGCGGTGGCGCCGGCGCCGGCATGCAGCGCTTCGCGCCGCTCAACAGCTGGCCCGACAACGGGAACCTCGACAAGGCACGCCGGCTGCTCTGGCCGGTGAAGAAGAAGTACGGCCGCAAGATCTCGTGGGCCGACCTGATGATCTTCACGGGCAACCGCGCCCTGGAGACGATGGGCTTCAAGACCTTCGGCTTCGCCGGTGGCCGGCCGGACGTCTGGGAGCCCGACGAGGACGTCTACTGGGGTCCCGAGCGCACCTGGCTCGGCGACGAGCGGTACACCGGTGACCGGGAGCTGGAGACCCCGCTGGCCGCCGTCCAGATGGGCCTCATCTACGTCAACCCCGAAGGCCCGAACGGCAACCCGGATCCGCTCGCCTCGGCCCGCGACATCCGCGAGACGTTCGGGCGGATGGCGATGAACGACGAGGAGACCGTCGCGCTGATCGCGGGCGGCCACACGTTCGGCAAGACCCACGGTGCGGCCGACCCGGACGAGTACGTCGGCCCCGAGCCCGAGGGCGCCGCCCTCGAGGAGCAGGGCCTCGGCTGGAAGAACACCTTCGGTAGCGGCAAGGGCCGGGACGCGATCACCAGCGGCCTCGAGGTCACCTGGACGGCCACGCCGACGAGGTGGAGCAACAGCTTCTTCGAGAACCTGTTCGGCTACGAGTGGGAGCTGACCAAGAGCCCTGCCGGGGCCAACCAGTGGCAGCCGAAGGACGGCGCGGGGGCCGGCACCGTACCGGACCCCGAGGACGGCTCGCTGACGCGCCCCCCGACGATGCTGACGACCGACCTCGCGCTGCGGTTCGACCCGATCTACGAGCAGATCTCGCGGCGCTTCCAGGAGAACCCCGACGAGTTCGCCGACGCGTTCGCCCGGGCGTGGTTCAAGCTGACGCACCGCGACATGGGCCCGATCCAGCGCTACCTCGGTCCGCTGGTCCCGCAGGAGACGCTGATCTGGCAGGACCCCGTCCCCGCGGTGGACCACGAGCTGGTCGGGGACGAGGACGTCGCCGCGCTCAAGGGCAAGATCCTCGACTCGGGGCTGTCGGTCTCCCAGCTCGTCTCCACCGCATGGGCGTCGGCCTCGACGTTCCGCGGCAGCGACAAGCGCGGCGGAGCGAACGGGGCGCGCATCCGCCTCGAGCCCCAGCGGGAGTGGGAGGTCAACGACCCCGACACGCTGGCGACGGTGCTGCGCACGCTTGAGGGCATCCAGGAGGCCTTCAACAGCTCCCAGACCGGCGGGAAGAAGATCTCGCTCGCCGACCTCATCGTGCTCGGCGGGTGCGCCGCCGTCGAGCGGGCCGCCAAGAACGCCGGCGACGTCCAGGTCCCGTTCACGCCGGGACGTACGGACGCGTCGCAGGAGCAGACCGACGCGGAGTCCTTCGCCCCGCTCGAGCCGGCTGCCGACGGGTTCCGCAACTACCGCGGGAAGGGCAACCGGCTACCGTCCGAGTACCTCCTCGTCGACCGCGCGAACCTGCTGACCGTGAGCGCGCCCGAGATGACCGTCCTCGTGGGCGGCCTGCGTGTCCTGGGCGCGAACTCCGGCCAGTCCCCGCTGGGCGTCCTCACCTCGACGCCCGGGTCGCTGACCAACGACTTCTTCGCGAACCTGCTGGACATGGGCACGGAGTGGACGGCGACGTCCGAGGACGCGGAGACCTTCGAGGGCCGCGACCGCGCCACGGGCGAGGTCAAGTGGACCGGCGGCCGCGCCGACCTCGTCTTCGGCTCGAACTCCGAGCTGCGCGCGGTCGCTGAGGTCTACGCGAGCGACGACGCGAAGGAGAAGTTCGTGAACGACTTCGTCGCGGCGTGGGACAAGGTGATGAACCTCGACCGGTTCGACCTCGTCTGATCCTGACGTCCAGGTCGGCCCGTGCCGGCCGACCTGGACGTCCTCAGTCCGCAGGATCTCGACATCGTCCGCCTCCAGCGCGACGTCAAGAGGACTGGCGGAAGCTGTATCGCCTCGCCTACGGCCGTACCGACGAGGAGCTCGGCTTCACTCAGGCCGGCGGGGCGCCCGACAGAGTCACCCCGGTCGATGACCTTCGTGACCGGCTCGCCGCCGCGCGCCGGGTCGACATGTCGCTCGTCCAGCAGATGCACCGGCAGGTCCACCACATCCGGATACTCGACCGCCGCCTGGGCGCACCCTCACTCCTGGAACAGACGCGATCGGTGATCACGACGCTCACCGAACTCGTCTCCCACAGCCTCAAGCCGTCCGTACGCCAGGCCCTCGCCGCCGCATTGTCCGACGCCGGTGCTCTGACTGCATGGCAGGCACTCGACGTCGGTGCGATCCAGCAGGCGTGGAACCACTATGAGATCGCCAAGAGCGCGGCACGTGAAGCGAACTCGCTCGTCCTGCTCGCGCACGCCATGGGAGAGCAGGCGTACGCCCTGCACGACCTCGGCCGGCTCACCGACGCGCTCAGCCTCGTACGAGGCGCACAAAGTCTCACCAAGGGCGGGCCGGCCCTGCTGGCGTGCTGGCTACGGGCCGTCGAGGGCGAGACTCAGGCCGCCCTCGCCGACGAATGCCGCCGAACGCTGGAGCACTCCGCGGCACTCCTCCCGGCCGAACCCGAGGATCCACGGTTGCCCTTCATCGCACTCGACGAGAGCCACCACGCACGCTGGCGCGGCCACTGTCTCGCCCGGATCGGCGACGCCGACGCCATCAGCCATCTCACGACCGCCCTCGATCAGATGGACAGCGCTTTCGTACGCGCGGGGGCCGGCCTGCGCTGCGATCTGGCGCAAGCATTCGTCACGCGCGGCGAACTCGACGAGGCACGCCAACACCTGAGAGGCGCCCGCCTGCTGGCGAACCGAGTCGGCTCGGTCCGCCAGCGCAGACGCATCATGAGCATCGGCCTCGCGGCCTAGTTCGAGGCAGAACTCAGGGTCTCCCGGCATGGCGATTCAGTGACGGATGGTCTCAAGGCTGCCTAGGGTTGCTTAGTAGTCGTTTCATGGAGGTAGCTGGTGGCGAGTCCGCACGGGGACCATCCCGGTGAACTGCGGTTCAAATCTCCTGGCTGGTCCTTCTACGGCAAAACCCTCCTGTGGTCAATGCTGCCGGCGGGCGTGAGCGTCCTCATCTGGGGCGCTATGGCGCTGTCGGCCTGGGGCGGGCCCGAGTTCAAGCTCGGGTTTCTGGGTGAGCTGCGGGGGGTTGTTCTCGGCCTGCTCAGCGCGTTCCTGGCGCTTGGGATGTGGGCGCTCCTGGTGTACGGCACATACAAGAATTGGCGGATCTGGCACCAGTCGCGGCGGCCTGGTGGGGTGATCGGGCCTCAGGGGATCCGCTTCGAGACCCGTCTGGGTTCTATCACGGTCCCGTGGGCGAATGTCGAGGCGCTGGTTCTCGGTGGCACGGGCACGCGTCGCAAGGCCGGTCATCCGCTGCAGTTGCGACTCATGCCCCATGCGGAGATGCTGCGCGACGGTCCGGTACGGGTGCCGGCTCATCGGCGGTTGATGCTCGCGCGGCTACCCGATGATGTTGATCTTCCCGTCGGAGACGTCATCGATGTCCTGCGGCGCCTCGCCGGACCTTGTTTCGATGTCCGCGAGCGTGATCGTACTGAGCCGTCCGGTCGCGGATCCGCTTAGCCGATCAGCGATCAGTCGCCTTCGTCGCCTTTCTTTGCATTGATCGCGCCCTCGAGCTTGGCGCCGATGGCGGCCGCGGCGAGGTTGGCCGGGTTGACTTCGCCGTTTTGTATGAGTTGGCCCAAAGAATCGTTGGCCGCCGCGACGGTCACCGATCCATCAGCGAGTCCTTTGGCGATGATCCTGAGCTGGGTGGAGGAGGGTCCGCCTTCTGCGCTGGCGTTCTCGAGTGCGGTGGACATCTCAGCCGCCGACCCGCCGACGAGGCCGCCTAGCGCTCCAAGGCCCCCGCCCCAGAGGAGCTGTTTCAGCGCCGTCGCGCCGTCGGTCGGCTTGTCTCCGAACGCCGCCGCAATGGCACTGGTGAAGGGAGCCGTCGCTCCTGCTGCCAGTACGCCCTTCGGTCCACCGACGGCGGCCTTGGTGAGTATCGATGAGAGGGTCTTGACCGTGCTCTCCATGGCTCCGGTCAGTTCCGCGCCAGCCGTTACGAACTCCTCGAGAAGTGCGGTGATCCTGGCGATGAGGCCAGCGTCTATCGCGTCGCTCATCGCCTGGGTGCTCTCGGCGGTGAAAAATGAGACCACCTGCCCGATGACGAAGGCGAATACGAGCTGAACAGCCAGCTCTTCGTAACTTCGTTTTAGCTGGCGAATCGCCTGGGCCTGGTTGATGCACGCATAGCGATTGTGCTCACACGCCTGCAATGCAAGCGTCATGACGCCGTTCTTCCGGTCGATCAGGCCCTTGATGTATTCAGAAAAGGTGGTAGCGGCCAGGCCTTCGTTGTCGGAAAGCACGTAGGCCGCATAACGCTGCGTGTCTGCCCACGCGGTGTCGAGCGCACTGGCCAGCTCTCTCTAAGCTTCCGCCGCCTCCTCCATCTTGTTCACGTCGCCGGATGGCCAGGGCCCCATCAGGCTTGTACTCGATGTCCTTCTCCATGTGTCGGGGTCAGGAGGGGTGCCCGGGTTTGGATTCGGCACGGGGCTCGACTGGCGAGTTGGAGGTGCGCTACCACCCGGGGGCGTGGGGGACGGCTGCGGCTGCGGGCTGGGAATCGTCCGGGGCGCGGACTTCGGAGGTTGATCCGGTGGAATGTCGGGCGGCCCCGGCAACCCGCCGGTACCTCTGAGCAGACGGGTCTCGTCACTGGCCGCCTGGTTGATTCGCCCGAGCTGGCGGTTGATGTCGTCTTCGGCGATTCCGTAGTTCTTGGCCATCAGCTCGATCCCGCCGCCGATGCCCTCCAGCTCGGTCGCGAGCTGCTTGACGATGATCAACGCCGCGTACTGCGAAGGCGGGTAACCGTGGGCGAACGCCCGGTCAGGGGAAGAATGACCCCAGAATTCGCCGAGTGTGTCCAGTCGTGTTTCTGCCGCGACCTCGGCCGTGGAAAGGGCAATGCCCAGCTCAGTGAACCGGGGAGCGTAATACAGCAGGTCCGTGATGGAAAATCTGACCGAGCCGGAAACAGTGCTGTCGCTCACCTAGCGCTCCTCCCGTGCTGACTTCGTCAGCATCGTGGGATACCCCGTCACGCGCTCCCCGACAGGAGACTAGTTCGTAGCCCTTGCCATCGCTACCTTCCCTGCAGTGATCTCCAGAGCGACTCAGTGCTCAGCCATACTCACGTCACTACGGCCCGATTGGTGGGGGCCCAATGACGAGTTCGAACTCGAACGAACCATGGGACGGCCCTCTCCGGAAATGGGTGGCACGCCACCCGACTCGATCATCGGAACCGTGTCGCAACACCAGCGTCTCTAATGGAGTGTTTGGCGTGGGTGCCCGATCCGCGTGACGGGCGAGGTGTCCGCCACTCGCTGGTGTCGCTGCTCGGGCTGGCCGTGGCGGCCGTTCTGGCTGGATCCCGGGGTTTCACCGCGATCGGTGAATGGGTGCTGGATGCATCTCCGCAGGTCTGGGCCGCGTTCGGAGTCCGCCGTGACCCTTTGAGCAGGTGGTACGAGCCGCCGGACGAGGCCACGATCCGCCGGGTCCTCCAAGAGGTGGACGGCGACGCACTCGACGCTGCGATCGGTTCGTGGCCGGCCGGCGCGCTTGCCGCCGGCCGACAGCGCGTCCGGCCCGCGGCCGGTGCCGGGCGAGGGCGCCGGGCTCTGTCGGTGGACGGGAAGGCTCTGCGTGGCGCGGCATCACACGATCGAGGGCCAGTCGCTGCATCTGCTGTCAGTGCTCGACCAGGCCGCCGGGATCGTCTTGGCCCAGACCGGCGTGCACGGCAAGACGAAAGAGATCGCCCGGTTCGCTCCGTTGCCCAGACCGCTGGACCTGGCCGGTGCGGTGATCACGGCAGACGCATTGCATACCCAGCGCGAGCACGCCGACTTCCTGGTCACCGAAAAGGACGCCCACTACATCCTGGTCGTGAAAAAGAACCAGCCAAGCCTGTACTTCCAGCTCAAAGACCTGCCCTGGCGGAAGATCCCCATCATGCACGCCGAAAACGACCATGGCCACGGACGCGACGAGCGCCGCACCATCAAGATCATCACGCTCGCCGAAGGGCTGCTGTTCCCGCACGCGGCCCAGGCCATCCTCATCACCCGCCGGACGCGCAAGGCCGGTACCAGCAGATGGAAGACCACCACCGTCTACGCGGTCACCAGCCTCGCCACCCACCAGGCCGAACCCGCCGAGATCGCAGGCTGGATCCGCGGCCACTGGAGCATCGAAGCACTTCACGACAGCCGCGACGCCGCACCCACCCTGACCACCCTGGGCATCATCCCCGCATGACGGAAACGGACACTACGCGACTATGCCGGGGCCCTGGGCGACGACGGCCTCGATCAGCGCACCCGCCGGGTCGTGCGGTGTGCCGCCCAGCGGCCCTTGCGACCATCCTCCTTCGGGAGGGTTTTACCTCCTTCGGGAGGTTTCATTGCGCGCCATGGAGGTACCTCTCTGTGAATCCGCGTAACAGACGCTGGTGGGGAGTCACTCGTGGCACAGGACCTTGGCCCGCCTCCGATTCTCAAGACCGCTCGGGCGCGCGTCGTCGGAGCAGCCTCGGCATTGCGCCGACGGCTTGCGGCACCAGCAGCCAACGGGTTGCCCGCCGCGGTCC
>JAOPYL010000169.1 GCA_025964625.1 Actinoallomurus sp. | reverse complement strand
GCGGGCCAGCCGGGCGGCGAGCGCTCCGGCGAAGGCATCGCCGGCGCCGGTCGCGTCGACCACCGCGGGCGCCTGGACGGCGGGCACCTCGAGCCGCTCGCTCCCGGTCGCGACGTACACGCCCTCGGCGCCCCGGGTGACCGCGACGGCGACGGCGCCGAGCTCCAGGCAGGCGGTCGCCGCGCGCTCGGGCTCGGTGGTGCCCAGCAACGCAACGGTGTCGGCCGGGCACGACGGCACGACCAGAGCGGCGTACGGGGCGACCTTGGCCAGCATTTCCCGGGCGGCCCGCCCGCTCGTGAGCCGGCCGCGGAAGTTGGGGTCGTAGACGACCGCGCCGCGGGCCTCCTTCGCCGCGTGCACGACGGCGGCGGCGCAGGAGTCCGACAGGGCGGCGGTGATCCCGCCGAGCAGCAGCACCTTGGCCTGGGCCACCGGTGCGGACGCCACGTCCCCCGGCGACAGCCGCGAGGCCGCGCTGCCGGAGCGCATGTAGGCGAAGGCCCGTTCTCCGGCCGGGTCCGCGCCGACGGCGTACGCCCCGGTATGCCCCGGGCCGCGCCACATCCAGCGGGTGTCGATGCCGTGCGCCGCGGCGAACTCGATCAGCCGCTCGCCGAACTCGTCCTCGCCCGTCCGCGTGACGAGAGCGACCCGGGCGCCCGCGCCCGCGGCCGCGACGGCGGCGTTGAGCGCGTCACCGGAGAATGACAGGTGGAACGTGCCGGCGCGCGTCAGCGGCTCCACAGCCGAGAACTCGACCAGTGGCTCGCCGATGATGACGACCTCAGGGTCTTCGCCCATGCCGGTCAATCGTCCCCCTCGATGAGTTCGCGTACCGCCCTGGCGGGGTCGGGCACCTTGACCAGGTCCGAGCCGACGCCCACCGCGTACGCCCCCGCGTCAAGATAGTCGCGCACCTCGGAGAGGCCGATCCCGCCGGTC
Organism: Actinoallomurus sp.; assembly: GCA_025964625.1. GTDB lineage: Bacteria > Actinomycetota > Actinomycetes > Streptosporangiales > Streptosporangiaceae > Actinoallomurus. Next base: position 5,904 of record JAOPYL010000169.1, on the reverse strand, counting down.
GGGACGATCCGCGCGCCGGGCAGTACGGCCAGGATCGAGCGCAGGTAGGCCGGGCCGCCCGCATGCGCGGGGAAGAGCTTGGCGATGCCGCGCGCGGAGGCCGCGGCGACCTCGGCCGGGGTGAAGCCGCCTTCGAGGAAGACGGTGCCCGTCTCGCTCGCGAAGGCGCGGACGGCCTCGGCCGGGTAGGGGCTGACGAGGAAGTCGGCGCCCGCCTCGACCGCCCGGCGCGCGTCCTCGGCCGTGGTCACGGTGCCGGCGCCGAGCACCGCACCGGGACGCGCGCGGCGAAGGTCCCGCAACGCGCCCGCCCAGCCCGGTGTCGTCGCGGTGAGTTCGACGACGCCGAGGCCCGCCTCCAGGAGCGTCTCTGCCGCCCGTACGGCGCCGGCGGCGTCCGCCGTCCGGAGCACGGGCAGCACGCGTGCCGTCGCGATCGCCTGCTCGATCTCGGCGTTGTCCATCGGCTTCCTTCTGCGAGAGGGACTCCACCCGGGGAGCCTCCAGGACTTGACCAAAGGTTCTATCCAGCGGAACAGAATATCAATGCATGGAACGCCGCTGGAACGGCGTGAGTCCCACGGGGCTCCCGCAGCCTCAGAGGCGGGTTCTGCGGCCGGGGCGCAGCCGCTCCAGACGCCACCAGGCGATCATAAGGAAGCCCGCGCCGATCGCGGCGAGCACGCCCACGTCGGTCAGCCAGGTGGTCCGGTCATGCCGCCAGAGCGAGTCGGGCGCGGCGCTGTGCACCGACGGCTGGAGGTGGTTCAGGTCCACGGTGGCGGCGGTCGCCGCCATTCCCCAGCGCGACGGCGCCGGCCAGGCAAGCTGCTCCAACCCCGGCTTTCCGGGCAGCGTCACGAGAGCGCCGCAGAGGATGACCTGCGCCAGTGACAGCAGCACGAGCAGCGGCATGGTCTTCTCCGCGGTGCTCACCGCCGCCGAGACGAACAGCCCCATCGCCATCGAGACGATGGCCAGCCCGGCCATGGACAATATCAGCTCCACGAGCGGCGACGTGACCGCCCCGTGCGCCGGCATCGTCCGGCCGGCCAGCCCGATGACGACCAGGAGCACGGCCTGGACTCCGGTGATCAGGCCGAGGATGAGGATCTTCGAGAGCAGGTAGACGCCGGCGGACAGCCCCGCGGCGCGTTCCCTGCGGTAGATGGCGCGTTCCTTCACCAGCTCGCGTACCGCGTTCGCGGCCCCGACGAAGCACGCGCCGATGATGAGCGTCAGCAGCAGCGAGGAGGCATCGGCGTTCTGGCCCGGCGGGCCGGCCAGCCCGTGCTCCGCCGGCACCGCGCGGATCAGCGCGCCGACGACCACCGGCAGGATCGCCAGGACCGCCAGATAGCTGCGCTCCGAGCCGATGACCGCGAGGTACCGGCGGCACAGGGTGCCGAGCTGGGAGAGGCGGCCCTGCTGGCGCGGGGGCCCGGCCGGCGCGGGGAGCTCCCGTGCGTGTCCGGCGACCGCGCTGTCCAGTCCCGACAGGATGTGCTGGGCGTACAGCGGCGACACCCGGAACTCCGCGGCCCAGTCGTGGTCCGGCTCCCGGTCGAAGGCCTGGAACACCTCGGCCCAGCCGTTCTTGCCGAAGAAGTGCAGCCCCTCTGACGGAGGCCCGTAGAAGGCGACCCTGCCGCCGGGGACGAGGACGAGCAGCCGGTCGCAGGTGTCCAGGTTCGCGACGCTGTGCGTGACGACGACGATCGTACGGCCGTCGTGGGCGAGGTCCCGCATCATCTCCATGACGGACTTGTCGAGCCCCGGATCGAGGCCGGACGTCGGCTCGTCCAGGAAGAGCAGCGACGGCTTCGTGAGCAGTTCCAGTGCCACGCTCACCCGTTTGCGCTGGCCACCGGACAGCCGGTCGATGCGGGTCTGCGCGTGCGGCGCCAGGCCGAGCTCGTCGATCACCTCGTCGACCCGGCGGTCGCGCTCGGCCGCGACGGTGTCACCGGGGAACCGGAGCTCGGCGGCGTACCGCAGCGCGCGCCGGGTCGGCAGCTGGGTGTGCAGGATGTCCTCCTGCGGGACCAGCCCGATCCGGTGCCGCAGCTCCGGGTAGTGCGTGTAGAGGTCGCGATGGTCGTACCGCACGCTGCCCTCGGTGGCCGGGCGCGTCCCGGTCACCGCCCCCAGCAGGGTGGACTTGCCCGCCCCGCTCGGGCCGATGACCGCCACCAGGCACCGCTCGGGGATCGGGAAGCTCACGTGGTCGAGGAGGACCTTGCCCTTCGAGGTCCGCACCGTCAGGTCCTGCGCGATCAGGGAGACGTCGCCGGTGTCGACGAACTCCCGGAGTTCGTTGCCGACAAGACGGAAAGTGGCATGCCCGATTCCGACGATGTCCCTTTCCGTGAGCACCGCCGAAGTGATCCGCCGGCCGTTGACAAAGGTGCCGTTATGGCCGCCTAGATCGACGATTTCATGCCGACCGTCACCGGTATTCCGTAACTCCGCGTGGTGCCGGGAAACGATCAGATCGGGCAGCACGATGTCGTTGTCGGGCGAGCGGCCTATCCGGAGGGTGCGGGCCGGGACCCGGATGACCGAAGCCGGGTCGCGGTCGACCCCCGTGCGCGGATCCAGCGCCGGCGGGACCGAGCAGGCCATCCGGGCACCGTTCTCCGGATTGCCCAGACGAAAGACGATCTCGCCCTCGATGCCGGCCCGCCCGATGCGGCGGGACCTCACGAAGGTGCCGTTGGTGCTGCCCAGGTCCTCGAAGACCCATCCGTTGTCGTCGGTGCGCAGGACGCCGTGCCGCCACGACACGCGGGGGTCGGCGACCGGGACGTCGGAGGCCGGGTCACGGCCGACCTGATACGACCCCCCGGGCTTCAGCCTGCGGACCGACTCCTTCGTCCGCACGACGAGCGCCGGCGGGGCCATCGACGAGACGGAGCCCTCGGCCGTCATAGCTCCGAAGTGTAGATCGGATAACCGCAAACGCCCACGTATCCGACACGGAGATATTTGCCTATTGACGCCGGGGCCGACGTGAAATTGAGTGAATGACATGCTGGCTCGCGGAACAACGAACCGATGAGTGCATTCTCCACAGAATGGACCCGACCGGATCCGGCCCCGCCGAGGAGACGAGGGCGCCGGGGGCTTTGGGTCACCCTCGTGGTCGTTCTCGTACTGCTGGGCCTCGTGGTGGCCGGCGACCGGCTCGCCGCCGCCTACGCCGAGAACAGGATCGCCGGCGAGATCCAGAAGGAGGGCTTCGGCGCGAAGCCCGACGTGACGATCGACGGCTTCCCGTTCCTGACCCAGGTGGCGGACCGCCACTTCCCGAGCGCCCACATGACCGCGCGCAACGTACAGGAGGGGCCGCTGACCATCAGCCGCATCGACGGCGTGGCGCGTGACGTCCGGGTCGACTCCGGGTTCCGCAAGGGCACGATCGGCAGCGTGGACGGCACGGCGACGGTCGGGTTCGGCGACCTGACCAAGGCCGCCGGCCAGTCCGGCCTGGAACTGTCCACCGCGGGTCCGGACAAGGTGAAGGTGAGCGTGGACCTCGGCGTCGTCTCGGGTACGGCGACCGCCCAGGTCACCAAGGTCGGCCGCGACCAGATCCGGGTGCACACGACCTCGGTGGAGGGCTTCTCCCTCTCCGACCTCGGTAACGACCTCGACTTCACGGTGCCGGTGACCGGTCTCCCGATGGGCATGTCGTTCCAGAGTCTGAGGGTCTCGTCCAAGGGCGTGGAGATGCGGGTCACCGGCTCGCACATCGCCTTCAGCGGCTGACCGTCCGGCCGCCCGCCCAGCGGCCCTCGGCGAACACGGTCGGCACATCGGGAAGCGGCGCCCCTCGTCCAACTCGGCTGCGGCAGGGTCGAGGGCGCTGGCGGCATCCCAGAAGTACCGCATCATGGCCATGCCCTCGGCGTAGTCCCAGACATCGGATTCGGGCTCGGTCACGTCCGGGAGGAAGGCCCCGAGTCCCCCGGTGCGGGTTCGTCCGCGCCGAACCCCATGCGGCGGACGAGCAGGTAGCCCCCGATCGAGACGAATGCCCAGGCGGCCGTCGCCGCGCCCAGGGCGGCCAGCCCGCCGTCGTGACGAGCCACGAGGGCGCACACGATCGCGAAGGCCAGCATGCCCACCGATCCGATGGCCGCCCCCCGCGCGTCGTCCCGTGCCGATGGCAGCCCCTCCTCCTTCGCCACCAGCGTCAGCGCCGCCAGGAGAATCGCGGGAAAGGCGAGGAACAGGCCCCCGGCGCGCGGACCCCATACCAGGGACACCGCTCCGGCCACGGCCGAGACCGCGGCGCCGAACACGAAGCGTAGGAGAATGTCCCTCAGCCGTATGTCCCGGAGGCGGCTCGGCCGAACGCTCACCTCCGGCCGTTCGGCCGCCGGGTGTCTCACAGGATCACCCAGGCGCCCACGCCCGCCACCAGGGCCCAGGCGAGCACGGCGAGACCAGCCCCCCGAAGGGCGCCGAACCTGCCCAGCGCCGGCAGGGCGACCACGCAGTAGGCGAGCATGGCCACCGCGCTCACCGCCATTCCGATCGCGGCGGCCTCCACGGCCTGACCACCCTTCGTCGCGAGAGTCATCGTAAGGCTGCCCAGCGCCACGGACGGCGCTGCGGAGAAGATTCCGGCAAACCTCTTGGGGGAGACCATTGCCGACACAAGCGCGAACGCCGTGACGAACAGGCCGCCGATCAGTGATCTCGCCAGTATCTCTGCCATTCGGATGCCGCCCTCTCGACGTTGGCATCGTTTTCCCCTGAGGGGCTCTTCAAGGTTGGCTGGGTGGCTCTCGCCGACATCCGATGTCTGTTCCGGCGCAGTGCAACCGTACGCGGATTCGATGGTGGTCTTTGTTCCGGAAGCCGCAGGCGGCGCGTTTCATTCGTTTGATCAGCCGGTTTGTCCCTTCGGTGACAGCGTTGGCGATCTGGGTGTCGAGGAAGACTTCGATCTCGGGCCACCAGTGCTCGATGTTCTGTGCCAGCGTGGTCACCTTGGTCGGCGTTCGGGGATGATGCCGGCCGCCCCGTCGAGATCGGCAGGTCAGCAAGGTTCGTCCAGGTGGGGGTGTTCAGGAGACGCTCGCCTGGCTCAGGATCGGATGGAGAAGTGACAGGGCGGGGTACCGGACAGTGGGCTCAAGGGGCCGCCAGAGGTAAGGTGATTCGCGGTGATTTCAGGGGCTCGCCATCCCGGTACTGTCCCTAGTTCTCGCCGAGGATGAACGGCCCATGGAGGTGGCGTGAAATTCCTGATGCGGGAACGGATGTTCAGTATCGGCGAGGATTTCTGGATCGAGGACGAGACGGGGCAACGCGCCTTCCTGGTCGACGGCAAGGCGTTGCGGTTGCGTCAGACGTTCGAGCTCAAGGGGCTCGGAGGTGAGACCCTCGCCGTCATCAAGAAGAAGATCATCAGTATCCGCGACACGATGGTCATCGAACGTGATGGCGAAACGGTCGCCAAGGTACACAAGAAGCTGTTGAGCCCGCTCCATCACAAGATGCTGATCGAACTCGCCGACGGGCAGGAGTGGACGGCGACCGGTGACATCATCGAAAAGAACTACTTGATCGAAAGCGAGCAGGGCATCGTCGCCCAGACCTCGCGGAAGTGGTTCCGCATCAGGGAGAGCTACGGCATCGAGATCGCCCACGCCGATCTCCCGCTGGTCCTCAGCGTCGCCGTCGCGGTCGACGAACTCGCCGAGGACGCACGCCACAAGGAACACTGAGATCCCAGCGCAGCGGGAGCTCCAGAGAGCACAGGATTCAAGCGACACTGATACCCCCCGGTGAGCACACGAGGACGAGATGCGCTTTGGTGCCGCTGAGCGATCACGAAGTCGTTCTGCCCTTCATCCCGACCTCGTGCATGACGGTCGTGGGCGGCACAGG
>JAOPYL010000161.1 GCA_025964625.1 Actinoallomurus sp. | reverse complement strand
CCCGGCATCTCCCGCTACTCGTCGGGGGAGTCGTAGGTCGGGTCGATCGACTCCGGAGACAGGCCGAGCAGGTCGGCGACCTTCTCGACCACCACGTCGCGGATGATCCGGGCCCGGTCGCGTTCGTCGTCTCCACCGCGCGCCTCCACCGGCCGCCGGTAGACGACGATCCGCGGTGGCCTGCCGTCCTCGGCGGACACCAGCCGGCCCAGCGGAACCGGGTCGGCCCCGTCCGCCCACGGCTCGACCAGGGGTACCTCTTCCACGGCGAACTCCACCCCGGCCAGTTCCTGGCTCCATCGCTGTTCGAGGCGGCGGGCCTCGTCGCGGACCAGGTCGTCGAAGCGCTCGGCGCGGCTACGGGAGATCGGTGCCTCCGGGGGCGCGAGAAGCCCGCGCATTCCGCGGCCACGGCGGTCACGGCGGCGTGTGCTGGAGCGTGTCACGCGGGATCGCACACTTGCGAGCATAGTCCGCCCCGAATCGGCGTTCCGTTCTCAGTCCGCCCCTCCACGGGGCACGGCGGCTCGCTGCGTCGTATCACCGGTGGCGCTCGCCTTCTTCCCCGCCGCGCGAACGACTCATCCTTCGGACGTCCCACTTCGCTCGCTCGGCGGCTCGCTATGACAAAGACCCGTTATGCGGTCGCGCGCCTGAAATACGGCGACACGAAGTGAGGATAGTGGCGCTGGCGTGGGGCGAGGGGATACGTTCCCGTCGTGAGCCCCGTCCGCATCTGCTCCCGCACCGCGTGCAAGCAGTCTGCTGTCTATACGCTCACGTACGTTTACGCCGACTCGACCGCTGTTCTCGGCCCGCTGGCAGCGTACGTCGAGCCGCACTGTTACGACTTGTGCGCCGAGCACGCGGAACGCCTGACCGCCCCCGTCGGATGGGAGCTGGTCCGACTGCCCGCCGAGGAGTCCGAGCCCAGCAGCGACGACCTGGAGGCGCTCGCCAACGCCGTACGCGAGGCCGCCAAGCCCGTCACCCGGCAGGAGCCGGTCGGGCAGGGCGTCGAGGTCGGGCGGCGCGGCCATCTCCGGGTTCTGCGCTCGGACACTCCCCGCAAGCCGTAACCGGCTCCCGGTAGGCTCGGTACGTCATTGTGACGACTGGGCCGCGAGCAGGGGAGCAGGAAATGCGCGACCTCGCCAGGATCTTCAAGGCGTACGACATCAGGGGCATTGTCCCCGACGAGCTCGACGAGCAGATCGCCGAGGCGGTCGGTGCGGCGTTCGTGCGCGTGACCGCTGCTCCGGCGATCGTCACCGCGCATGACATGCGCGCCTCCTCGGTGCCGCTGTCCGCGGCCTTCGCCAGGGGCGCCACGGCCCAGGGCGCGGACGTCATCGAGGCCGGGCTCGGCTCTACCGACATGCTGTACTACGCCAGCGGCAGCCTCGGCCTCCCAGGCGCGATGTTCACGGCCAGCCACAACCCGGCGCGGTACAACGGCATCAAGCTCTGCCGCGCGGGCGCCAAGCCGGTCGGCCGCGATACCGGGCTCACGAAGATCCGCGAGCTGGTGGACGATGGGGTGCCCGCCCACGACGGCCCGGCGGGCACGATCACCCAGCGGGACCTGCTCTCCGGTTACGCCGCGCATCTGAAGACCCTCGTCGACCTGTCCGGCATCCGGCCGCTGAAGGTCGCCGTCGACGCCGGCAACGGGATGGGCGGGCACACCGTACCCAGTGTGTTCGAGGGGCTGCCCATCGACCTGGTCCCGCTGTACTTCGAGCTCGACGGCACGTTCCCGAACCACGAGGCCAATCCGATCGAGCCGGAGAACCTCCGCGACCTGCAGGCCGCGGTGCGCGAGCACGGCGCCGACATCGGGCTGGCCTTGGACGGCGACGCCGACCGCTGTTTCGTCGTGGACGAGCGCGGCGAGCCGGTCCCGCCCTCGACGATCACCGCCCTCGTGGCCGTCAGGGAGCTCGCCAGGTACGGCGACGGGAAGATCGTGCACAACCTGATCACCTCGCGGGCCGTGCCGGAGATCGTCCGCGAGCACGGCGGCGAGCCGGTGCGCACGCGCGTCGGCCACTCGTTCATCAAGCAGACGATGGCCGAGACCGGGGCGATGTTCGGCGGGGAGCACTCCGCCCATTACTACTTTCGCGACTTCTGGTTCGCCGACTCCGGGATGCTCGCCGCGCTGCACGTGCTCGCCGTGCTCGGCGGGCAGGAACGCCCGCTCTCCGAGCTGCTGCCGGAGTTCACCCGATACGTTGCCTCAGGCGAGATCAACAGCGAGGTGGCCGACCAAGAGGCGTCCATGGCACGCGTGCGCACGGAGTTCGAGGGCCGTCCCGGTGTGAGCATCGACGAGCTCGACGGGCTCACTGTCGGCCACGCCGACTGGTGGTTCAATCTGCGTCCGTCCAACACCGAGCCGTTGCTGCGGCTGAACGCCGAGGCCGTCGACCACGACACCATGACCGCGGTGCGCGACGAGACCCTCGCGATCGTGCGAAAGGAAAACGAATGAAGATCGACGCCTGGCTGCTGGAGATCCTGGCCTGCCCCAACTGCCGGGGACGGCTGCGGGCCGAGGAAGGCGCGGAGGAGCTCGTCTGCACCGGTACCTGCAAGTACGCCTACCCGGTCCGCGACGACATCCCGGTCCTCCTCGTCGACGAGGCTCGGACGCCTGCATGACGCGACCCGAGGAGCGAGCCTGAGCATGGGTGTCCCTGAGGCCGACTCGGGCCGCCTCGACGATCCTGAGGCACTGGCCACCGCCGACCCGGGTGAGATGCTGCGTCAGGTCGCCTCGGCCGCGGCGCAGGTCCGAGAGGCGCAGCTGCTCAGCACTGAGGCGGGGATCGACCGGATCGCCGCCGGCGGCCGTCCCCGGGCCGTCGTGGTGGCCGGCATGGGTGGCTCGGGCGTCGCCGGTGACGTGCTCGCGGCCGTTTGCGGCCCCGGTTGCCCGGTCCCGATCATGACCGTGCGCGGCTACCGGCTGCCCGGCTGGGTGGGTGCGGCCGACGTCGTCATCGCCGTGTCCTATTCGGGTTCGACCGAGGAGACTCTCGGCATCGCCACCGAGGCGGTACGCCGCGGCTGCCGGCTGCTGTGCGTCGGCGGTGCCGGCTCGCCGCTCGCAGAGATCGCTGTCCAGGCGGGCGCGCCGTTCGTGCCGGTGCCGCAGGCCGGGCAGCCGCGGGCGGCGTTGTGGGGTCTGACCGTCCCGGTGCTGCTGGCGGCCCGGGCGCTCGGTCTCGCCGACGTGCCGGCCGAGCTGTTCGAGCGAACCGCGGCGCGGCTGGAGGAGATGAGTCACGAGTGCCGCCCGGCCAGTGAGGCGTTCGTCAACCCGGGCAAGCAGACCGCGCTGGAGCTCGCCGGGTCCGTCCCGATGATCTGGGGGACGTCCCCGCTGACCGGCGCGGTGGCCTACCGCTTCGCCTCGCAGCTCGCTGAAAACGCGAAATATCCCGCTATTTCTGGCGAGCTGCCAGAGGTCAACCACAATCAGGTGATGACCTTCGACGGCTCCTTCGGCGCCGTGGGCGGGGACGATGACCTCTTCCGCGACCGGGTCGAGGAGCCGGCGGCCACCCGGTTGCGCCTGGTGATCGTCCGGGACACGGAGGAGCACCCCCAGGTGACCAGGCGGCGTGAGGTCTCCGCCGAGCTCGCGCGTGAGCGGGGCGTGCCGGTGACCGAGCTGGTCGCCCGGGACGGACATCCCCTCGAGCGGCTCGCCGGACTCATCGCGCACGCCGACTACGCCAGCGTCTACCTGGCCTTGGCCATCGGTGCGGATCCGACCCCGGTGGCCACCATCCAAGAACTCAAAGCGAGGATCTCGTGAGCCGCGGCTGCCGCGGAGCCATCAGGAGCGACTGTGAGTGCTGACGGCGGAACCAAGGCGATCGTCGCGGCGCTCGCCGCCAACCTCGGCATCGCGGTGGCCAAGTTCGTGGCGTTCGCGTTCACCGGGTCGGCCTCGTTGATGGCCGAGGGCGTGCACTCCATCGCCGACTCCGGCAACCAGGGGCTGCTGATGCTCGGCAGCAAGCGCTCGAAGCGGGCCGAGACGCGCGAGCACCCGTTCGGCTACGGCAGGGAGCGGTTCTTCTACGCCTTCATCGTCGCCGTCGTCCTGTTCACCGTCGGCGCGTTGTTCTCGCTGTACGAGGGCTGGCACAAGGTCCGCGCCCCGCACAGCGTCGAGGACCCGATCTGGGCGTTCGGCGTGCTCCTCCTCGGGATCCTCCTGGAGGGCTTCTCGTTCCGCACGGCGGTCAAGGAGGCGAACCGGACCCGGGGCGAGCAGAGCTGGGTGTCCTACATCCGCAAGGCCAGGGCGCCCGAGCTGCCGGTCGTCATCCTGGAGGACTTCGCCGCCCTGATCGGGCTCGTCGTCGCCCTCGTCTGCGTCGCGCTGGCGGTGATCACCGGTAACGGGATCTGGGACGGCGTGGGCTCGATCGCCATCGGCCTGCTGCTCGGGTGCGTCGCGGTCGTGCTGGCCATCGAGACGAAGAGCATGCTCATCGGTGAGTCCGCGGTCCGCGAGATCGAGAACAAGATCATCGCAGAGCTCGAGTCGGTCGACGAGGTCGACCGGGTCATCCACCTGCGCACCCTGCACGTCGGGCCCGAGGAACTGCTCGTCGCCGCGAAGATCGCGGTGACGCATGACGACACCGCGGCCGAGGTGGCCAGGGGGATCGACGCGGCGGAGAGGCGGATTCGCGCGGCCGTTCCGATGGCCCATCACATCTACCTCGAACCCGACCTCGATCGCTCCGGGATGACGCCGAAGCCGCAGAACGCCGGGTAGGCGCCCCGCGGCCCTAGTCGTCCGCACCGCCGGGCGTGACGACGCCGGACTCGTAGGCGAGCACGACGGCCTGCGCCCGGTCGCGCAGCCCCAGCTTCGTGAAGACCCGGGCGACGTGCGTCTTGACCGTGTGCTCGCTCACGACCAGGCGGGTGGCGATCTCGGAGTTGGACAGGCCGCCGGCGATCAGCCCGAGCACCTCGGTCTCGCGTGCGGTCAGGGTGGTCAGCCGCGGCGACGGTTGCGGCATGGCGCGGCGCTGACGCGCGAACTCGCGGATCAGCCGGCCCGTCACCCGCGGGGCCAGCAGCGCGTCGCCGCGGGCGACCACGCGGACCGCGGACACGAGGTCGTCGGCCGTGGAATCCTTGAGCAGGAAGCCGCTGGCCCCTGCCGAGAGCGCCTCGTAGACGTACTCGTCGACGTCGAACGTGGTCAGCACGAGCACGCGCGTGGAGCCGTTCGCCGGGTCGGCGAGGATGCGCTTGGTCGCGTCGATCCCGTCCATGCCGGGCATGCGGATGTCCATCAGGACGACGTCGGGGCGGTGGACCTCGGCGAGCCGTACGGCCTCCCGGCCGTCACCGCCCTGGGCGACGACGTCGATGTCCGGCTGGGCGGCGAGGAGGGCGGCGAAGCCCGCGCGCACGATCGTCTGGTCGTCGGCGATCAGCACTCGGATCATGGACGCCGATTCTTGCCTACCGGAAGCTCAGCCTGCACCCCGAATCCGCCTTCGGCGCGTGGGCCGGCGGCGAAGCGCCCGCCCAGCATCGTCGCCCGCTCCCGCATCCCGACCAGCCCATGCCCCATGACCTTGGTCTTGTCGTCCACGATGGTGGCGGGAACGGCCGAACCGTCGTCGGTCACGCGTACGGCGAGCCGGTCGCCGAGATAGTCGAGCTCGACTTTCACCCGCGCGCCGGGCGCGTGGCGGCGTGCGTTGGTCAGCGCCTCCTGGACGATGCGGTACGCCGACAGCTCGATGGTCGTGGACAGTGGCCGGGCGGCGCCGTGCACGCTCAGCTGAGCCTGGCCGCCCGCGCCGCGGTGGCTGTCGATGAGCTCGGGCAGCCGGTCGAGCCGTGGCTGGGGCGTCACCTCGGGCTGGGTGCCGGGCTCGGCGCGCAGCACGGTGAGCAGCCGTCGCATCTCGTCCAGGGCCTCCCGCGCCGCACCCGCGACCTCCGCGAAACCCTTCTTCGCCTCCGGGGACAGATCGCGCATGGTGTACGGCGCCGTCTCCGCCTGCACGGCGATCATCGAGACCGAGTGCGCGACGACGTCGTGCAGCTCCCGCGCGATCCGGGCGCGCTCCCGCAGCACGGCCTGTTCCCGCTGCGCGGCATTGAGCTGCGTCAGGGTCTCGCTGGTGCGCTCGCGCTCCTCGTCCATGCTGGCCTCGGCGGTCTCCACCGTACGGCGCGCGTCACCGAGCCCCAGAGCGGCCACGACCGCCACCAGCGCGGCCGGCCACGGGATGTCGTTCAGGCTGCTGGAGGCGAGGTACACCACTCCAACGGTCACCACGCTGCCCACGCCGAGCACGCCGGTGGACTGGCGGGGCAGCTGCTGGGCGAGCAGGTACAGCGTGTACAGCCCGGCGAATGCCGTCGTGGCCAGCAGCTGCTGGCCGGAGAGCAGGCTCGCGGCGAGGGCGCCGAGGGCGATGGCCGCGGCCGGCCGCAACGACTCCCGGCGGAACATCAGCGGCAGCGTGGCGGCGAGCGCGAACCCGCCGGGCAGGCTCACCACCGCCAGCCGGTGCAGGGGAAGCTCGATCAGGGCCGCGAGGGCGAGCAGCGCGCCCGTGACCGGTCCGTACGCCCACGAGCTCCCGAAGTCCCGCCACGCCTGCGCCCAGCGCAGCAGCGGCGGCGTCCTGGGCGCCGGGCCCGGGGCACCGGCCGGCGGCCGGCGCGTGTAGAGCGTCCCGCCGGGGGAGGCGTACGAGGGCGTCGCCGCGGGCGGTGAGCCCTTGCCGTAGAGCGCGCTGGCGAGACGGCTCGTGATGGGGCGCAGCAGGCGGCCGATACCGGTGAGGATCCATAGCAGGACCTGACCCACCGCGGTGACGACCTGCGCCGCCATGCGCCACGCCGTGGGTCCGGCCTCGTGGAGGAAGTCAGGCTTGTCGCTGGTCACCCTTTATCTTCACCCGTGCGGGGAGGTGCTCGCCTCACCGCTGGGAGCGATTTCCCCTACCCGGGACCACCTCGATGTCCACCTCCAGGACGACGTGAGGTCCCTCCTTGGGGGGGACGCCGCGCGGCGATCGACGGCATACCTTTACCAAGGTGACAAGCGGGGCCGGCGTCTCTGTACCAGCGGTCCGTGGACGCCGGCGTCCGGTTCGTCATCCGGCCTCGGGGGTTCGGATGGCGTGGCCGGACTCCCCCGCCGAGGTGGCCGTGAGCCGTCCAGGTCTCCTGCGGGCAACTCCCGTGGACGGCGCGATCGGGCCACACCATGGGCTGGGGTTCTCCCCGATCCGGCCACCTCGGCGAGGGACCCTCGTCACCGTCTGCCGCGCAGGAGGCGCAGGGCTTTCTCCTTCTCGAAGTCCAGTGCCCGCGCCGGGGGCGCGGACAGGCGCCCGATCCGCTCGCCGAGTTCCCGCACGGCCGCCCGTACGTCCGGTTCGGCCAGCACGCGCAGTGCGAAGGCGAGTTCGCCGGGGCTGATGTCGTACCTCTTCTCCAGGGTCAGCGCGAGTGCCACGGCCCGCAGCTCGTCCTCGCCGAAGCGGCGGTGGCCTTGCCGCTCACGCGTCGGGGGGAGCAGGCCGAGGGCCTCCCGATAGCGGAGCATGCGGGGCGAGGTGCCGAGCCGCCGGGCGGCCTCCGTGATGCGCATGCGGCCTATTCTGACAAATCTGTGTAAGAAACGCTGGGCGGCTCGTGCGCTGGCCGAGCGGCCCGCCGTAAACTCGCTCGTGGACACCAACCCAGGGAGCTAATCAACCATGGATTTTAAGGTCGCCGATCTGTCGCTGGCGGCGTTCGGCCGCAAGGAGATCCAGCTCGCCGAGCACGAGATGCCGGGTCTCATGGCGGTGCGCAAGGAGTACGCCGAGGCCCAGCCGCTGCGCGGCGCGAAGATCATGGGCTCGCTGCACATGACCATCCAGACCGCCGTGCTGATCGAGACGCTGGTGGAGCTGGGTGCCGAGGTGCGGTGGGTGAGCTGCAACATCTTCTCCACCCAGGACCACGCGGCCGCCGCGGCCGTCGTCGGCCGTGACGGGACCCCGGAGGACCCGCAGGGGGTGCCGGTGTTCGCCTGGAAGGGCGAGACGCTGGAGGAGTACTGGTGGTGCACCGAGCAGGCGCTCACCTGGCCCGGGGGTGAGGGTCCGAACATGATCCTCGACGACGGCGGCGACGCGACCATGGTGGTGCACAAGGGCGCGGAGTATGAGAAGGCCGGGGCGGTGCCCTCGGCCGCCGAGGAGGACCCGGAGGAGTGGAAGGTCGTCATCGGCCTGCTCCGCCGCACCGTCGACGGCTCCGGCCGCTGGACCGCGATCGCCGAGCGCGTCAAGGGCGTGACCGAGGAGACCACGACCGGGGTCCACCGTCTCTACGAGATGGCCAAGGCCGGCACGCTGGCGTTCCCGGCGATCAACGTCAACGACTCGGTGACCAAGTCGAAGTTCGACAACAAGTACGGCTGCCGGCACAGCGTCATCGACGGTCTCAACCGCGCCACCGACGTGCTGATCGGCGGGAAGGTCGCCGTCGTATGCGGTTACGGCGACGTCGGCAAGGGCTGCGCCGACGCGCTTCGCGGCCAGGGCGCCCGCGTCATCGTCACGGAGATCGACCCGATCTGCGCGCTGCAGGCCGCGATGGACGGTTTCCAGGTCACCACGCTCGAGGACGTCGTCGGCATCGCCGACATCTTCGTGACGACCACCGGCAACTTCAACATCATCAGCGCCGACCAGATGTCGCGGATGAAGCACCAGGCGATCGTCAGCAACATCGGCCACTTCGACAACGAGATCGACATGGCCGGCCTGGCGAAGATCCCGGGCATTGTGAAGGAAGAGGTCAAGCCGCAGGTCCACACCTGGACCTTCCCCGACGGCAAGTCCATCATCCTGCTCGCCGAGGGCCGGCTGATGAACCTCGGGTGCGCCACCGGCCACCCGAGCTTCGTGATGTCGAACTCCTTCACCAACCAGGTGATCGCGCAGATTGAGCTGTTCACCAAGACCGAGAATTACCCGGTCGGCGTGTACACCCTGCCCAAGCACCTGGACGAGAAGGTCGCCCGCCTGCACCTGGACGCGCTCGGCGTCAAGCTCACCGAGCTGACCAAGGAGCAGGCCGCCTACATCGGTGTCGACGTCGAAGGCCCGTACAAGCCGGACCAGTACCGCTACTGATGACCACAGACGTCACGGACCCCGGGCTCGCCGAGTCCGGGGTCCGGCGCATCGAGTGGGCCGACCGTTCGATGCCGGTGCTGCGGCGCATCAGGGAGCGTTTCGCCGCCGAACGGCCCCTGGACGGGCTCAAGATCGCGGCGTGCATGCACGTCACCACCGAGACCGCGAACCTCATCCGCACGCTGCAGGCGGGCGGCGCGGAGGTGGCGCTGGCCGCGTCCAACCCGCTGTCCACGCAGGACGACACGGCCGCCGCGCTGGTGGCGGAGTACGGCGCGGCCGTGTTCGCCCGGCAGGGCATCGACCGCGACGGCTACTACCGGCACATCCACCAGGCCCTCGAGATCGGCCCGGATCTCGTCCTCGACGACGGCTGCGACCTGGTCAACACGTTGCACACCGAGCGCCTCGACCTGGCCGCCGGGGTCCGCGGCGGCTGCGAGGAGACGACCACGGGCGTCATCCGGCTGCATCAGATGGCCCGCGAGGGCGCGTTGCGCTTCCCGGTGGTGGCGGTCAACGACACCGACACCAAGCACATGTTCGACAACCGGTACGGCACGGGGCAGTCGACGCTCGACGGGATCGTCCGTGCGACCAACACCCTGCTCGCCGGCAAGACGATCGTCATCGCCGGGTTCGGCTATTGCGGCCGCGGGCTGGCCGAACGCTCCCGCGGTATGGGTGGCCGGGTGGTCGTCACCGAGATCGACCCGGTCAAGGCGCTCGACGCCGCGCTGCAGGGCTTCCGTGTCCAGACGATGGCGCAGGCCGCCGCGGACGGGGACATCTTCATCACGGTCACCGGCAACCGCGACGTCATCGGCGCGGAGCACTTCGCCGCCATGAAGGACGGTGCGATCCTCGCCAACTCCGGCCACTTCGACGTGGAGATCGACGTGCGTGCGCTCGCGGGCCTCGCCGTGGAGATCCGCCGCGAGGTGCGCCCGCAGGCGGACGAGTACGTCCTCGCCGACGGCCGCCGCCTGGTCCTGCTCGCGGAGGGACGCCTGGTGAACCTGGTCGCGGCCGAGGGGCACCCGGCCGCCGTGATGGACATGTCCTTCGCCGATCAGGCACTCACCTGCGAGTGGCTCGTCGGCCAGGACCTCGCCCCGGGCGTGTACGACGTGCCGGAGGCGATCGACACCGAGGTCGCCCGGCTCAAGCTGGGCTCGATGGACATCGAGATCGACGCCCTGACGCCGGGCCAGGAGGAGTACCTCTCCTCCTGGCGGCGCGGCTCCTGAGATCGCACGCGAAGTAGGTTGGGGCCATGCCGCGCGGTACGTACGTCCACGACTCCGACGTCGAGGAGCGGTTCTCCTGCGCGCCCGACGGGGGCGGCTGGCGTTACTCCGCGGAGCGTTCGGACGGCGGCACCATCGAGCTGATCGCGGACGGGCGGTGGCGGCCGGCCCGGCTCCAGGTCACGGCTGGCGAGCATGTGCTGCGGGGCGGCGCGGCAGGGGCGGAGCTGCTGTGGGTGACCGCCGGGCGGGAACGCTCCGCGCGGGCGGCCGGCTTCCTCGGAGACTCTCCGGGACTCCTCGTCGCCGTCGCCCGGTCGCTGGGACTGGCCGAGGGGGAGCGCGCCGATGTGCGGCTGCTGCTGCTGACCTCACCCGTGCTCGCCGTCCGCACGGTGCCGCAGCGCTGGGCGCTCACCGAGATCGCCTGGCACGACGCCGACGGAGACCGGCTGCCCGTCGAACGCTATGAGATCACCGACCTGGAGACCGGCGAGGTCTCGGAGCTCCACCTGGCCGGCGACGTGGTCGTGGCCGCGCCCGGCATCGAGCTGACCGAACTTGAGGATCCCCCGAATTTTTCCTGAGGACTTCAGACAACCTTCGGGGCACCTCCGCTGTCTTAGTGTTCATGAAACATGCGCTTGCCTGCCTTGGGGCAGTGGGTCTCCTCACCGGCGGGCTGGTCGTGACGTCGGCCGAAGCCGCGATGGCCAAGTCCAATGTGACCCTCCAAGCGGAGCGCCCGGTGCTCCAGGCGGGCTCCGAGGTTCACCTCGCGGGTTCGGCCGGCGACGACGCCGGCGTCAGGAAGACGCTGTTCTGCCTGCAGGTTCGGGTGGCAGAGCGACGCTGGACGCAGGTCGGCCGATGCGTGCAGCCCTACCGCACGGATGTCTGGAGCGCCGAGTTCCGGCTGCAGAGCCGCCCTCTCACCGACGGCCGCTTCGCCTTCCGTGCCGTGGGAATCGATCTCCACCACCGGCATCGGATCTACGGTCCCTCCCCGGTGGTGGAGGTCACCGTGCGGTGACCTCGCCCTGGGTCAGCCCGCGGGCGGGAGGAAGCGTGGCCGGTTCGCCGCCCCCGAGGCGTCGCCGAGCCACTCCGGGCCGGGCGCGGGACTGGGGCCG
>JAOPYL010000159.1 GCA_025964625.1 Actinoallomurus sp. | reverse complement strand
GAAGAATCTCTTGTGCTTGTAGTCGCGGATCGCCTCGTCGACGACGCTGGCCATCGATGCGCCCTTTTCGGCCGCAAGCTCGGCGATGCAGTCGCGCGTGGCTGTGCTGACTCTCACGGTCACCGTCACCATGCGTTGATTGTACGGAGGAGTCGACGGATTATGTAGACGTCTGCGTAGACGTCCATGTCGACACTACTGACGATCCTATACCCAGGGTAAAGGCGTGACAGCTGAAAGTAATCAACGCCTGCGCCCCTCTGTGACCGGCGTGCCGCACGGACGGATACGTTCCGACTATGAGGTCACGACCGAGCGCCGCCGATCTGGAGGCCGCGCGCAGCCGTACGATCCCCGATGTCGTGCCGCCGCCGGGCGGGGTGCTGTTCTGCGGCATCAACCCGGGTCTGTACTCGGCCGCGACCGGCTGGCACTTCGCCCGGCCGGGCAACCGGTTCTGGCCCGCACTGCACCGGTCCGGTTTCACCGACCGGCTGCTGACCCCCAGTGAGCAGCACCTGCTGCCGTCGTACGGCCTCGGCATCACCAATCTCGCGGCCCGCGCCACCGCACGGGCGGACGAGCTGACCGCCGAGGAACTGGAGGAGGGCGGCGCCCTGCTCGAGGCGTTCGTCGAGGAGCACGCGCCGCGCGTGGTCGCCGTCCTCGGAGTGACCGCCTACCGTACGGCGTTCGGCAGGCCGAAGGCCCGGGTCGGCCCGCAGGACGGCGCTCTTGGCGGCTCACCCCTGTGGGTCCTGCCGAACCCCTCCGGACTGAACGCCCACTACACCGCCGAGACCCTCGCCCAGGAGTTCCGACGGCTGGGCCCGCCGGCCGGTGCGGGTTCGATTGCGCCCCGGCGGTGAAAGGGGGCCCGGTTCACCAGGTGATGGCGGCGGGGAGCAGCGACGCCGGAGCGGCAGGCCACTGGGAGGGCGGTCCCAGCGGTAGGAGCTGTTCCATCTGGCTGCGGAACCACGGGGAGGCCAGCGGATCTTCCACCAGCTGGACGCAGGAGTCCCAGTCGCGCCACTCCGCGTCGGCCACCTCGTCCGGGTGAAGACGCAGGTCACCGGAGGCGGTCGCGTGTACCACCGGGCACAGCTCGTTCTCCACGACGCCGTCGGCGGCCGTGGCGCGATAGCGGAACTCCGGCAGCACGAGTGTCATCGCACCGATCTCCATGCCGAGCTCCGTGCGCACCCGCCGCCGGACGGCCTCGCGCAGGTTCTCGCCGGGTGCCGGGTGGCCGCAGCAGCTGTTGGTCCAGACCGATGGGAACGTCGCCTTGTCGTGTGCTCGTTGCGTGGTCAGAACCCGTCCCGCCGTGTCCGTGACGTAACACGAGAAGGCCAGGTGGAGGGGAGTGGCGTCATGGTGGCTCGATGCCTTCGGAGCCGTGCCGATCGCCCTGCCGTCCGCGCTGAGCAGCACGATACGTTCTTCGTCCATTACTGCCTTTATATCGGACGGTGGCGGTGCGCCACGCGAACTCCGGCGGGGGACCGGCGCGTCCCACTGGTCAGGAGCACCACTAAAATCAGCATCCGCAGAAAAGACGAGGAGATGACCCAGGTGACCCTTCTTGAGTCGATTAGACGGCCTGAGGACCTGAAGGCACTGGCTCCGGAGCAGCTTCCGCAGCTGGCGGGCGAGATTCGCGACTTCCTCGTCGCCGCGGTCTCGGCTTCGAAGAGCGGCGGTCACCTCGGGCCCAACCTGGGCGCGGTGGAGCTGACCATCGCGATGCACCGCGTCTTCGACTCTCCGCACGACCGCATCCTCTTCGACACCGGCCACCAGGCCTACGTGCACAAGCTGCTGACCGGCCGGCAGGACTTCAGCACGCTGCGCCAGCGGGGCGGCCTGTCCGGCTACCCGAGCCGGGCCGAGTCCGAACACGACGTCATCGAGAACTCCCACGCCTCGACCGCCCTGTCGTACGCCGACGGGCTGGCGAAGGCGAACCAGCTGCGCGGCGAGGGCGACCGGTTCGTCGTACCCTTCATCGGCGACGGTGCGCTGACCGGCGGCATGGCCTGGGAAGCGCTCAACAACATCGCCGCCGGCCGCGACCGGCGCGTCGTCATCGTCGTCAACGACAACGGCCGCTCCTACTCGCCGACCATCGGCGGGCTGGCGAGCCACCTCGCCGACCTCCGGATGACGCGTGGGTACGAGCACGCTCTCGACCTCATCAAGCGGACCGTGCCCAAGGCGCCGGTCGTCGGGGGGATGGCCTACGACGCGCTGCACGGCATCAAGAAGGGGATCAAGGACATCCTGCAGCCCCAGGCGATGTTCGAGGACCTCGGGCTGAAGTACGTCGGCCCCATCGACGGGCACGACGAGGCGGCGGTCGAGCACGCGCTCCGCAAGGCGAAGTCGTTCGGCGGCCCGGTGATCGTGCACTGCATGACCCGGAAGGGGTACGGCTACGCACCGGCCGAGAACGACGAGGAGGAGTGCTTCCACTCTCCGGGCCTGTTCGACCCGGCCACCGGCCGCAAGCTCGCCAAGGCCGGCCGGACCTGGACGAACGTATTCGGGGACGAGCTGGTCCAGCTCGGGGCCGAGCGGCCCGACATCGTCGCCATCACCGCGGCCATGCTGCATCCGACCGGGCTGGCGGCCTTCGCCGAGGTCTACCCCGAGCGGACCTACGACGTGGGCATCGCCGAGCAGCACGCGGTAACGTCCGCGGCGGGCCTGGCCCTCGGCGGGATGCACCCGGTCGTGGCGGTGTACGCCACCTTCCTCAACCGCGCCTTCGACCAGCTGCTGATGGACGTGGCGCTGCACAGGCTGCCGGTGACCGTCGTGCTGGACCGGGCCGGCGTCACCGGCGATGACGGGCCGAGCCACAACGGCATGTGGGACATGTCGATCCTGCAGGTCGTGCCGGGGCTGCGGGTCGCCGCGCCGCGGGACGGCGCCCGGCTCACCGAACTGCTGCGCGAGGCCGTCGAGGTCACCGACGGGCCGACCGTCGTGCGGTTCCCGAAGGGGCCGGTCGGCGACGACATCGAGGCCGTCGAGAGGACCGGCGGGCTCGACGTGCTCCTCCGGTCCGGTGACAACGACGTGCTGCTGGTCGCGGCCGGGCCGATGGCGGGGGTCGCCATCGAGGCCGCCGCGATCATCACCGCGCACGGCATCGGTGTCACGGTCGTCGACCCGCGCTGGATCAAGCCGCTCGACGAGAAGCTGATCAGTCTGGCGGCCGAGCACCGGCTCATCGCCGTCGTCGAGGACAACAGTCGTGTCGGCGGGGTGGGCGACGCGGTGGCGAGACTGCTGCGCGACGGTGACGTGGACGTTCCGGTGCGTACGTTCGGCATCCCGCAGACCTTCCTCGACCAGGCGAAGCGCGCGCAGATCCTCACCGACATCGGACTCACCCCGCAGGGGCTCGCACGCGACATCACCGCCGCCACCGCCCGCGACTCGGTGCTCCAACCGACTGAATCCTGATGTTTCACTTCCGTTCGCGTGGCGATCACGGCGTGCCATAGCCGGAAGCGAGGTACAGCGGCCTAGATGAGCGTCTTCCGTAGGAAATCGGTGGAGCGGTCGATCCGTGAGACCGATGAGCCCGGGAACCGGCTCCGCCGTGAGCTGAGCGCGCTCGATCTGACCGTCTTCGGCGTCGGCGTCATCGTCGGGACCGGCATCTTCGTCCTCACCGGCAAGGTGGCGAAGGAGAACGCCGGGCCGGCGGTGGCACTGTCGTTCGTGGTGGCGGCCATCGCCTGCGGCCTCGCCGCTCTCTGCTACGCGGAGTTCGCCTCGACGGTTCCGGTGGCCGGCTCGGCGTACACCTTCTCCTATGCCACCATCGGCGAGCTGCCGGCATGGATCATCGGCTGGGACCTCATGCTGGAGCTGGCGCTCGGCGCCGCCACCGTGGCCGTGGGCTGGTCGGGCTATGCGAAGGCCCTGCTCGGTGACCTCGGCTGGAACCTGCCGCCGTCCATCGTGGGGGAGAAGGCCACCTTCAACGTGCCCGCGACGCTGATCGTGCTCGTGGTCACCGCCCTGCTGGTGCTCGGCGTGAAGATCTCCTCGCGGGTCAACGCGGCGATCGTCGCCATCAAGATCACGGTGGTCCTCTTCGTCATCGTCGCGGGGCTCTTCTTCGTCAGGGCGGCGAACTACCATCCCTTCATCCCGAAGGCGGTGTCCACGGCGGAGGTCCACGGCGGGAAGGCCCCGCTCATCCAGGTGCTGTTCGGTTACACGCCATCCACCTACGGGTGGGCCGGGATCTTCGCCGGCGCCGCGATCGTCTTCTTCGCCTTCATCGGCTTCGACGTCGTCGCCACCGCCGCCGAGGAGACCAAGAAGCCCCAGCGCGACCTGCCCGTCGGCATCATCACCTCACTCGTCGTCTGCACCGTCCTCTACGTCGCCGTGTCCCTGGTCGTCGTGGGCATGCAGAACTACCGGCACCTGAGCGTCGACGCACCCCTGGCCGAGGCCTTCAAGGCGGTCGGCCACTCCGGGTTCGCCACGATCGTCAGCGTGGGCGCGCTCGCCGGGCTGACGACCGTCGTCCTCATCCTGATGCTGGGGCAGAGCCGGGTGTTCTTCGCGATGAGCCGCGACGGGCTGCTGCCGCCGGGGCTGGCCCACGTCCACCCGCGGTTCGGCACGCCGTACCGCATCACGATCATCATCGGCGTCGTCGTCGCGCTCATCGCCGGCCTCGTCCCGCTGTCGGCGCTGGCCGATCTGGTCAACATCGGCACGCTGTTCGCGTTCGTGGTCGTCTCGATCGGCGTCGTCATCCTGCGGCGAACCCACCCGGGCCTCCCGCGGTCGTTCCGCGTCCCGGCGTCCCCGATCGCGGCGATCCTCGCCGTCCTGGCGTGCGGATACCTCATGCTCAACCTGCCGGCCGAGACGTGGCTCCGGTTCCTGGTGTGGATGATCATCGGCTTCGCCGTCTACTTCGTCTACGGCCGCCGGAACAGCCGTGTCGGCGGCCCGCGCGCCGAAGCGGAAGGATCAGTTCCCCGGGGATGAGGATTCTGGCCTCAGTTCTGGGCACAATGGCGGCGTGGCGGACGCATCTTCTCTTCGCGTGGCGGTCATCGGCTCCGGCCCGGCGGGAATCTATGCCGCCGAGGCCCTGGTGAAGCAGACGGACGGAAACGTGCATGTCGACGTGTTCGACCGGCTGCCGACGCCCTACGGCCTGGTGAGGTACGGCGTGGCGCCGGACCACACGTCGATCAAGTCCATCGCCCGTTATCTGCAGCGGGTGCTGGAGCAGCCTGCCGTGCGCTTCCTAGGGGGCGTGGAGTTCGGCGCCGACGTCACCCGTGACGACCTGCTGGCCTGCTACGACGCGGTGATCTACGCCACCGGCGCGATGGTCGATCGGCACCTCGGCATTCCCGGAGAGGACCTCCCCGGCAGTGTCGCCGCCACCGACTTCGTCAACTGGTACTGCGGCCACCCCGACGCGGCCGGCCTCGACGTCGACCTGTCGGCGGACTCGGTCGCGGTGATCGGCGTCGGCAACGTCGCCGTGGACGTCGTGCGGGTCCTGGCCAAGAGCGCGGACGAGCTCCGTGCCACGGACGTGCCGGACGCGGTTCTCACCCTGCTGGGCGGCAGCGGCGTGCGGCGGATCCACATGATCGGGCGGCGCGGCCCCGCGCAGGCCAAGTTCACCACCAAGGAGCTGCGCGAGCTCGGCGCGCTGCCGCACGCCGAGGTGCATGTGCACGCCGAGGACATGGAGCTGGATCCGGCGAGTGCCGCGCTGGCAGAGTCGGACCGGCACGTGCGCGGCAACGTCGCGGTCATGCGCGAGTGGGCCGGGCGCCCGGTGGGAGACCTGCCGCGCCGTCTCGACCTCAGATTCTGGCTGCGCCCGGTGGAGATCCTCGGCACCGACCGGGTCGAGGCGCTGCGGCTGGAGCACACGACCCTGAACGAGGAAGGCCGGGTCGTCGGCACGGGCACGTACGAGACGCTGCCGGTCGGCCTGGTGCTGCGCTCGGTGGGGTACCAGAGCGTGCCGCTTCCCGGCGTGCCGTTCGATCCGCTGGCGTACGTCGTGCCGAACGACGGCGGCCGGGTGCTCGGCGAGGACGATCGGCCACTGCCCGGCGAGTACGTCACCGGCTGGATCAAGCGCGGCCCCACCGGCGTCATCGGCACCAACAAGGCCGACGCCGCGGAGACCGTGCGCGCCCTCCTCGCCGACCTCACCGGCCGGGCCAGGGAGCGGCCCTCGATCGAGGCACTGCTGGAGTCGCGGCGCGTCCGCGCGGTGACCTACGACGACTGGCTCGGCATCGACGCCGGGGAGATCGCGCTCGCGCGCACCCTGGAGCGCGGTGAGAGGGTGAAGCTGGCCGGCTGGGAGGACTTGCGGAACGCCTACCGCCCGCACTGACGTCGGCGGCCGCCGGGCACCGTACGGCGTGAACCGGCCGGAGCGCTACGGCGAAGCGGCAGCGTGCGGCACACCCGACGGCTAACGTGCGCGATGTGACCCGTGGTCCGGAGATCCGCGGCTTCCCGCCGCCCGAACGGCTTCCTCTGCTGATCTCGCTCGGCCAGGACTACGTCGCCGTGCTCGTGCACGACCTGAGCCGGGGGCTGTCGCGCCAGGGGCCCGGCACTCGGATCCTGGGCGTCCGGTGCGAGGCCACGCCCGAGATCGCCGTCCGTGCCGACCGGTCCGGGGCCGTCCGCGCGTACGACGCGGGGTTCCCGCTGCAGGTGTTCGTGCAGGACGGTGCCGGCCGTCCGTGGCGGCTGCGCGGCATGTGGACCTATGTCGGCCGCGACCTGGGGACCCGGGCGGCCTCGATCACGCACTACTGGAAGCTGCTGGCCGCCGACGGCGTATAGCGGGCGCTCGCCCGGGCCCCAAGCCCCCACGATCCGGCGACGGAGCGCCTGAGCCCGCCGGCCGGTCCGCGCCGGCGGGCTCAGGCGTCCAGCCGGCTACGGGAGGCTCGCGACGCCCCGCTCGAGGAAGCGGGAGCCGGTCACCCTCTCCGCGACGCCGGTCCGGTCGAGGTACGGCGTGACGCCGCCCAGGTGGAACGGCCACCCGGCGCCGAGGATCATGCACAGGTCGATGTCCTCGGGAGCCGCGACGACGCCCTCGTCCAGCATGATCTTGATCTCCTCGGCGAGTGCGCCGAGCGCACGGGCCAGGACCTGCTCCTCGGCGGACGGCGAGGTACCGCCGCCGAAGATCTCCACGGCCTCCGGGTCCAGGGTGAAGTCCGGCAGGTACACCCCGGTCTTGCCGGCCGCGACCAGCTTTGCGAACTTGCCCGAGAGTGGGAACCGTTCGGGGAACGCGTCATGCAGGGTCTCGTTCACGTGCAGCGCGATGGCCGGGCCGACCAGGCCCATCAGCACGAACGGCGGCATCGGCAGGCCCAGCGGCGCCGCCGCGCGCTCCGCCACCTCGATCGGCGTGCCCTCGTCCACGGCCTGCACGATCTCGCCGAGCAGCCGCAGCAGGACGCGGTTGACCACGAACGCGGGCGCGTCCTTGACCAGCACGCACGACTTCTTCAGCGCCTTGCCGGTGGCGAACGCGGTGGCCAGCGCCGCGTCGCCGGTGCGCTCGCCCCGGACGATCTCCAGCAGCGGCAGGACCGCGACCGGGTTGAAGAAGTGGAACCCCACGACCCGCTCCGGGTGCCGCAGCTTGGCGGCCATCTCGGTCACCGACAGCGAGGAGGTGTTGGTGGCCAGCACGCACTCGGGTGAGACGACCGCCTCGACCTCGGCGAAGACCTTCTGCTTGACGCCCATCTCCTCGAAGACGGCCTCGATGACGAAGTCGGCGTTGGCGAACGCGTCCTTGGTCAGCGAGCCCGACACCAGGCCCTTGAGTCGCGACGCCTCGTCCGGCGAGACGCGTCCCTTGCCGTGGAGCTTGCCGATCTCGGCGTGCACGTACGCCACGCCCTTGTCGAGCCGCTCCTGGTCCAGGTCGGTCAGCACGACCGGCACCCCCAGGCGGCGGGCGAACAGCAGCGCGAGCTGCGAGGCCATCAGGCCCGCGCCGACCACGCCGACCTTGGTCACCGGCCGGGCCAGGGACTTGTCCGGAGCGCCGGCCGGGCGCTTGGCGCGCTTCTGCACGAGGTCGAAGGCGTACAGCCCGGAACGCAGCTCCTCGCTCATGATCAGGTCGGCGAGCGCCTCGTCCTCGGCCGCGAAGCCCTCGTCGCGCGAGCGGCCCTTCGCGGCGGCGACCAGGTCCAGGGCCCGCAGCGGCGCCGGGGCCGCGCCGTGCAGCTTGCCCTCGGCGAGCCAGCGGGCCTGCGCGACCGCGTCGTCCCATGCCGCCCCGGTGTCGACCGGGGCGCGTTCGACCGTCGTCTCGCCGGTCAGCACCCGGGCGGTCCAGCGCAGCGACTCCTCCAGGAAGTCGGCGGGCTCGAACATCGCGTCCGCGATGCCCAGCTCGTATGCCTGCGGACCCCGCAGCATCTTGTTCTGGTTGAGCGGGTTCTCAACGATGACCTTGAGGGCCTTCTCCGCGCCGATCAGGTGAGGCAGCAGGTAGGTGCCGCCCCAGCCCGGCACCAGCCCGAGGAAGCACTCGGGCAGCGCCAGCGCCGGCACGCCCGCCGAGATGGTCCGGTAGGTGCAGTGCAGCGCCACCTCGACGCCGCCGCCCATCGCCGCCCCGTTGACGAACGCGAACGTCGGTACCGGCAGCTCGCCGAGTCGGCGGAACACCTCGTGGCCCAGCCTGCCGATCTCCAGTCCCTGCTCGCGCTCGGAGATCAGGGGTACGCCCTTGAGGTCCGCACCGACCGCGAAGATGAACGGCTTGCCGGTGACGCCGACGGCGGCGAGGTCGTCGCGTACCGCGATCTCGTCCAGCGCCCTGCCCAGCTCGGCCAGGCCGCCGGGTCCGAAGGTGTTCGGCTTCGTGTGGTCGAAGCCGTTGTCGAGCGTGATCAGCGCCATGGTGCCCGCGCCGTCCGGCAGTTCGACGTCGCGTACGCGAGCGTGCGTCACCACCTCGTCGCGGAAGATCTCAGCGGCAGCAGTCACTTGGCGCCCTCCCAGGCGGGGTTCTCCGTGTTCATGGGTCGCTCCTGCTCCTCACTCGCTGCGCGGGCGGCCTCGTCCCTCGCCCGCCCACTCCGCTCGCTCGTCACACTCGCTCCCAGAGCACGGTTCCGCCCATGCCCATGCCGATGCACATCGTGGTGAGGCCGTAGCGGACGCCGGGCCGCTCGGCGAACTGACGGGCGAGCTGCGTCATCAGGCGTACGCCCGAGGAGGCGAGGGGGTGGCCGAGAGCGATCGCGCCGCCCCAGGGATTCACCCGCGCGTCGTCCTCAGCGATCTTGAAGTGGTCGAGGAAGGCGAGCACCTGTACGGCGAACGCCTCGTTGATCTCGATCAGGCCGATGTCGTCCATGGTCAGCGAGTTGCGGGCCAGGAGCTTCTCCGTGGCGGGCACCGGGCCCACGCCCATGACCTCGGGCTCGACTCCGGCGAAGGAGTAGTCGAGGAGACGCATCCGGGCGGGCAGGCCCAGCTCGGCTGCGACATCCTCGGCGGCGACGATACAGCCCGTGGCGCCGTCGTTGAGGCCCGCGGCGTTCCCCGCGGTGACGTTGCCGTGCGGCCGGAACGGCGTCTTCAGCCCGGCCAGGCTCTCCAGTGTCGTGCCGGGGCGCGGGGGCTCGTCCCGCGTCGCGAGGCCGTAGCCCTTCTCGGCGGACCGCGTGGCCATCGGCACCAGGTCCGGCTGGAACCGGCCGGCCTCGTACGCGGCGGCGACCTTCTGCTGGCTCCGCACGGAGTACGCGTCGGCGCGGTCCTTGGTGATGTGCGGGAACCGGTCGTGCAGGTTCTCCGCGGTCATCCCCATGACGAGCGCCGAGGTGTCGACGAGCTTCTCGGCGAGGAATCGCGGGTTCGGGTCGACGCCCTCGCCCATCGGGTGCCGGCCCATGTGCTCGACGCCGCCGGCGATGGCGACGTCGTACGCGCCGAAGGCGATGCCGCCGGCGACCGTCGTGACGGCGGTCATCGCGCCCGCGCACATGCGGTCGATGGCGTATCCGGGGACGCTCTTCGGCAGTCCGGCGAGCACGGCGGCGGAGCGCCCGATGGTGAGGCCCTGGTCGCCGATCTGTGTGGTCGCGGCGATGGCCACTTCGTCGATCCGGTCGGCGGGTAGCGAGGGGTTGCGTCTCCGCAGCTCACGGATCACCCGGACCACGAGATCATCGGCGCGGGTCTCGGCGTACAGCCCCTTGGGGCCGGCCTTGCCGAACGGCGTGCGCACGCCGTCGACGAAGACCACGTCACGCGCGGTACGAGGCACGGTCGGTCCTCCCTTTCGTGCAGAGCCTATGAAGTCTTCCTGCCCATACATTACTCGCCAGTAACCACTGACGTTGCAAGTGGGGTCTTGCTGCCGCTGCTACCCACCCGTAACCTGATCGGGATTACGGGATCGCAGGGAGTGACAGTGGTGCACGCCAGGCCGGAATACCACGGCGCGGCAGGACGGAGAGCCGGACAGGCCATCAACGTGCCGCTGACCATTGCCAAGCGGGGCCTGCTGTGGCCGTGGCGCCCCCTGCGCGCCACGCGCCAGCTGTGCGCGCTCATGCACTGGGGCACGACGCTGGCCGGCGGCCTTGTCTCCGCGGCCGCGCGCGATCCCGACCGGCCGGCGCTCATCGACGAACGCGGCGTGCTGACCTACGCCGAGTTGAACGACCGCACCGACCGGCTGGCCGCCGCGCTGATCCCCGACCAGAACGGCCGGCGACTCCGGGTGGGCGTGCTGTGCCGCAACCACCGGGGCCTGGTCGAGTCGCTGATCGCCTGCAGCAAGCGCGGCGCCGAGGTCGTGCTGCTGGGCACCGGACTCGGCGCCGGGCAGATGCATGCCGTGATGCGCGAGCTGTGGGCCGACCTGATCGTCGCCGACGCCGAGTTCGGGAGTCTGCTGCCCCGCGGCCGGCGTCAGATCACCAAGGTGACCGCATGGCCCGGCGACCCAGGCGACCCTGGCGGGCAGGACGCGCTCGGCGGCCCCGGCATCGACGAGCTCATCGAGCGGACCCCGGCCCCGGGGCTCGAGCCGCCGTCGATCCAGGGGCGGACGGTCTTTCTCAGCTCCGGCACCTCCGGACGCCCGAAGGGGGCGCGCCGCCCGCCGCGCCCGGGGTTCGTGCCGCTCGCCGCCATGCTGTCGCGGACCCCGCTGCGGGTCGGCGAGACCATGCTGATCGAGGCGCCGCTGTTCCACGCATGGGGCTACTCCTCGTTGCAGATCGCCCTCGCGCTGCGGGCGACAGTGGTGATCGGCCGGCGCTTCGATCCCGAACTCACCCTGCGAACCATCCAGGACCGTCGCTGCACGACGCTGATCACCGTGCCGATCATGCTGCAGCGCATCCTGGCCCTGCCCCCGCGCGTGCGCGCCGCGTACGACACGTCCTCCCTGCGCGTGGTCGCGGTCAGCGGGTCACGGTTGCCCGGCGACCTGGCCACAGACTTCATGGCCGCGTTCTCGGCGCAGCTGTTCAACGTCTACGGATCCACCGAGGCGGGCTGGGTGACCATCGCCACCGCGTCGGACTTGCGTGTCCATCCCGACACTGCCGGCCGCCCGGCGATCGGAGCCACGCTCGCGATCCTGGACGCGGAGGGGCGTCCCGTCCCGCCCGGCACCACGGGACGCATCTTCACCGCCAACGGGATGCGATTCGAGGGTTATACCGGCGGCATGCAGCCGGAGATGCGGGACGGCATGCTCTGCATGGGCGACATCGGCCATCTTGACGAGAACGGTCTGCTCTACGTCGACGGCCGTGCCGACGAAATGATCGTCTCCGGCGGCGAGAACGTCTTCCCGAGCGAGGCCGAGGACGTGATCGCCCGGTTGCCGCAGGTCCGGGAGGTCGCGGTGACGGGCGTGCCCGACCGGCAGTACGGCGAGCGGCTGGCCGCCTACATCGTGATGGCTCCGGGCGGGCGGCTCGATGCCGACGCCGTGCGCGGGTACGTCCGCGACCAGCTCGCCCGCTACGCCGTGCCGCGCGACGTCCACTTCCTCGCCGATCTGCCGCGCAACACGATGGGGAAGGTCATGCCGTACCAGCTGCACGACATGGCGGCGCCGGGCGGCGCGGGCGGCTGACGCCCGGCACGCTCACCTGCCGGTGCCGGCGGCGTGCTGCGCGGGCACGAGCAGCGGCCTGGCCCGGCGCAGGAAAAGGGCCATCACCGGCACGATGTACACCGTCCACGCCAGCGCTTGGACGACGGTCACCTGCGGCGTGAGATTGAAGACGCCCTGGAGAGCGGTCTGCAGCCACCGACCGGGCGTGCCCATCCCGGTGAACCAGGTGTGCGGCTCGAGGGCCAGCGTGCTCAGGCCGGGGATTATCGAGGCCTCCTGAAGGTCGTGGAAGCCGTACCCGAAGACGCCGGCGGCCACGACGATGAGGGCCACGCCGGTGATGGTGAAGAACCGCTTGAGGTTGAGCTTCAGGCCACCCCGGTACAGCAGGTATCCGAGCAGCGCCGCGGTCAGCAGGCCGAGCACCGCCCCCGCGATCGGCTGCGCCGAGGAACCGGCGTTGTTGATGTTGGTCCAGAGGAACAGGGCCGTCTCCAGGCCCTCTCGGCCGACCGCGAGGAAGGCGACGGCGAACAGCGCGCCGGAGCCGAGCGACAGCGCGCTGTCCACCTTGCCTTCCAGCTCGGCCTTCATGAACCGTGCAGTCCTGCGCATCCAGAACACCATCCAGGTGACCAGGCCGACGGCGATCAGGGACAGCACGCCACCGAAGGTCTCCTGGGTCCTGAACCGCATCTCTCCGGAGGCCACGCTGAGCACGACGCTGAACCCGACGCTGAGCCCGACGGCGGTGCTCACGCCGCCCCACACGGGCGGCAGCGCCTTCCGTGCGCCCGACTTCACCAGATACGCGATCAGGATGCTGACGACGAGTGAGGCTTCCAGTCCTTCGCGCAAGCCGATGAGGTAGTTGCCGAGCAGTAAGAGACCTGCTCCTCCCGGATGGGCCCCGGGCGGATCCAGGGTCGATGACATGAACTTAAGTGAGGCTAACCTAAGTTCGAGTCTGAGTACACGGGGGACCGTGCACGGGAGGCGACCATCGCCTCCCGCCCGTTCGCTCGTGGACGGGCGGTGATCCCGCCCGCGAACACCTCACCGTCGCCCCGTCCGACTCCCACCCCGTCTCCGACGCCGCTGCCGCGGCGGACCGAGGCCATCCACCGGCTGCAGGACATTCACCCGGACGCTCCGCCCAACGCCATCGCGCTGACCATCGACGACGGCCCGCACCCCGAGTGGACGCCGAAGATGCTCGACCTGCTGGCCGAGCACGACGTCAAGGCCACGTTCTCGCTGATCGGCATTCAGGTGAGGGAGTTCCCGAAGCCGGCGCAGCGAATCGCCTCGGCGGGCCACCCAAGAAACGCGGGCTGACGTTCGTCACGCTGTAGCCCGCCAGGCTGTGGTTCGGCCAGGCTGTGGATCGGCCACGCCGACCAGATCGAGCCGATACGGCCGCGGGATCGGCGTCCGGGCGCCGTCATCGAACAGCGCGGGCGTACCAGACGTAGGGCGGCATCAGGTGGTCGATCGAAAAGCCCAGCCGCTCGAGCAGCCGCCGTGAGGGAGTGTTCGATTCGTGCACCTCGGCGATCACGCGGCGGCAGCCCGCCAGATCCTCGAGCCATTCCACGAGCCCGCCCACCGCCTCCGTGCCGTATCCGTTCGCCCGCCAGGCGGCGCCGAGGCCGTACCCGATCTCCACCGACCCGTCGGAGGACGGCGCATGCTTGAGCCCGCACTCGCCGATCACCGCACCATCGTGAGTGATCAGCCAGGTCAGCGCGTCCGGATCGGCGGCGGCCCGCTGAGCGACGATCGACGTCACGTCCGTCGGCCATCCGCTGCCGGGGGTAATGCCGGAGTAGTCACCCCCCGCCATCGCCCGGGCCGGCTCGCGGCCCAGTGGCCGCAGCACGAGCCGCTCGGTGACGATCGCGTCAGAGATCATCCTTGGTCGCCAATCTGACCAGCGCCCGGGCGAGGGGCATGGCGGTGAGCTCCACCTGCCAGGAGCGCGACCCGAGCGCGGTCAGCGCCACCCCGACCGATTCGGGCGTGATGGTCTCCGGCGGGCTCCAGGCCAGCCGCCGCACCACGTCGGGCTGCAGGAGGTTCTCCGTGGGCATGGTGTGCTCGTCGGCCAGCGCGGCTACGACGGCCCGGGTGGCGCTCAGCCGCTCGGCGGCGGCCGGGTCGCGTTCGGCCCAGCGGTGTGCGGGCGGTGGCCCCTCTCCGGGCAGGCTGTGCTCCGGGAGCGCGGTGTCGGGCAGAGTACGGGCCCGCTGCACGGCCCGGAACCACGCCGCGGCGTGGCGGCGGGGGTTGCGCCCGCGGAACGCCGGCAGCGCCGCCAGGTCATCGGGGGTCCGCGGCAGCTGCAGCGCGGCCTCGACGATCGCGGCGTCCGGCAGCACCCGGCCGGGGGACAGGTCGCGGTCGCGCGCGATGCGGTCGCGGGAGGTCCACACCTCCCGGACGACCGCGAGGCTCCGGCGGGTCCGCAGGCGGTGGATGCCGGAGGTGCGCCGCCACGGGTCCTGACGCGGCTCCTTCGGGGGGGCTGCGAGGATCGCGGCGAACTCCTCCTCCGCCCAGGTGAGCTTGCCCGCGTCGTCCAGCTCGGCCCGCAGTGCGTCGCGCAACTCGACGAGGAGCTCGACGTCGAGGGCGGCGTAGCGCAGCCAGTCGGCGGGCAGTGGGCGCGTGGACCAGTCGGCCGCCGAATGGCCCTTCTCGAGCGTGAAGCCGAGGACGGTCTCGACCATGGTGCCCAGTCCCACACGCGGATAGCCGAGCAGCCGCCCCGCCAGCTCGGTGTCGAACAGCCGGTCCGGCACCAGCCCCAGCTCGGCCAGGCAGGGCAGATCCTGGGTGGCGGCGTGCAGCACCATCTCGGTGCCGGCGAGTGCCGTGTGCAGCGCCGACAGGTCGGGACAGGGCACCGGATCGATGAGGACCGTGCCGGCGTCCATGCGTCGTAGCTGGACGAGGTAGGCACGCTGCCCATATCGGTAGCCCGAGGCGCGCTCGGCGTCCACCGCGACGGGTCCTCGCCCACCGGCGAGCATCTCGATGGCGTCCTCAAGGCCCCCGGCGGTCTCGACGACCGGGGGGACCCCCTCTCGGGGTTCAAGTAGTGGTACGACTTCTGCTTCCGACACTCCCACGCGCCTACCGTACGTTGTCAAGCTCCTGAACCGGGCAGGGAGGTGACCCCTGCCGGCGGCAACCCGGCCGCAAGACACAGAACATCGCACCATGCAGTGATATGCCCGGACATGTTCTCGTCGGCCGGGGACCAGGACGCCCGCAGCTCCAGCTCGGTCGTCTCCGGCTCCTCGTCCTTGTCCCCGAAGCTCTCCGAGACGGCGCGGGTGATCGTCCCCGACACGGCCTTGTAGCCCGCGCAGTGCAGGTCGAGCGCCTCGGTCAGCCAGCTCCAGCCCACCGGGCCGATCAGCGGGTCGGCCGCGATCTCCGGCTCCAGCTCGGCCCGGACGTACGCCACCACCCGGAAGTCTCCGTGCCAGCCCCGCTGGCCGTCGGGGTCGTACAGCACGATGAGGCGGCCGACGGCGAGCTCGGTGTCGTCCTCGCGGTACACCGTCGCCATGAGCGCGGCGGCGTACGGCGCCAGCCGCTGCGGCGCGGGCATGTCCTCGATCATGAGCTCGGCCCGGGTCGGCTCGGCCTCGACGACGCCGCGCAGGGTAGCCGCCGCGCGCTGGAACGGTCCGGGCACGCCGACACTTCGCGGGCTCATCGGGCCGACAGCCGATCGGCGGGACGTACGCCCTCGATGGGGGGAAGGGGACGCATACGTTTCGGGAAGTTCAGGCCGCCCGGGACCGCGCGATTACCGGGGTCTCGGGAGCGTCGCCGATCAGGATCGCCATGCCGCAGTCGACGCATGCCCACTCGGGACACTCCTCGTCGTGGCCGTCCACGCACGGCGGCTGCTCGAAGCGGCGTTCGGCGTCACAGGCGGAACAATGACGTGTGAGGGCCATCCGTCGGTGACCTCCCTCGACTCAGCAGGGGTGGAGCGCTCACACGCTCGCATGGCGCCCGGCGCGATCGCGGGACGTCGCTCGGCGTGTCCCGAAGATTCTCATAACGGACGTGTGGCATCTGTCACGGCCGGGTCCGGTGCCATGTTCGGGGGTGGCCGCCCGGCCTGCGGCGTTTCGTGGGACGATCCAGGTGTGCCCGACGTTGTGAACGCCCAAGAGGACAGCACGCCTCTGCCGCAGGCGCGCGAGGAAAGCGTCGTGCCGGACGCGCGCGAGGAAAGCGTGGTCGTGCCGGAGGCGCGCGAGGAAAGCGCTTTTCTGCTCGCGTGCCGCCGGCGGCCGGTGCCGCACACGCCGGTGTGGTTCATGCGGCAGGCCGGCCGCTCGCTTCCCGAATACCGTGATGCGCGCGCCGGCATCCCCATGCTCGAGGCCTGTGCCCTCCCCGATCTCATCGTGGAGATCACCATGCAGCCGGTGCGCCGCTACGCGGTGGACGCGGCCATCTTCTTCAGCGACATCGTGGTGCCGCTCAAGGCGATCGGGATCGATCTCGACATCAAGCCGGGCGTCGGGCCGGTGATCGCCGATCCGATCCGCGATGCCGCCGGGGTCGACCGGCTGCGCCCGCTGGTGCCGGACGACGTCCCCTACGTCACCGAGGCGGTCGGCGCGCTCACGGGCGAGCTCGGCGGCATCCCGCTCATCGGCTTCGCGGGCGGCCCGTTCACGCTCGCGTCGTACCTCATCGAGGGCGGCCCGTCGAAGACCCACGATCGCACCAAGGCGATGATGTACGGCGAGCCGGAGCTGTGGGCACGACTGCTCGACCGGCTCGCGGACATCGCCATCGCCTACCTGAAGGTGCAGGTCGAGGCGGGCGCCCGGGCGATCCAGGTGTTCGACTCGTGGGTGGGCGGCGTCGGCCCGGAGGACTACCGCAGATCCGTGCTGCCGCACAGCCGCAAGATCTTCTCGGCCCTCGAACCGTACGCCGTGCCGCGTATCCACTTCGGTGTGGGCACCGGCGAGCTGCTCGGGCTGATGGGCGAGGCCGGCGCCGACGTGGTCGGCGTCGACTGGCGGGTGCCCCTCGATGACGCCGTCCGCCGGGTCGAGGCGGGCAAGGCGCTGCAGGGCAACCTGGACCCCGCCATCCTGCTCGCCCCCTGGGAGGTCGTCGCCGAGCGCACCCGCGCCGTGCTCGACCAGGGCCGTACCGCCGAAGGACACGTGTTCAACCTCGGCCACGGCGTGCTCCCGTCGACCGACCCCGGCGCGCTGGCGCGCCTGACCGACTTCGTGCACGAGGAGTCCGCCGCCCGCTGATCCGCCGCCTCGGCCGGGTCACCCGGCCGCGGGTCACGCCGCCCCGGTGCGGCGGCGGCGCCACACCCACTGCACGGGCAGTCCGATCAGCG
This sequence comes from Actinoallomurus sp., assembly GCA_025964625.1. GTDB lineage: Bacteria > Actinomycetota > Actinomycetes > Streptosporangiales > Streptosporangiaceae > Actinoallomurus. The sequence continues at coordinate 10,806 of JAOPYL010000159.1, read as the reverse complement.
GGTGGGGCCCAGGAAGGGCGGCAACCACCGGATCACGGGCCATCCGCCACGCGCTCCGCGTGCGAAGCATTGGAAACCTCTGCCATCGTGGAATACATGACCGATGTGCCGACCCGCGCCCGCGTTGTCGTCGTCGGCGGCGGGATCGCCGGCCTGACCGCCGCCTACCAGGTGGCCAAGAGCGGCGCCGCCGTCATCCTCCTGGAGGGTGCGGCCGACGTGGGCGGCAAGATCAGCGTGAGCGAGATCGCCGGCCTGCCGGTGGACGAAGGCGCCGAGGCGATGCTCGCGCGCCGTCCGGAGGGTTTGGAGCTCGTCCGTGAGCTCGGGATGGGGGACCGGCTCGCCTTCCCGGGAACGACCTCGGCGGCGATCTGGAGCCGGGGTGCGCTCCATGACATGCCCGGCGGGCACGTCATGGGCGTTCCCGCCGACCTCGGGGCACTGGCGCGCTCGCGTGTGCTGTCCGCCGCCGGGCTGGCCCGGGTCCCGCTCGACCTGATCCTTCCCGGCACCCCGCGCGGTGAGGACCTGTCAGTGGCCGAGTTCGTCGGCGCGCGGGTCGGGTCCGAGGTGGTGGACCGCCTCGTCGAGCCGCTTCTGGGCGGCGTGTACGCCGGGCGCACCGAAGAACTCTCCTTCGAGGCGACGCTGCCCGGCCTGGCCGCCGCCTCCCGGTCCCGTCGCTCCCTGATCACCGCGGCCCGCGCCGTACGCGAAGCGGCCCCCGTGGACGCCGGGCCGCTGTTCACCACGCTCACCGGCGGCCTGGGCGTACTGCCTCAGGAGCTCGCCCGGAAGCTCACCGAGCTCGGCGGAACCGTGCGCACCGAGGCGATGGTGCGTGAGCTGCGCCGCACGCCCGAGGGGTGGCGGCTCACCGTCGGCCCCGCACGTGAGCCGGAGTTCCTCGAGGCCGACGCGGTCATCCTCGCGGTGCCCGCGCGGCCGGCGCAGCGACTCCTGCGGGAGGAGGTGCCGGCGGCGGCCGCGGAGCTGGGCCGGATCGAGTACGCCGGCATGGCGATCGTCACCCTGGCCTACGCGGGAACGGCCTTCCCGGCACGGCCCCGGCGCAGCGGCTACCTCGTGCCCGCCGTCGAGGCCGCCGCGGTCAAGGCGGTCACGTTCAGCACCACCAAGTGGCCGCATCTCGTCGCCGGCGCGCCCGGCACGGTGGTCGCCCGCTGCTCCATCGGCCGGTACGGCGACCAGCACGAGCTCCAGCGTCCCGACGACGAGCTCAAGGCCATGGCGATGACCGAGCTGGCTCGCACGGCCGGCGTCATCGAGCTGCCCATCGACTGCCGCGTCACCCGGTGGGGCGGCGGCCTCCCGCAGTACACGGTCGGGCACCTCAACCGGGTCGCGCGGATCCGCGCCGCCGTCGCCGGGCAGCCCCGCCTGGCGGTGTGCGGTGCCGCGTACGACGGCGTCGGGATCCCCGCGTGCATCGCCACGGCACGCGCTGCGGCGGCCCGGGTGCTCGATGGTCTGGAGGGTCGGGGAGAATCGAGGCGGAGCGACGAGCCGACGACCGGGCGGAGCCGATGACCGCGGGCCGGCCGGGCGCCGTGCTGTACGGGCCGGGGAGCGAGTGGAAAAGGGGAGTGCGACCGTGAGTGATTCAGCGACGGAGAAGCCGAAGGCGCGCGAGCTCAACCAGGTGATCCGTTACACGATGTGGTCGGTCTTCCGGGTGCGGGGCCTCGCCGACGCCGACCGCGACGCGGTCGCCCGCGAGGTCGAGGACCTGTTCGACCAGGCCGCCGCCAAGGACGTCATCACGCGAGGCGTGTACGACGTCGCCGGGCTGCGCGCCGACGCCGACTTCATGATCTGGTGGCACGCGCCGAGCTCGGATGACCTGCAGGAGGTCTACAGCCGGTTCCGCCGCACGGCGCTGGGCCGTGCCTCCGAGCCGGTCTGGTCGGTGATGGCGCTGCACCGGCCCGCCGAGTTCAACAAGAGCCACGTCCCGGCGTTCCTCGCCGAGGAGGAGGCGCGCGGCTACATCTGCGTCTACCCGTTCATCCGCTCCTACGACTGGTACCTGCTGCCCGACGAGGAGCGCCGCGCGATGCTCGCCGAGCACGGCAAAATGGCGCGCGGCTACCCCGACGTGCGGGCCAACACCGTGTCCTCGTTCGCGCTCGGCGACTACGAGTGGATCCTCGCCTTCGAGGGCGACGAACTGCACCGAATCGTCGATCTCATGCGGCACCTGCGCGGTTCGAAGGCGCGGCTGTACGTCCGCGAGGAGGTGCCGTTCTACGCCGGCTCCCGCAAGCCCGTCACCGAGCTCGTCGCCGCCCTGCCCTGACAGCCCGCGCTCATCCCTGAGAGCCGCGCCGCTCATCCCTGAGAGCCGCGCCGCTCACCGCCCGGACGCTCCTCATCCGCGGGTCAAGCGAGTCCGAAGACTTGCCCATCGGAATGGTCCGGCCAGGTGCGATGCAGGAGGATCCCCGGAACGGGAGATGGCCGGCGCATCGAGGCGTCCACCACTGTGACCTCCCGCGGAAACCGGCGGGCGGAGGGACAGGGTGAGCCAAGCACGGCGTCGAAGGGGGAGGCACGCGCGCGCGGTCGCGGGCGTGCCGGGCGGGGCCGGCCTGCTGCCCGTGGTGGCCTCTCACCGGGCGCAGGTGGCGCTCGGCTGCGCGACCGGCCTCGGGCTCGTCCTGGTGGCGGCGTTCGTCGCGACCGGATCCGGCCGGCCCCCGAGAGCGTCCGCGGTCAACCTGTCGGCCAGGCGGCAGGGACCGGCGCCCGCGACCGCCGCGCCGAGCTGGCCGGCGCAGGGCGGTGGCGACCCGGCCGCCCTGGCCTACTACCAGGAGAAGGACAGGGCGGACGCCCCGCACGTCAGCGAGATCGTCTGGACCGGGCCGATGCTCCGCGTCTACACGGACCTGCCCGGGTCCGAGGCCGACTCCAAGACCGCCATCGCCCTGTGCGAGACCGCCGCGGCCTACCTCGAGGGCCGCGGCAGGATCCCGATCGTGTTCGTGCACGCCGGCAAGAACGCCGGCTACCCGGTCCTCGCGAACAAGATGGACGCCGGGGACACCTGCAGGCTCAAGAGCGTGCCCTGAGCCTCATTCGGCCGGGGCGAGGGTCAGTGACACCGAGTTGATGCACCACCGCTGGTCGGTCGGGGTGGGGTATCCCTCGCCCTCGAAGACATGGCCGAGGTGTGAGTCGCAGTGCGCGCACCGGGCCTCGGTGCGGACCATGCCGAGCGCGGTGTCCCGCAGGAGGGTCACCGCGTCGGACTCCGTCGGCTGGTAGAAGCTGGGCCACCCGCAGTGCGATTCGAACTTGGTGTCCGAGCGGAACAGCTCGGCGTCGCAGGCGCGGCACTTGTACACGCCGGTCGTCTTCGTCGAGACGTACTCCCCGGTCCACGGCGCCTCGGTCCCGGCCTCGCGGAGGACGTGGTACTCCTCGGGCGAGAGCTGGGCCTTCCACTCGTCATCACTCTTGCGAATCACTGTCATGCTCTCGACAACCAAGAGCCGGCAGGCAGGCATTCCGCCATCCGCCCACACCGCGGGTGATCATGCCCCCGGCGGGAGTACCGTGCGCTTATGGCGTCCCCTTACGTGGAGATCCAAGTAGGAGATCACGTCGTCAAGGTCACAAATCCGGACAAAGTGTATTTTCCGGCTCGAGGAGAGACAAAGCTCGATCTAGTCAACTACTTCCTGTCCGTCGGCGACGGGATCCTGCGCGCGCTCTACGAGCGGCCGACGACCCTGGAGCGCTGGCCGGGCGGTGTCTTCGAGGGCGCGAAGCTGTCCACCCGCATGGACAACCGCGGTGACGCCTTCTACCAGAAGCGGATCCCGAAGAACGCGCCGGACTGGATCGATACGGCGCGGATCGCCTTTCCCAGCGGACGTTACGCGGACGAGCTGTGCCCGACGGAGCTCGCGGCCGTGATCTGGGCCGTCAACCTCGGAACGCTGACCTTCCATCCCTGGCCGGTGCGCCGCTCCGACGTCGACCATCCGGACGAGCTGCGCATCGACATCGACCCGCAGCCGGGCACCGACTTCGCCGACGCGAAGAAGGTCGCGCTCGAAGCCGTACGCCAGGTCCTCGACGAGCTCGGCTATGTCGGCTTCCCCAAGACCTCCGGCAACCGGGGCGTGCACATCTACGTGCGGGTGGAGCCGCGGTGGACCTTCACCGAGGTACGGCGCTCCGCGCTGGCCTTCGCCCGTGAGATCGAGCGGCGCATGCCCGATCTGGTGACCACGAACTGGTGGAAGGAGGAGCGCGGCGAGAAGGTCTTCATCGACTTCAACCAGAATGCCCGTGATCGCACCATCGCTTCGGCGTACAGCGTCCGCCCGAAGCCGCACGCGCCCGTGTCCGCGCCGGTGACGTGGCAGGAGCTGCCCGACGTGGAGACCGACGACTTCACCATCGCGACCATGCCGCAACGCTTCGCCGAGCTCGGCGACCCGCATGCCGCAATCGATGACCAGGCGTTCTCCCTGGAGCCGCTGCTCGAGTGGGCGGAGCGGGACGAGCGCGACCAGGGCCTCGGCGACATGCCCTATCCGCCGAACTACCCGAAGATGGCGGGCGAGCCCAAGCGCGTGCAGCCCAGCAAGGCCCGCAAGGACTGATCGGGCTCACCCGATCACGCAGGTCTTCTCGCGGGTGTTGGCCAGCACGGAGTCGTGGCCGTACCCGCTGTCCTTCGTCCCCTCGAACGGCAGGCCGGGTGGCATCGTGCGGTAGGTGTTGACCCAGATCGTGCCCGCCTGCAGGTCGCGGAACATCCGCTGGGCGCGGGACAGGTCGCGGGTCCAGACGCCCGCCGCGAGGCCGTAGGAGGAGTCGTTGGCGATGGCGACCGCGTCGTCGTCGGTGTCGAAGGGGATGGCCACCGCGACCGGCCCGAAGATCTCCTCCTGGCAGACGCGGAGCGCGTTGTCCTCGGTCGTGTACAGCGTCGGCTCCACCCAGTAGCCGTTCCGGTAGGGCTCGCCGACGATGTCCTCGCCGTACCGTCCGCCGAAGACGAGGGTGGCGTCCTCCTTGGACGCGATCTCCAGGTAGGACGTCACGCGCGCGTACTGCTCGGCCGAGACGATCGGGCCCATGGTGGTGGCCGGGTCGAGCGGGTTCCCGAGCCTGATCTCGCCCGCGATGGCCGTGACCCGTTCGATCACCTCGCCGAACACCTCCCGCTGGATGAGGATGCGGGAGCCGGCGACGCAGACCTGGCCGGCGTTGCCGGTGAAGACGCTCCTGACCGACACGCCCTCGGCGGCGGCATCCAGGTCGGCGTCCGCGAAGACGATGTTGGGCGACTTGCCGCCGAGCTCGAAGGCGAGCGGTTTGAGCGTCCCGGCGCTCTCGCGGGTTATGACGCGGCCGGTGTCGGTCGAGCCGGTCAGGCTGATCCGGTTCACGTCCGGATGCCGTACGAGTGGTCCGCCGGCCTCGTCGCCGAGGCCCGCGACGATGTTCAGCACGCCGGGCGGCAGCACCTCGCTGAGCAGCTCGCCCACGCGCAGCACCGAGGCGCCGGCCTGCTCGGCGGGTTTGATCACGACCGTGTTGCCGGCCGCGAGGGCGAACGCCGCCTTGGCGGAGAACGTCGAGATCGGGGCGTTCCACGGGATGATCCCGGCTACGACCCCGTACGGCTCCCGGCGGGTGAAGCCCATGCTGTCCGGGCCGAGGATCACGGTGTCACCCCTGACCGCGGCGGCGGTCTCGGCGGCGGCGTTCTGCCAGAGGTAGGTCATCCCGGGCAGGTCGCGCCGTGCCGTCTCCCGGATGATCCGCCCGTTGTCGCGGGTCTCGATCTCGGCCAGTTCGGTGGCGTTGGCCGCGAAGACCTCGGCGACCTTGCGCAGGTAGTGCGCGCGGCCCGCGGCCGGCAGCGCCGCCCAGCGGGGGAACGCGGCGCGTGCGGCGCTCACCGCCGCGTCGGCGTCCTCCGAGCCGCTGCGCGGGATCCGGGCCCAGACCTCGCCGGTGGCCGGGTCGACCGAGTCGAGCATCCGGGCCGTTGCCCGCGGCTCACCGCCGACCAGGTTGGAGAACTCCTGCATCGCGATCCCTTCCCCTCGCCCTGCGGCAACCAAGCGTACGCTTGGTTATCGTGGGATGGGAAGCCGGCGGCGGGAACGGAACCGAGAAACGCCCGCGCCGGGCCTGGTTCAGCCGAGGATGTCGTCGAGGTCGTACGAGACGGGCACCTCGAGCTGGTCGTAGCCGCAGGAGTCCGGCGTGCGATCCGGCCGCCAGCGGCGGAAGCGGGCCGTGTGCCGGAACCGGCGGCCCTCCATCTGGTCGTAGGCGACCTCACAGACCAGCTCCGGCCGCAGCGCCACCCAGGACAGATCCTTCTTGGCGTTCCAGCGGCTGATGGCCCCGGGCATGCGGTCGGCGGTGGCCTCGGTCTGCTCGGCCCAGCCCGCCCACGGATGCCCGGCCAGGTCGGTCATCCGGTACGGTTCCAGCTCGCTCACCAGCTCCGCGCGGCGCTTCATCGGGAAGGACGCCGAGACTCCCACGTGCTGGAGCCGGTCGCCGTCGTAGAGGCCCAGGAGGAGCGACCCGACGATCGGGCCGGACTTGTGCCAGCGAAAGCCGGCGACCACGCAGTCGGCGGTGCGCTCCGGTTTGACCTTGAACATCGTCCGCTTGTCCGGCTCGTAGGGCCCGGCCAACGGTTTGGCCATCACCCCGTCCAGGCCGGCGCCCTCGAACTCCTCGAACCACCGCAGCCCCACGTCGTACGAGTCGGTGGCGGGGGTGACGTGGACGGGCGACTTCGCGTCCGCGAGCGCCTCGGTGAGCCGGGCCCGCCGTTCACCGAAACCGGTCTCCATCAGCGACTCCCCGCCGATCGCCGGCAGGTCGAAGGCGACATACGCCGCCGGGGTCTGTTCCGCCAGCAGCTTGATGCGGGAGGCGGCCGGGTGGATGCGCTGCTGCAGTGCGTCGAAGTCGAGGACCGACCCGTTCCGCACGACGATCTCACCATCGAGCACACAGCGTTCCGGCAGCTCACGCCGGAATCCCTCGACCAGCTCGGGGAAGTAGCGGCCGAGCGGCTTGCCGTTTCGGCCGTAGATCTCCACTTCGTCGCCATCCCGGAACACGATGGCCCGGAAACCGTCCCACTTGGGCTCGTACAGCAGATCTCCGCGCGGCAGCTCTTTCACGGCCTTGGCCAGCATGGGCGCGAGCGGCGGGCTCACGGGGAGATCCATGAGCTCACCTCCTTACGTATCGGAGAAACAGGAAGTCGTCGTCCTCGAGGACATGCTGCAGCCGCAGCGGGGTCGAGTCCATCTCCGGGCCGTTGAGGATGCGGGCCGCGGCCCCGGCGGTGAGCTGCGGGCTCACGGTGAGGCAGAGCTCGTCGAGGCGGCCGGCCGCGGCGAACTGGGCGAGCAGCCGCGGGCCGCCCTCGGTGAGCTGACGGACCAGCCCGCGTTCGGTGAGGGCGTCCAGCGCGGCCCCGACGTCGACCGATTCCTCTCCGGCCACGATCACCTCGGCGCGCTTCTCGCAGGCCCTGACCCGGTCCTCCGGAGCCGACCCGCAGGTGATCACGATCGTCCGGGTGAGCGCCTCGGTGAAGAGGGGTGTGTCGACGTCGAGCCTGAGCTCGCGCGACACGATCGCCAGTGGCGGCGCCGGCGCCCGGCCCTCGCGCAAGCCGCCCCACCATTCGCGGGGACGGACCGGGCCGTACCCCTCGGCGCGGACCGTGCCGGCGCCCACGACCACCACGTCGGCCAAGGCGCGCAGGATGGACAGCAGCCGCCGGTCGGCCTCCCCGCCGAGGCCACCGCTCCTGCCCTCGCGCGTCGCCGCGCCGTCGACGCCGGCCACCATGTTGGCCCGGAGCCAGGGCGCGGTCCCCGGATAGGCGTACGCCTCCGCGAGGTCGGTGGTGCCGGCTGGTTCGAGTCGCAGCATGACATCCAGGGTGACACAGGCCGTCGTTGCGCCATGCGACGGGATCGATGCGTTCGGCTTATCAAATCGCTGTTTTCCAGGAAGACTTGTCGGCGAAGCGGAGGTGCGGGAAGGGAGACGGGTGGAGATCGCCGCGTTAGTGATGTGGGTACTGACCGCCGTCGCCGGGTTCTACCGCCTGACGGGATGGCTGTCCAACGGCGGCCTGCGGCAGCAGGGGACGAAAGTCACCCGGTTTCCCGTTGTGCTCGTGGTCGGGCATCCCACGCTCGCCGTGCTGGCCCTGGCGACATGGGTGGCCTTCCTGCTCACCGCGCGCAGCGTCTACGCGTGGAGCGCCTTCGGCGCGCTGGTGCTGGTCGCTCTGCTGGGGTTCACCATGTTCACCCGGTGGCTCACCGGCCAGGGCGGCAAGCACGCCCGTGACGCCGAGCAGGGCTTCCCCGTCGTGGCCGTCGTCGTCCACGGGGTGGTGGCGGTCCTGACATTCGTGCTCGTGCTGCTCACCGCCATCACGGTCAGCCGCCGCTGACCCGGCGCAGCAGGAGCAGCCCGCGGTCGATCACCTCGACCTCGTCCTTGGCCTTGATGGGCTCGCGCTCGCCGGGCACGTCGCCGGCCGTGTCGAGGACGACCTCCCAGCGCTCACCGAAACTCTCGTCCGGTATCCGGAAGGCGATGTTCTCCGAGTGCGCGTTGAGGAGCAGCAGGAACGAGTCGTCGCGGACCTTCTGACCGCGGGTGTCCGGCTCGGTGATCGCGTCGCCGTTGAAGTAGACGGTGACCGCCCTTGCGTAGCCGATGTTCCAGTCGGCGTCCGTCATCTCCTCACCGGACGGGGTCAGCCAGGCGATGTCACGTTCCCCGTCCAGGCCGCCCTGAGTACGGCCCTGGAAGAACCGGCGGCGGCGGAAGACCGGATGGTCGCCGCGCAACTCCGACACCGTGCGGACGAAGCCGACGAGGTCGTCGTCGCCCTGCCAGGACATCCAGGCGAGCTCGTTGTCCTGGCAGTAGGTGTTGTTGTTGCCCTGCTGGGTGCGGCTCAGCTCGTCGCCGTGCGACAGCATCGGCACGCCCTGGGAGAGGAACAGCGTCGCGATGAAGTTGCGCTTCTGCCGGGCGCGCAGGGCGCGGATCGACGGGTCGTCCGTCTCTCCCTCGACGCCGTGGTTCCACGAGCGGTTGTCGTCGGTGCCGTCCCGGTTGTTCTCGCCGTTGGCGTCGTTGTGCTTGTCGTTGTACGACACGAGGTCGTGCAGGCTGAACCCGTCGTGGCAGGTGACGAAGTTGATCGAGGCGAGCGGCCGGCGGCCGTCGTCGGCGTACAGGTCGCTGGAGCCGGTCAGCCGCGACGCGAACTCCTGGAGCACGGGCTCGCCGCGCCAGAAGTCGCGCACGGAGTCGCGGTACTTCCCGTTCCACTCCGTCCACAGCGGCGGGAAGTTCCCGACCTGGTACCCGCCCTCGCCGACGTCCCAGGGCTCGGCGATCAGCTTGACCTGGGAGACGACCGGGTCCTGCTGCACCAGGTCGAAGAAGGCCGACAGCCGCTCGACGTCGTGGAACTCCCGCGCCAGCGCGGAGGCCAGGTCGAACCGGAACCCGTCGACGTGCATCTCGAGCACCCAGTAGCGCAGCGAGTCCATGATCAGTTGAAGCGCGTGCGGATGCCGGACGTTGAGGCTGTTACCGCAGCCGGTGTAGTCGAGGTTGTAGCGCTTGTCGCTGTCGCTGAGGCGGTAGTACGCGGCGTTGTCGATGCCGCGGAAGCTGAGGGTCGGCCCGAGGTGGTCGCCCTCCGCCGTGTGGTTGTAGACGACGTCGAGGATGACCTCGATGCCCGCCTCGTGCAGGGTCCGCACCATGGCCTTGAACTCCAGCACCTGCTCGCCACGCTGGCCGGACGACGAATAGGCGTTGTGCGGGGCGAAGAAGCCGACCGTGTTGTAACCCCAGTAGTTGGACACCCCGCGGGCGACCAGGCCGTGCTCGGAGACGTACTGGTGCACCGGCATCAGCTCGATCGCCGTCACGCCCAGGTTGATGAGGTGCTCGACCATCGCCGGGTGGGCGAGGCCGGCGTACGTGCCGCGCTGACTCTCAGGGATCTCCGGATGAAGCCGGGTGAGGCCCTTGACGTGCGCCTCATAGATGACGGTCTCGTTGTACGGCGTCCGCGGCGCGCGGTCGTCGCCCCAGTCGAAGAACGGGTTGGTCACCACGTTCTTCGGCATGTACCGGGCGCTGTCGTCCTCGTTCAGTTCCGTCGGAGCGGCGAAGTGGTACGAGAAGACGGACTCGTGCCAGGTGAGGTCGCCGTCCACCGCCTTGCCGTACGGATCCAGCAGGAGCTTGCCCGGGTTGCAGCGATGCCCCGCCTCCGGATCGTGTGGACCGTGCACGCGGTAGCCGTACCGTTGCCCAGGGCCGACGCCGAGCAGGTAGCCGTGCCAGACGAAGCCGTCCGCCTCGGGCAGGTCGAACCGGGTCTCCGTGCCGTCCTCATCGAACAGGCACAGCTCCACCCGGTCCGCCACCTCGGAGAACAGCGCGAAGTTCGTGCCGGTACCGTCCCAGCTGGCACCGAGTGGGTACGGTGTCCCGGGCCACACTTCTTGCATCGCTCTCCTCGGCGTCCGCGGACAGGACCTCGACGATTGTTCACGTACCGGGTGGATATTGCTAATCCCCTGGCCGGACCGGCCATGTATGCATCGGGCCGGATGCGGCGAACGACCCGGGTCCGGCCGGGCGCCGGTCCGCGATGCCGTCTCGTCAGGCGCGCTTCACTCAATTCTGCCCGCCCACCGCGGGCCCGGTAGACGCCGCCCCCGCCCA
>JAOPYL010000135.1 GCA_025964625.1 Actinoallomurus sp. | reverse complement strand
ACAGATCTGACGCCGCAGCACGGAGACCTCATGACGTAGCACCAAGATTTCCAGATCCTTGGACGCCTCGCTCCGAGCGAGCAACACGAACCAGCCAGTCAGACGAATGAAGATCAAATACAGGAGTCGGGAGGACATGACCGCCGAGGGTAGACGCCCAGGTTAACCACCTGCACGAGTTCTGGCACGGCACAAGCTTCATCCGCCCGCCTGCGTACCAAAAAGATCAACGGCTCGAGGTGATGGCCTAGCCGAATATCTTGCTTGATCCTGCCTACGGTGAAGGCGTGATCTGTTTCCAGTTGGCGAGATCAGGTGCCAATTCGGGACACGACCAACCGATCCCGGCGTCCCCTGGAAGCAGCCGGTATGCTCCGGCCGACTTCACGTACCCGCCAGAACGTACGACCTTGCGGACTGTGGGGATGGTCGTGGCCGTTGCGGGCCGGTGACAGGCGTGCAAGACGGCGACCGGGATGGGGGGCGTGCCTTCCCCTGGCCGGCTGGGTTGCGCTGATCGTGGTCGCGTTCGGGGTGGGTGCTGTGCTGCGCCGTGCCGGGGCGCTGCCGGTGGATCCGTTCCCGCCGCTGCACGCCCACGCCCGGTTGCTGCTCGGCCCCCTGCTTCCCGCTGTGGCCGTTGGACTGGTCGGGGTCGCGGTGCTGCCGGTGGCGGCCGGGCGGCTGCCGTGGCGGCCGCTGGCGGTGGTCGCCTGGCTGGGTTCTGTGGGCTGGGCGGTGCTGCTCCGACTCCCCGACGGCATCGCCCGGCCACTGACCGCCCCGACCGAGTATCTGGCCGGACTGCCCGCCATGGACAGTGATCCGCTGGGCTGGCTGCGCGGCTTCACCCGGGCCATGCAGTCCTACCCCACGCACGTGAAGGGGCATCCACCGCTGCCCATGCTGATCCTGTGGACGATCCAACGTATGGGGTTGGCCGGCGCGGGGTGGGCGGCAGCCCTGGTGATCGCGGTCGGGGGCTCGGCGGCGGCCGCCATCGCAGTCACCGTGCGGGTGATCGCGGGTGAGGACGTCGCGCGCCGGGCGGTGCCGTTCCTGGTGCTCGCACCGACGGCGCTGTGGGTCGCCACCAGCATGGACGCCCTCTTCCTCGGAGTGGCGGCGTGGGGAGTGGCGCTGGTCGCCGTCGCGTCCGCCTTGCCGGGCCCGGTTCCGAGCATGGCCGCTGGCCGGGACTCGCGCACCGGGTCGTCCCGGTGGGCGATGGCCGCGAGCGCGTTCGCAGGCGGGCTGCTGCTCGGTTCCCTTCCGTACCTGAGCTACGGCCTGCTGCCGATGTTCGCGCTTCCCCTCGCCGTGCTCGTCTTGACGCGCCCGGCGCGGCCGGTCCTCGTCGCGCTCGCCGCCGGGTGCCTGGTCGTTCCGGCAGCCTTCACGATCGCCGGGTTCTCCTGGTGGGAAGGGGCGGTCGGCACACGTGCCGCCTGGCTCATCGGCGCCGGTTCCCGGCGGCCGTACGCGTACTTCCTCGTCGGCGACCTCGCGGTCTTGGCCCTGCTGATCGGCCCGGCGGCCGCTCAGGTCCTGCCGACCGCGCTGCGGCGCGCCGCCGCCGGTCTCGTGCGCACCACCTCGCCGCCCCGCGGACGAGCGCACCCTGGTCCGGACAGGCTCGGGTGGCTCGCCGCGGCTGCGCTTGCAGGGGTGCTCGCGCTGGACCTGTCCGGTGTCACACGTGGCGAGGTCGAGCGCATCTGGATCCCGTACGCCGCGTGGGTCATCACCGTGACGGCACTTCACCGGCCACCGGCCCGTACGCTGCTGCTCGCGCAGACGGTGACCGCCCTTGCGGTCGAGGCGCTTGTGCGCTCGCCGTGGTGAAACCTACGGCGGGCTGCTCAGGCACGTGCGGCCGACCCGGTCAGGTCTGTGCGGCGAACTCGGCCATCCCCTCGTCGAACGGGATCGAGGAGCGGAAGCTCAGGTCGGTGGTGGCCCGGTCCGGGGATGCGACGATGTGGCGGACGTCGCCCAGACGGTACTCGCCGGTCACGATCGGATCCGGCCCGCCGTACGCCTTCGCGAGGGCGACCGCCATCTGCCCGACCGTGTGCGGCTCGCCACTGGCGATGTTGTACGCGCGCAGTCCACCCGCACTCGGTTCGGACTCCAGCGCGAGGACGTTGGCGTGGGCGACATCCCGGACGTGCACGAAGTCACGCCGCTGCCCGCCGTCCTCGAACACGCGGGGCGGCTCGCCGCGCTCCAGGCACGAGCGGAAGATCGCGGCGACGCCCGCGTACGGGGTGTCGCGTGGCATCCGTGGCCCGTACACGTTGTGGTAGCGCAGCGCCACAACGGCGCCGCCAGTCGTACGCGCCCACGACGCCGCCAAGTGCTCTTGGGCGAGCTTGGTGTCGGCGTAGGCGTTGCGCGGGTCCATGGGCGCGTCCTCACTGACGGTGCCGGGCGCCAACGGCGCGCCGCAGGCGGGGCAGGGCGGCTCGAAGCGCCCCTCGGCCAGATCCGCGGTCGCCCGGGGGCCCGGCCGGACCCGCCTGTGGGCCGGGCAGTCGTAGGCGCCCTCGCCGTACACCACCATCGACGAGGCCAGCACGAGCCGGTCCACACCCGCCCGCGCCATGGTGGCGAGCAGCACGGCGGTGCCCAGGACATTCACCGAGGCGTACGCCGGCAGATCCGACACGTCGACGCCGAGCCCGACCTTGGCCGCCTGGTGGCAGACCGCCTCCACCCCGGTCAGGCGGCGCGCGAGCGTCGCCTCGTCCCGTACGTCCTCACCGGACCTCAGGTCGAACGTGCGCACGTCATGGCCACGCTCCCGCAGCGCCTCGACGACGTGGGAACCGATGAACCCGGCCGAACCGGTGACCAGTACGTGCATGCCCGGACCCTAACCAGGGACGGCGCCGTGAGAGCGTCCGCGTTCGCAGTCGCGGATGGCGCACGCGGCGTTGATCAGGCCGATGTGGCTGAACGCCTGCGGGAAGTTGCCGACCAGTTCGCCGGTGCCGGAGTCGACTTCTTCGGCCAGCAGACCGACGTCGTTGGCGTGCTGGACGGCGGCCTCGAACACGCGTTCGGCTGGTGCGGCCTGGCCGGTCAGGGCGAGGGCGTGGGCCAGCCAGAACGTGCAGAGAAGGAAGGTGCCCTCGCCGCCGGGCAGTCCGTCCGAGGTGGTGTACCGGCGCACAAGACCGCGCGTGTCGGTGAGGTGCGTCGCGATGGCGTTGACGGTGGCCCGGACGCGGGGATCGTCACCGGACAGGAACCCGACCATAGGCATGGTCAGCGCGGATGCGTCCAGACTCGCGTCGCCGAACGCCTGGGTGAACGCGCCGACATCCGGGTTCCAGCCCTGCGTCAGAATCGCCGCACGGATCTGCGCGCGGGTCTGTTCCCAGTCGCCGACGCGGTCGGCGGCTCCAAGGACGGAAGCCAGGGCGATGGCGCGGTCCAGGGCCACCCAGCACATGAGCTTGGAGTGCAGGAAATGGCGGCTTGGCCCACGGATCTCCCAGATGCCCTGATCTGGTTCTTGCCAGCGGCGGGCGGCCGTCTCGGCGGCATCGAGGAGGAAGGTGCGCGTGACCGTGTCGTACTCCTGGCGCGCCGTGTCGGCGCACAGTTGGTGGGCGGCGTCGAGCAGCTCACCGTAGACGTCGAGCTGGCGCTGGCGCCATGCGTCGTTGCCGACGCGCACGGGGGTACTGCCGCGCCAGCCACCCAGATGCGGTAGCGAGCGTTCGCTGAGATCGCGTTCTCCGCCGACGCCGTACATGATCTGCAGGTGGGAATCGCGGTCGAGCCGGGTGGCCGCGGCGTGGGCGAGGAAGCCGAAGAACGCGGCCTCCTCCTTCTCACACGCCGCACTGTCGAGGGCCTGCAAGGCGAAGCTGGCGTCCCGGACCCAGGTGTAGCGGTAGTCCCAGTTGCGTTCTCCGCCGGCCTCCTCCGGTAGCGAGGTGGTGGCCGCGGCGACGATCGCCCCGGTGGGGGCGAATGTCAGCGCGCGCAGCACCCGTCCGCTGTGGGCGACCTGGTCCTGCGAGGGGCCCTCGTAGCGGGCGTGTTCTCGGGACCAGGAGCGCCAGCCTTCGATGGTGTCCTTGATACGACGGTGGATGAGCCGCCGGCTCCAGCATCGCGGTTCCGTCTCCCAGCCCGCGCTGGAGTGCAGCGCGAAGCCGAGGCGTTGTCCGGCCGTAAGGGTGACCGTGGCGTGAGCGGTGGAACGATCGACGTTCAGATCGACGGGGGCCGACAGCGTCAGGACGTGAGCGCCGCCACGAGCGACCAGACCACCGCGGACCTGCTCCATCAGGGGACGCACGAGTCCGAACTCCGGGCGCGGCGCGTACGTCATCTCCAGTGTGACGGTGCCTTCCGCGCAGGTCGCTTCGCGGAGGAGAACACCCGGCGAGGCCGCGCCGATGCCGTGCCCGCGCTCGTGCCTGCCCAGGGCGAGCGCGTCGACGAGTACCACCGTGCCACCGCTGGTACGGAAGGTGGTCTCCAGGACGAGCGTGCCCTCCACATACCTTCGGGTGACCTCAGTGGGACCGGCGGGGCAGATCGACCAGTGCCCGGCGTCATCGTCGAGCAACCGGGCGAAGATCGCCGGACTGTCGAATCGGGGAGCGCACAACCAGTCCACGGAGCCGTCCGAGGTGACAAGAGCGGCTGACCGGCAGTCCGCCAGCAGTGCGTAGTCGCTGATCGAGCGTGTGCTCACCAGGCACCTCCCTACTCCCGGCGAGGTCTTTCCGGCCGATGTCTCAGGCGTGGTCCACGCCGAGCGGACGCTGCGGACCGTAGGCGCAGGGCGTAGGCGAGGGCGGATCCGGCGAACAGCACGCCGGTCACCAGGAGCCACCGCCCCAGGTAGGGGCTGGTGTCCAGCCCGACCGCCTTGCGGTAGGTCTCTTCGGACTGCCGGAGGATGAGCGGGAACCAGACGAGCAGCAGCAGCCCCGACAGCCCGGCCGGCACGCGCAGATAATTGATCCATGGTCGCCACCGGACATGCGGGCCCGGTCTGCGCCGTGCCCATGGGCGTCGTTGAACGGCGACGTCGGCGAGCGCATAGAGCGGGTACAGCACAAGGTCGTGCACGATCGCCGAGCCGATGAACCAGACCGCGAACCCGACCCAGATCCCGGCGGCGACGACCCGGCTCGCGGCGTAACCGGCCAGGGCGAAGCAGGCGAGCAGGGCGAGCAGATGCAGCGGGTCGGCGCCGTAATGCGCGGCGATCCGCCGACAGACGGCACCTGGCAGACGCCGCAGGTCGCCGCCGTGGTGTGCGGCGATCCACCGGCGGACGGTCGTGGCGATCCGTCGGCGGACGGCACGGATCCGAGACGGCGACCTGGCGTTCATGGTCGCGCGGGCCGGAAGCTAAGCCGGGTGACCCACTTGGTGTTGTGCACGCCCGGCGCGTTGGGAACCATGATCCGGGCGGGGAACCCGTGGTCGAGGGACAGATCGGCGCCGTTGACGCGCAGCGCGAGCAACGAAGCCCGGTCTGCGACCTGGCGGGCGCTGAGGGTCACGTGGCCGAAAACGCCTCCACGCTCGAGTGACTCGACGAAGACCTCGTCTATGCCGGGCGTAGCTCCGGCCAGCCGGGCCAGGTCGGCCAGGCGCACGCCGGTCCACCTCTGCCGCGTGGACCAGCCCTCCACACAAGCGATCGGCAGGTCGTAGGTGTACAGCGGCATCGCCAGCAGATCCGGGCGGGACAGGCGCATCCGCCGCAGGCCGACCAGCTCCAGCGCCCAGCCCGGGCCGGCGTCGCGCGCCGTGATCCCCTTGGCCGCCGCGGTCTTGTTCACCTGGAAGTCGTTGGGTCCAGGGCCGTACTCGCGTCCGTGCGGCGCCAGCAACGCGGTGCGCCGCAACGGCCCGTCCATGGTCTGACCGACGGACAGGCCGAACAGCGTCAGCGAGGCGCCGCCGACGAAACCGAGCAGCCCGCGCCGCGAGACGGTCGGCTCCCCCGGGCAAACCGCGACCAGACCATCGGGGTCAGGGGGTTCGGGGCGGGTGTCGCCCAGGCCGGTGCGCAGCTCACGGCGGAAACTGCGCGACCTGAGCGCGCTGACCATCCGCGGCAGCTTGAACGCGACATGCACGACGAACGCCGCCAGGAAGATCCACGCCCCGTACAGGTGCGCCGGGTAGAAGAACGGAAAGACGTAGAACAGCTGGATGTTGAGGATGCCGGTGACGAACTCGAACACCGCACCACCGACCAGCAGCAGCAGGCTCATCCGCTCCAGCGCCTGGGCCGGGGAACGCGCCGGTGGCCAGTCGAACAGCTTGGGAATGACCGACCACAGTTTGGCCAGCAGGACCGGAACGAGCGTAACTCCGAGGATGACGTGGACCGCCTGGCTGAGCCGGTACAACCAGACCGGATGAGTGGGCCAGTCGAACAGGTAGAAGCCCAGCACGCCCTTCTCGGGGGTCAGGTCATTGCCCGCCAACCGCGGATCGTAGGCGGCGTAAGACAGCAGCCCGGTGATCGCGATCAACGTAAGGCCGATCAACAAGACAGCGCCGAACACCGACGTCAGCCACGGCCCACGCAGCGGGCTCCGCCAGAACTCCCGGCGGAACGGCCCAGGCGGCGGGTGCGCGAGAAGCCATGGGAATCCGCCCCGGGGCCTGCGTCGTCGGCCCGGTCGATCAGCGGACCGGGCCTCGTGATGCGCGCCCCCCGGCGATGGCCGATCTGCCACAAGTCCCCCCGACAGCCATTTCTCCTCCCATTCCCCGCACTGCCTGGTCCGATTCCCGGCACCCGGGGCGAGTCATCGGTCGAACCGTCGCCGTGGCGAGGCAATGGCAGGGGTGAAGTCGCGTACGCAGGCGGCGAAACGGGTCCGCGGGGCGAGATGAGCGACCGTGGCGGCGTCCGCGGCGGTGTCGACGTCCTGGAGCAGAGGAAGATCGGACACCCGCAGACCGGCGGCACACAGCCGTTCCCGCTGCACGGCGCCGGTGGTCGGAGTGGACATCGGCACGCCCCGCAGCAGGTCGGGGTCAGGTTCGCGTAATCCCAGGGCCCAAAAGCCCCCGTCGGCGGCTGGACCGAACCACGCGTCCACCCCGTCCCAGCCGACGGTGAGCAGATCAGGCGTGACCTGTGGAGTGTCCATACCGATCAGCAGCGCCGGCCCCGGCACCGCCGCGAACGCCGCCGCCAGTCTCTCATCCAGCTCCCCCGCGACCTGGGGGACGATCTCGAATCCGTCCAGAAGCCATGACCCAGGTCGCCCGTCCAGGACCAGGATCCGGCGGCAGGCGGGCGCGGCGAGCACCGTGCGCAACGTGTCCGCCAGCGCGGCCTCGGCGAGCATGGCCGCCTGCTCGAAGGAGTACGGGGGCACCAACCGTGTCTTGACCCGCCCCGGCACCGGCTGTTTCGCGATGACCAGCAGCGTCGTCACCGAAACGCCGTGCGTGGACGCGACGGCGCCGCCCTTCACCGGGTGAGCACCGCGCTCATGTCCTGCACCGCCTGCCGGAAACCGCGCAGCGTCCCGGTGACCTTCGATCGGCCGATCCGCGGCAGGTAGTCCACCTCGACCTCACGCACCCGCCAGCCGGCATCCGCGGCACGCACCAGCATCTCCAGCGCATAACCGCACCGCCGATCGGCCAGCTCCAACGCGACGAGGTCCACACGCCGGGCCGCCCGCATCGGCCCGAGATCACGCACCCGAACACCGGTACGGCGCCGGATACGCCGCACCAGCTCCCGGTTGGCCAGCCGACCAGGCAGCGGCCAGACCCCACGCGCGACAGGCCGCCGGTATCCCAGCACCAGATCAGCCGAACCGTCCAACACCGGTACGGCGACCCGGGGCAGCTGCCGAGGATCCAGACTCGCGTCGCAGTCGCAGAAGCAGACCACCTCGGCGACGGCCGCCGAAAGACCCGCGTGACATGCCGCACCGAACCCACGCCGCGGCTCGCTGATCACCACAGCGCCGAGCGACCGGGCGACCTCCCGCGACCCGTCCGTGGAGCCGTTGTCAACCACGATCGGGCGAAAACCCTCGGGAAACCGGCCAAGCACCCACGGGAGAGCCGCGGCCTCGTCCAGACAGGGCAAAACCACATCAACGACCGCGCCAGTCACGCTGGGTTACGTTCCCTCGGCGGCTGGACAACACGACCCGGATATGGGCGAGCTTTATCGTGCTCCTCCTCGGGGACGTCGACCGTGCAGGCCGAAGACCTCGACCACGAGAGCATGGGCATGACGCCTTGCCACCCCACGTCGGCACCTGCGGCGGTGGCCGAGTTCGGTGACCTGACCCAGATCGTCACCGCGAACCTCGCGGCGAAATACCACGACCCCCTCACCGCCGGCGTCGCGAGCGTCCTGGCGCTGTGGGCGGTCGCCGGCCTGGCGATCGTCGGCGGCTGCAGCCTGCTGCGTGTCGTGCCGATCACCTTGATCACCCGGATCGCCGCGGTCGTCATGGTGGTGCTGGCCGCGCTCAGCCTGTACGAGGCGTTCAAATGACCCTGCGCTTGCCGAAAATGTCATCCGGCAAGGGGCGTCCCCGTCCCCCAGATCGTCAAAAAGTTGCTAACTGCTACGGGTGGGCCAGCTGCCAGAGCGCCGCCGAGGACCACAGGATCGCGATGAGGGTGACCAGGGTGCCGCCGGCGACTGGCAACGCCCAGGCGGGTAGGTACCGACTGCGGACGAGGAGTACCTTCGCGGCGAACGCGCCGTAGAAGAAGCAGCCGGCGAGGGAGTGCAGGGCTACCCGGGCGCTGTAGGTCTGTACTCCGTAGGCGGTGATGCAGTGGTAGGCGATGGGCAGGGAGAGCACGAACAGCACGGCTCCGCCGATGCGGTGGGCGAGGGGTACCGGGCGGGGGGCGGCGCCGGCGCCGGGCAGCCGCCGGTACATCCACAGCGCCAATACGAGCTGGTAGACGGCGAGGCCCAGCAGCACGGTGCCGACCTGCGCTTTCAGAAGGTTCGCGTCGTTGCCGCGGCGTCCGAACAGGCTGCTGGCGTAGTCCGGCGTGTGTATCCGGCCGAACGCGTACAAGGCTGCCGTCACCACGAGGGCGAGGCCGGCGGCTGCCATCAGCCGCACCCTGGCCGGGCGAGATGACATCCTCCGCTCTGCTTCCACGTTCGTCTGATCCCCCCGTGTCCCGGCCATACGCCAGTGCCCGGTCAGCGTTCCGCGTGTGGTGTCTTCTTGCGGCCGAGCACGTTCAACTCTTGTCGATCTTGTTGCCTTTCGGATTGAGGACGTACCACTTGGCGCCGAATGAGTCGATGGCTTGGCCGGTGGTGTCGCCGGGCTTGGCGTCGCTGACGAAGAAATACAGCGGGTGGCCGTTGTAGGTCACCTCGGTGGTGTGGTCGGTCCTGGCAGTGGTGCCGAGCAGGGCAGGTGATACGCCGCTGCCTGCCTCCGGCTTGCCCGTGGTGGTCAGCGGCGGCCAGGCTTTCGCGCAGGCGCGGTAGCAGGTCGATTTTATGCCCTTATCCGCCTCGAACAGGTACAGCGTGCGTCCGTGGCCGTCGACGAGGATCTTGCCGACCTTGGAGTCGCGAACCGCGACGGTGACCCCCGCGGCAGCGCCGCTGCCGGCCGAAGTCTTCGCGGTCGGGGAACCCGGCGTGGCTGGGGCGACCTTCAGTTGGCCGAGCGCGTAGCGGCTGACGGCGGCGGCGAGTTCGTTGGCGGATTGGTGGTCGAGCCGGGTGTGCGCGCCCGCCCAGATGCGACTAAGCCCGGTTTCGGTCGCGGCGGCGCTGAAGCTGGTGAAGGTCTTGGTGATGCCGGGCGTGACCGGTGAGGTGAGGGTGAAGCCAATGCGGTCACCGTAGAAGGATGCGAGTACTGCCGCGGCGGCCGTGCTCATCCCGCTGCTCAAGCCCGGGTAGGACGGGTCGGGAGGGATGATGACAAGAGGGGTCCAGGTGGGGTCACGTTTGGTTCGCGGGTTGCCTGCGGCGAGGCGGATGGCAGTGACCGGCCGCCAGAGCCGATAGTGGTATTTGGCGTCATAGAGGCCGATGGTGACATCGGCGACAGTGAGGTTTAGCAGGGCGAACAGGTCCGCCGACTGGTCCAGGTCGCTGTATCGCGCGGCGACCTGCTGGGCGATGTCGTTCCAGGAGTACTGAGCGGGGGTAGCCCAGAACTTTGCGGCCGTGGTCTGTTCCGCTGTGCGCGTCGTGCTGTGGGCGGCGCCGATGGCTTTGACCTCGTTGATGGCGGCCGCGTAGGCAGGGCTGGCCAGCGGCGGGGGCGCGGCGGGGCGGAACTGGTGGCCGGTACGAAGCAGGAATGGGGTGACGTTGCCCCAGTGGGTGAATTCCGGTGCCTTGAAGGCGGGCGGGGTCGGCCGGTAGTCGCCGGGTTTGCCGGTGGTGGTGTAGGGCGGCGGCGGGGTGGCGTCGGCGCCGTCGTGCGCGCGTAGGGCGAGGATGGCGTGGGCCGCTTGGGCACCGACCTGGATGCCCTCCTGCTTGGCGCGGCCGTTCGGAATGCCGGCGAGGTCGCTGGCCAACTGCTGGTTCAGACTGGTCTTCCGCGCCGGGTACAAGGCGGTGAGGGTGTCGTGCGCGGCCGCCGCGGCCGCGGCGGGGCGGGAGGCGTCCCGCGGTGCGGTGAGGCTGATGCCATAGAGGGTGTGAGCCCGGCTGATCGCGTTGACGGCGTCATAGACGGCCGCGCTCATGATGGCGAAGTTGCGGGTGGGGTGGATGGTGGCCGACTGTGCGTGCGGAGTCCGCACGATGTCGAGCAGGGTCCGGTTCCACTCGATCACCACGTTGCCCTGCGGCGGCCCTTCGACGAGGTTCGCGGTCGCGAGCGAGGCGGCATGGGCGGGTGCTGCGGCGCCTTGAGCGCCGAGCGTCAAGGCGGCCACCGCGAGCGCGAGCACAGGCCGACGCCGGGTTCTCCACGGTTGTGGAAGCGCGAATATCCTCATGGTCGTCCTCCTGTCACGTAGCGGGAGGAAAGCTGTCAGTTAGCTGGAGGAAAGATGCGAGCCCGCCTCCGCGTCTGCGCGCGGCGATTCCGACCGTGCCCGGCCGACACGCGACTGAGACCGGCGTGCTCAAATCAGTCCAGATCGATCCCTGGACCGGTCGAGCTACGGCAGCCCTACCCCTACCGCCGTAGCCCAAACGATACGGTTACAGAGGGTCATGAGCGGCGGGCCGAATCGTCGCGTGTCAGCAACTGCACTACGGCGTGAGGAAATGTCAGTAGGCGAACTGCGCCAACCCTGTCGGGCTCGAAAACTCGGGTCAGCGCTCTGATCTGCGACGTTTCGAGGTGGTCGTGACCACCCGGATGACGGCATCCGCGCTCGCCCTACTCCCCAAAGCATTGATGATCCGGCTCGTCCAGGTGATCGAATCTGCAATTGCCAGCGAGGACATCGGAGGAGTTTCTTTCAAGGCGTGCCCGTAGGCCGTCACGGTCCGTGGCCGCGTACGTCGAGCGCAGGATGGCCGTGGTTGCTCGCTGTTTGCTCGGATGTCGCGGAACGGCCCGTCACCTGGCGGCACGACCCGGCAGCGGAATCGGCGGAGTCGCGGACGAACCGGCATAAACTAACACTGAGAGCACCGATCTGATACCAGAACAGCGGACTTTTAATCCACAGCTTCATTCACGCAGCAGCGTTGGAAACGGTGCAGGTCAGGCCCTCTCCCTCCCGGCAGTCGCAGTTCAAGCCGCCGAGGCGTGCACCGCAGTCTCCAGCTCGCACGTGAGAATGTCCGGCCGAGATCGCTCGCCACCGTCGTCTGGTGCTGGCCGTACGGATAGCGCCCATGTCTCACAGCAGTCTGACAGACAGGGCCGCGCAGGCGATCCAGGACAAGCGTGCTGCGACGATCGAACGGTTCCGCGCCGGCAACCCGCACCGATTCACGCGCACACCCACGGTGCCCAAGCTCCCCACGGTCGCATGGATCAACCGGCCCGATGACGCCCCCGTCCTCGACCAGGCCAGACACCGGGAGGACGCAGCTTAACGATCAGCAGGGCCCTGTCTCATTTGACTTGACACCTACCGATCACACACCCGCACCGGCGAAAGACACAACCTTCAGACCTCATAACACCCAGCTCCTTTCCGCCGATGAAGCTGACCTGCTCCCCCAATCGTCAACCAGGCGCCGGGCGACGGGGCAATGGGTCCGGGAGTGGAGGCGGAGCCGGGCCATGTGGTGGTCATTGCTGTCGTTCTCCGTAATGGAAGGAATCGTCAATGGCGACAACCTCGCGGGCGACGGCGTCGAGGATCGAGGCGGCGATCCCTGCGCATGCCGCTGCCGCAGTGGACCCACACCACTCCGTCAGGGATCTCGCGCACACGAGTGTGCAGGTGGTGCAGCGGGATGTGCACGGAGCCGGTAACGCTGGCGCGGGCGCGTTCGGAGTCGCGTCGGACATCCAGGACGACCGGTTGCTCGCCGTTTTTGCAGGCCTTGGCTGGGCGGCGAAATCCGCGCGGGCATAAGCTCAGCTCGACTCCATCGGTGGTCCACTCTTCGGGGACGCCGGTCGCGGCCGCTGCGGGCAGTCGATGCCGACTCGGGCCAGCTCCCGCTGGGCGGCGCTGATCTGCTCCGGGGTCTCGGCGAGTAGCGTGACGTGCTTCCCCCAGAGGATGAGCCACGCCAGATACAGGGCAAGCTGACCTTCGAGCTCAACGTTCAGCGAACCGGCGACGTGGCCCTGCGCGAAGCCCTCTGTCAGACTGGGACGCGGCTACGCAGCTCCACGACCCATTCGCCGGCGGCCAGCCGGTCGGCGATCTGGACGGCGTCGGCGCACTGCGGCCTGGTGAGATCCACCAGAACGGGGCCGGCGGCGTTGGCCGGTCCCATGTGGGTGTAGTAGGCGGGGATGTCGTCGAGCCCGGCAAGCAGGTCGGCGACGAAGGCGCCGACCTGCTTGACCAGGGCGTCGGTGCAGGTCTCGCAGCTCGTCGGGGATCGGCGGGCGCCCGGCCCCGTTCGGATACGTCCGCTGTCTTGAGATTTGGGCGACCGATGCGGCGTTCAGAGCGGAGTGCGGTTCAGCCAGTTCGTCCAGACCTCCTGAACGCCGAGTATCTGCACGCCGACGTCGGCGGCCGAGCGTCGGCGAAGCAATGCCAACAGCAGATCCACCGCGCGCCCACGGACCGCCGTCGTGCCCTTGCCGTGCCCGTGTTCCCACGACATGCCGTCTTCGTTACCGCGGATCATCCACTCACCGGCCGAGTCGAGGTCGTCGGTCGCGTGCAGATGCAGGGTGACCCCGGTGTCGAGCGGGGCCGAGCGCCCGTTCCTCTGCTCTGCGGCGAGCCTGTCGAGCCATTCCGTGATGCCATCCGCGGCCAGCGCGGCCGCCAGGTCGTACCGCACGCCCAAAGCCAGTGCGGCGTCCGCCCGGTGCACCGTCGCCTCATGCAGCCTTCGCCGCACCCACCAAGCCGCCGGCCGCGGACCGAGGAACGTCCACGCCGGAGTGTCTTCGCCGACATCCGCTACCGCATCGACAAGGGCGCGAGCGCTACCGTGCAGCCACTCAATGGCGCCGTCGTGATCGCTCGGTGGCTTACCGTCGCGCACCATGCGTGGATCGAGGTAATCCTCTACCCGGTCACGCAAAATCTGGGCTGCCCAGCGGTCACCCCGGCCGACGTGCCGAAACAACTGCTGAATCGTCCACCCCGGACAGGTCGGCACCGGCGTCGACGGATCAGCATCCCGGATGAGTTCACCGAACAACTCGTTCTGCTCGAGCAGGGCTGCGACGTAATCCATAACGAGATCATCTCCTTGGCAATCGATCTACTCAAGGTAGGCGGCGCACGTTGCCCTTGCCGAACCCTCATCCGCCCTGCTGAGAGCCGGTGTGTGGGGTGTCGTGGGTGTCGATCGCGGCTGCTGGCGCTGGGGCTGTCGCGCGGCTGATGATCACCGCGGCATGATCGACCGTGCTGCTGCGACTGGCCTACGTGGGTGTGACGGACGCGTTCGCGGTGCTGCGTCTGCTGCCGATGAGCAACCGGGACAAGGACGTGGAGATACTCACTGGGCGCCACCAGATCACGGTGCTGGAGCGGCAACTCGGCAACGAGAAGGTGCGGTTGGACCCGAGTGATCGGGCCTTCTTGGCGGCGTTGCTGCGCAGGCTGTCGTTGGACACGCTACACAGGCTGCGGCTGCTGGTTCGCCCGGACACCGTGCTGCGTTGGCACCGCGACCTGGTCGCACGCCGCCACACAGCCGAGCCTCGGCCGAAGCGCCCGGGCCGACCGCGGACCGTGCGCTCCGTCCGAGCCCTGGCTCTGCGGCTTGCGCGGGAGAATCCCGGCTGGGGCTACAGACGTCTGCACCGGGAGCTGTTGGTGCTGGGGGTGAAGGTGGCCGCGTCCACCGTGTGGGAAATCTTGAAGGAGGCCGGGATCGACCCGGCACCCGAGCGGGCCTCCAGCACGTAGGCCGACTTCCTGCGCTCCCAGGCCGAGGCCCTGTCGGCCTGCGACTTCCTCGAGACAGTCACCCTGTCCGGGGCGCGGCTGTATGTGTTCGCGGTGATCGAGCACGCCAATCGGCGGATCCGGATCCTGGGCGCGACCGCGCACCCGACCGCGTCCTGGGGGTGCAGGCCGCGAAGAACCTCCTCATGGACGTGCAGGACGCGGGCTGTCGCGCGCGGTTCTCGACCCGGGAGGGGAAGTTCCCCGAAACGTTCGACGCTGTCCCGGCGGACGCGGGGATCGAGGTCGTGCTCAGCGGCGTCCGGATGCCGAGGATGAATTCGATCATGAAGCGGTGGGTGCAGACCTGCCGCCGCGAGCTCCCGGACCGCACCCTGATCTGGAACCAGCACCACCTGCTACACGCCCTGCGAGAGTTCGAACAGTTCTACAACTCCCATCGCCTCACCAAGGCATCACGAACGCCCGCCCGCTCTGCCCACTGCCCGTACCGATCACCGATCCGGAGCAGATCGCCTATCTCGACATACGAAGGCGCGAGCGCTTTGGCGGCATCCTCCACCAGTACCAGCATGCCGCTTAAGCTGCGGGGATGAGGATTTCGGCAGGGGCAGCGCTCCCAGACCCCGTTTACGCCGACATCAAGATCACACGACGAGACAGACTCGGTGGCCTCCTACACGAATACACCCAGGTCGCATAGGGGTGGCCGAGTTACGGGCACCCACAGGCCTCGCCCACCGGCTCCAGGCCGAGGCCATAGCGGCGGGTGGACAGCTTGCCCAACATCCGCTCCAGCGCCATGGCATCCAGCACATCGGTGGCCGCGAACGTCTCATACGCCGGCACCGGCACCTCGGCGCGGCCATCGACGGTGCGGCCCTTGGCCGGCGGACCGGCACCTTGCGCCCGCCCAGCACCACCGACCCGGCCTTACTGCCGTGCCGCACCGCGGTGCGGTCGGGGTTATGCCTGCCACGCGGTCCGCAGATCGCGGTCACGCTCTCCTCGAGCATCGCGGCCATCACCTGCATGCCCGCCCCGACAGCGAGGGCCAGCAGACCCTCCCGCACGCTCCCGGCGATCTCGGCCATCGCCACCTGCACCTGCTCTGGCATCGCCAGCCCAGCCTCGGCCGGCTCGGGCGCGGTGGCATGGGTGCGGCGGCTCTTGTTCTGATAGGTCTTGCTCACGGCGGTCCCCCGAATGGTGATCTTGGTGTGATCCACCGGAGACCTACCAACCGGCAGGCCTCAGGTGGGGGACCGCCACCTCAAAGTTCCACGAGGTCCGGGACAACCTCGGGCGCCGACTACCGCTCAAGCAGTGGATCAGCCAGCGCCAGGCCCGTACCGACATCTTCCGCTGGGTCGCCTGGTACAACCACCGCAGAAGGGATACGGCCCTGAACAACCAGGCGCCCATCGCTATGAAGATCAACCAGCTACAGTGACCGCACTGGCTGCATGAAATCGGGTGTCCACTCCCCCGGGGGGAAGCCCAGTGTGGACGAACAGACACACCCTGGCATTACCGGTCTCTTGATGTTCCGGCCAGAGACCGCCAAGCGGCTCAAAGAGCTGGCAGAGGTGCTGCTGCACGGGCCTCATTCGCTGACGCCAGGAGAGCGTGAGCTGTGTCATCGGTACCGACGAGGCTCGTGCTCATAGCGATAGGCGTCGTCCCGGTAGCTGTCGTTCTCCCGGTAGGCCTGGTGGCGGTGGTAGCGCACGGCGGTGCGGGCGACGCCGGACAGCGACGAGATGATCACGACACCGGTCAGCAGGTACAGCACACCGGTCGCGAGCCGACCGGTCACGTCGCTCGCGGACAGGTACACCTGCAGCAGGATCAGGGCCATCACGAGCGCGCCGATCCACGCGAAGAACTGCGGGGCTCGCGGGGTGGTCGTCATCAGCAGGTGCAGCAGGCCGGTGGCGAACAATGTGACGATCGCCGCCAGGAGCGGCAGCATGACCATCGCGTCATCGGCCGCCTCCCTGGTCCCGTCAGGGTTCAGCAGCGTGACGTGCAGCAGCTTGTGGGACACCATCACCGCGACGAGTGCCACGCCCACCGCCACCACGGCCGTCACCACGCCTCCGGCCCACAGCCGACCAGCGTCGGCGCGCGCCTGCTCGTCCCACGAAAGGTCGGTCGAACGCATCGTGTTCTCCTCGCGAGGCCTTGGCCAGTGCGGCGCTTCCTCGCATCGGGTTCGAGACGCGGACAAGGTTGTCGAAACGCTACGGTCCGTGTCAACAGCAATCGGCATTATTCATCGCACATTCCCGGAATTCCCGTCGGTCACCGGCAACTCCAGCGGTTGCTCGACCGGCTGACGCAGGGTCGATCACATGGCCGAACCGCTCGGCGACCGCTTCCCCGGCGGCTCGGCCGCGCCGTGGCGAAGAAGCGCTTGACCGCCCCGGAGCTGCCTGCTCACCTCGGCACCTCCGCGCGCGACGGCTCAGTGCTTGTGCTTGCCGTTTTCCCTGATGGGACGGTGACCGGCTCCGGGACAGCTGACCACAACTCCTTGATCACAGTCGATAGGTATTTAAATGGGCTTCGTACTCGGCGAGGACCGTCAGTAGGTGCGCGGCGTTGATTATCAGGACCCGGTCGAGGATCTCTCGCCGTACGCTGCCCACCCAGCGTTCGGCGATCGCGTTCGCCCGAGGAGTCCGTATCGGCGTCTTGACCGTCTCCCCCGGGCCGCCCGGCGGTTCCAGGCTCGGTAACCAGGACTTCTCCGGTGGCCGGATGGTTCGCCACCGTATAGCCGGCCTGGGTCAGGATGGTCCGCAGGGCCATATTGACGGCCGTGCGGATTCTCTCCGCCTCCGGGCGGTGCCGGGCCGGCTCGCCGGCCTCGCACCCGCGCTCGGCGAGCGCGGCGAGCGCGGCGAACTCCGGAGACGGCAGCCAGGAAACAGTCACCCCGCCGACCTCAGGCCACAGCTCGATCCCGCTTTGCGCGGATCCGGCGGGAGGCCGGCCGGAGCTGGTGCATGCCGCGGTCGCCAGACATCGCTTGGGTCACGGTCGGGGCATTTGTGAGTTTTTGGGGCTTGTTTCGGCTCTACACTCCTGCCGTGAGTCAGTTGACCGAGGTGCTTGAGCCGGATGCGGTGTTCGTCGACCCTACGGGGCGGCGGCGTCGGCTCGTCCGTAACGCGGGGATCGTCGTCGGTTGCGTACTGACGGCTTATCTGGTGGTCGTCGGTTTCGGGCTGGTCACCGGCACTGGCGTTCCCCTCACCCCGTGGCCCGACGTCAAGCCTTCGCACCAGGCCGCGCTGCCGGGCAATGGCGGACTGCTGCTCAAGCGGGGGCCGTCCCGACCTGCGGACACCAGACCCCCGGCGGTCGCCGCGCCGAGCGGCGTAGCGCCCACCGCTCGGACCACCAGCGTGCCCCGGTCCCGGACCG
>JAOPYL010000100.1 GCA_025964625.1 Actinoallomurus sp. | reverse complement strand
GCCATGGATTCGCGTTCCACACGCGACGGGTATGCATGACGCGCCGTCGCCGCGGCGCCACGTAAGGAAGCCCGACGTGCCGGGTGCAGCAGATATGAGGGCATCAATTGGTTCCTCGCGGGAACAGACCGGCGTCGGGACCCCTCGCCCGCACGCGCGCCTGGAAGATCGCCCTCGCGCTGGCGCCGTCCGGTGCGCTCGCGATCGGGGTCTGCCCACTGCCGGCCGAGGCCGCCCGTCACACGGGGGTCTCTTCCGTCCGGCGGCCGGCCGGCCCGGCCGACGGCGGGCCTGTGGCCACCGCGACGAGCGGTTCTGAGGACTCCATGGACGTGGGGCAGGACGCCGCCACGGACGGTCCCCGGACCACGGGGCTGATCGGCTGGCCGAATTACGCCATGAACTGTTATTTCCTGCCCCGGGGACCCGATCACAAGGGGCGGCGTGTGCTGTGCGTCGATGCGTGGGAGGGGCACGGAAGGCCGGGGCACAGAAGGCTGGGCCGGCACCTGATGCGCTGACCGATCCCGGTGTGGCTCGTCGCCGGGCCTTCCCGCCACCCGGGTCGTTAGGCTCGAGAGCATGCTGACGATGCAGGACGCTCTGATCCGGCTCACCGAGTACTGGGCCGGGCAGGGGTGCGCGATCGTCCAGCCGATGAACACCGAGGTCGGCGCCGGCACGCTGAATCCGGCGACCGCACTGCGCGTGCTCGGCCCGGAGCCCTGGCGGGTGGGCTACGTCGAGCCCAGCGTCCGGCCCGACGACTCCCGGTACGGCGACAACCCGAACCGCCTCCAGACGCACACGCAGTACCAGGTGATCTTGAAACCGGAGCCGGGGGACGCGCAGGAGCGCTACCTCGGCAGCCTGGAGGCCCTTGGCGTCGACCTGCGCGCCCACGACGTGCGGTTCGTCGAGGACAACTGGGCCTCGCCCGCGCTCGGCGCCTGGGGCCTCGGCTGGGAAGTCTGGCTCGACGGCCTGGAAATCACCCAGTTCACCTACTTCCAGCAGTCCGGCGGAATCGTCCTCGACCCGGTGTCCGTCGAGATCACCTACGGCCTGGAGCGCATCGTCATGGCGCTTCAGGGCGTCGGTCACTTCAAGGACATCGCGTACGCCCCCGGGGTCTCCTACGGTGAGGCGTTCGGGCAGGCCGAGTACGAGATGAGCCGCTACTACCTCGACGACGCCGACATCGGGGCCAACCGGGCGCTGTTCGAGGCGTACGAGGCCGAGGCCCGCCGCATGATCGATGCCCGGCTGCCGGTGCCCGCGCACACGTACGTGCTCAAATGCTCACACGTTTTCAACGTGCTCGACGCGCGCGGCGCCGTCGGTACCACCGAGCGGGCCCGCGCCTTCGCCCGCATACGCACCCTCGCCCACGACGTGGCCGGGCTGTGGGCGCAGCGCCGCGCCGAACTCGGCCACCCGCTCGGCGACGCCACCGTGCGCCCGGTCACGGAGCCGCGCCCGGAGGCGTACCCGGAGATCGACCGGCCCTCTGCGCTGGCCTTCGAGATCGGCTTCGAGGAGCTGCCGCCGGCGGAGACGACCCGCGTGGCCGGCGTGGTGCGGACGGCGCTCGCCGAGCTTCTGGCCGGGACGCGCCTGCGGCACGGGGCGATCCGCGTCGTCTCCGCACCCCGCCGGGTCGTCGCGGTCGTCGATGAGGTGCATCCGCGCGAGGACGACGTCGAGCAGACGGTCCGGGGGCCGCGGCTGTCCGCCGCGTACGACGACGCCGGCACCCCGACGAAGGCCGCGCTGGGCTTCGCCCGCGGGCAGGGGATCGACGTCGCGGAGCTGCGGCCGGTCAC
The DNA here is from genome assembly GCA_025964625.1 of Actinoallomurus sp. Taxonomy (GTDB): domain Bacteria; phylum Actinomycetota; class Actinomycetes; order Streptosporangiales; family Streptosporangiaceae; genus Actinoallomurus. Next base: position 12,282 of record JAOPYL010000100.1, on the reverse strand, counting down.
GGTCGGCGGCGGAGAGTACGCCGGCTTCATCCGTAAGGTGCCCGGACGGCCGGCCGCCGAGGTGCTCACCGGTGTCCTGCCGGACGTCGTGACCGGGTTGCGGGCCGACCGGAACATGCGGTGGAACGCGCCCGGCCTGTCGTACAGCCGGCCGGTGCGGTGGATCACGGCCCTGCTCGGGCCGCATGTCGTGCCGTTCACGGTGGCGGCACTCGAGAGCGGCCGCGGCACCCGTGTACACCGCACGGCTCCCGAGCCGGTGATCGACGTGCCGTCGGCCGAACGGTTCCTCGAGACGCTGCGCGCGCACGGCATCGAGCCGGACGCGTCCGTGCGCCGGGAGCGCATCGTCGCGGCGGCCGCCGAACTCGCCTCGTCGGCCGGCGGCGTGCCCGACGAGTCGGTCCTCGACGAGGTCGTGAACCTCGTCGAGGAGCCGGTCGCCATCCTCGGCTCCTTCGACGAGCGGTACCTGGCGCTGCCCGCCGAGGTGCTCACCACCGTCATGAAGAAGCATCAGCGGTACCTGCCCGTGCGCGGTGACGGCGGGCTGCTGCCGCACTTCGTCGCCGTCGCCAACGGCGCGTGCGACCACGACGTGGTCCGCGCCGGGAACGAAGCGGTGCTGCGGGCCCGGTTCGAGGACGCCGCGTTCTTCCACCAGGCCGACCTGCGTACGCCGCCGGAGGAGATGGCGGCGGGCCTGGCCAGGCTGACCTTCGAGGAGCGTCTCGGGTCGATGGCCGACCGGGCCGCCCGCATCCGGTCGATCGCCGAGTCGCTCGCCGAACGCGCCGGGCTCACCGGCCAGGAGCGCGCCGTGCTCGACAGGGCGGCACGCCTCGCCAAGTTCGACCTGGCCTCGCACATGGTGATCGAGCTGTCCGGCCTCGCCGGGACGATGGCGCGGGAGTACGCCCTCCGGGCCGGTGAACCGGAGGCGGTGGCCGAGGCGCTACTGGAGATGGAACTGCCCCGCTCGGCCGGCGGCGAGCTGCCCGTCTCGCTGCCGGGCGCGCTGCTCGCGGTCGCCGACCGGCTCGACCTCCTCGCCGGGCTGTTCGGAGTCGGTGTCGTCCCGACCGGCAGCTCCGACCCGTACGGCCTGCGCCGTGCCGCGCTCGGCCTGACCGCGATCCTGCGCTCACAGCCGCGTCTGGCCGGCATCCGCGTGGACGAAGGACTGGCCATCGCGGCCGGCCGCCAGCCGGTGGACGTCGCCCCGGAGGCGCTGCGGGAGGCGGAGCGGCTGACCGCCCGGCGGTTCGAGCAGGCGCTGCTGGAGGCCGGTCACCCGGTGCACGTCGTCCGCGCCGTCATGCCGCACGCGGCCACCCCCGCACGCGTCGCGCAGGACGCCGCCGATCTGGAGGAGCTTCTGAGGACGCAGGGGTTCCGGCGGCTGACCGCGGCGCTTCAGCGGGTGCTGCGGATCGTGCCGCCGGACGCGCGGCCGGACTACGACCCAGCCCGTTTCGAGGACGACACGGAGCGGCGGCTGGGCACGACGCTCGCCGGCGTCGCCGACAAGCTGCGCGGCGGCCCGCTGCCGCTGCCGGTGTTCGCGACCACCGCCGAAGCGCTCGTCCACCCCATCGACGACTACTTCGACAAGGTGCTGGTCATGGCGGATGACCCGGCCGTGCGCGCCAACCGCCTCGGCCTGCTCGCCGCGATCCGCGACCTCGTCGCCAACGTCCTCGACTGGCGCGAGATCGCCTGACCGCCACGGAAGGTAGCGGACCGTATGCTTACGGTGGCCCGGTATGGGAGTATGGGTCCATGGGTATGGTCGGCCATATGAAGACGACGGTGAACATCTCAGACGGGCTTCTGCGGGAGGCCCGCCGTACCGCTCACGATGAGGGCACGACGCTGAAGTCTCTGATCGAAGAGGGCCTCAGAGCGGTTCTCGAGCGGCGGTCGCAGGCAGACCGCTATGTCCTCCCGGACGCCACGGTGGACGGCGAGGGCCTCCGGCCCGAAGCGCGCGGTGCGTCCTGGGAGGAGCTTCGCGCGCTGGCGTACGGAGAGCGTCTGTGATCGCCGTCGACACCAACGTCCTGGTGTATGGGCATCGGCGGGACAGCGAGTTCCACACCGATGCCGAGGCCAGGTTGCGGGAGCTCGCCGAAGGCCGTGCGGCCTGGGCGATTCCCTGGCCCTGCCTGCACGAGTTCTTCTCGGTTGTGACACACCCCCGCATCTACGCGCCACCGAGCACGACCGGTGAGGCGGTCGGGCAGATCGAGGCGTGGCTGGGATCGCCCTCCCTTGTGCTGCTGGGTGAGGAGAACGGTCACTGGGCCGCCCTGCGCATGTTGCTCATCGAGGGAAAGGTCTCCGGCCCGCTGGTTCACGACGCCAGGATCGCCGCCCTGTGCCTGACCCAGGGCGTGAGTGAGCTATGGACCATGGACCGCGACTTCAGCCGTTTCCCCGGCTTGGTGACCCGCAACCCGCTGAAGCCGTGATCCGTGAGGTGAGCCCGTACGCGGGGCGCGGGCGGATTCCGAATGCTGGGACGGCCGGATGCAGCGGTCGCGGGGCTGATTAGGATTTGCTGCATGTTGCGCTGGCTGACAGCGGGGGAGTCTCACGGCCCGGCCCTCGCCGCGATCCTTGAAGGGCTGCCGTCCGGAGTCGGCGTGACCTCGGGCGACATCGCCGAGGCGCTGCGTCGCCGGCGTCTCGGATACGGCCGGGGCGCCCGGATGAAGTTCGAGCAGGACGAGGTCGAGATCATCGGCGGCATCCGGCACGGCCGCACGCTCGGCGGTCCGGTCGCGATCCGGGTCGGCAACAGCGAGTGGCCCAAATGGGAGACGGTCATGTCGGCCGATCCGGTCGACCCGGACCTGCTCGCGGAGCAGGCGCGCAACGCGCCGCTGTCCCGGCCGCGCCCGGGCCACGCGGACCTGGTCGGCATGCAGAAGTACGGCTTCGACGACGCCCGGCCGATCCTCGAGCGCGCCAGCGCCCGCGAGACCGCCGCCAGGGTCGCCGTCGGCGAGGTGGCACGAGCCTTCTGCCGCCAGGTGCTCGGCGTGGAGATCCTCAGCCACGTCGTGGCGCTCGGCGAGGTGAGCGCCCCCGACGGAGTGATCCCCGAGCCCGGGGACCTGGAGCGGATCGACGCCGACCCGGTGCGCTGCCTCGACCCGGGTACCAGCGCCGCGATGGTGGAGCACATCGAACAGGTCAAGAAGGACGGCGACACGCTCGGTGGCGTCGTCGAGGTGGTCGCCCACGGCCTGCCGCCGGGCCTCGGCAGCCACGTGCACTGGGACCGCCGGCTGGACTCCCGTCTCGCCGCCGCCCTCATGGGCATCCAGGCCATCAAGGGCGTGGAGATCGGCGACGGCTTCCGAACCGCGGCACGCCGCGGTTCGGGGGCGCACGACGAGATCGCGCGTGAGACGAACGGCGGCACGGACGCGATCAGGCGGCTCACCAACCGGGCCGGCGGTGTCGAGGGCGGCATGACCACCGGCGAGGTCCTGCGGGTCCGCGCCGCGATGAAGCCCATCTCGACGGTGCCGCGCGCGCTGTCGACCATCGACGTGACCACCGGCGAGCCGGCCAAGGCGATCAACCAGCGCAGCGACGTCACCGCCGTGCCCGCCGCCGGGGTCGTCGCCGAGGCGATGGTGGCCCTGGTGATCGCCGAGGCCGCCGTCGAGAAGTTCGGCGGAGACTCCGCCGAAGAAACCGCCCGCAATCTGCAGGGCTACCTATCCTCATTGGTGATCAAGTGAAACCCAAGGCTGTTGTCATCGGGCCGCCCGGCTCCGGCAAGACCACGGTGGGGCGTCTCCTCGCGGAGCGCCTAGGCGTCTCTTTCCGCGACACCGACCACGACGTGGAGGCCGCGGCCGGCAAGCCGATCGGCGAGATCTTCATCGACGACGGTGAGGAACGCTTCCGTGAGCTCGAGCGTTCGGCCGTCCGAGACGCGCTGGCGGCGCACGACGGGGTGATCGCCCTCGGCGGCGGAGCCATCATGGACGCCGCCACCCAGGCCGACCTGGCCGGGCAGCATGTCGTCTACCTGGAGGTCGGGCTGTCGGACGCGGTGAAGCGGGTCGGCCTCGCCTCGGCGCGGCCGCTGCTCGTGCTGAACCCGCGCAGCCAGTTCCGCAAGCTCATGGAGGAGCGCCGCCCCATCTACGAGGGCCTCGCCGCGATCAAGGTCGCGACGGACGGGCGCGACCCCGCCGACATCGTGGACGAGATCATGAAGGCTGTCGCGTGAGCCGGATCCAGGTGGCCGGCGAAAGCCCCTACGACGTCGTGGTCGGCACCGGCGTGCTCGGTGAGCTGCCGGCGCTGCTCGGCGGGGCGGGGACGGTCGCCGTCGTGCACGCCGAGGGGCTGCCGGAGATCGCGCGGCCCGTCTGCGGCGCGCTCGCCGACGCCGGGCATGAGGTGCACCCGCTGCCGGTGCCCGACGGCGAGGCCGGCAAGGACGTCAAGGTGCTCGCCGGGCTCTGGTCGAGCTTCGCGAGCCTCGGCATGACCCGCACCGACGCGATCGTCGGTGTCGGCGGGGGAGCCACCACCGACCTCGCCGGGTTCGCCGCCGCCACCTGGCTGCGCGGCGTACGGGCCGTGCTGGTGCCGACAACGCTTCTCGGCATGGTGGACGCCGCGGTCGGCGGGAAGACGGCGATCGACATCCCCGAGGGAAAGAACCTCGTCGGCGCCTTCCACCCGCCCGCCGGAGTCCTCTGCGACCTCGCCACGCTCGTCACCATGCCACGCGAGGACTATGTCAGCGGTCTCGCCGAGATCATCAAGGCCGGGTTCATCGCCGATCCCCGCATCCTGGAGCTCGTGGAGGATGACCCCGAGGCCGCGGGCGGGCCGGACGGTCCGCACACCCTGGAGCTCGTCGAGCGCGCCGTGACGATGAAGGCGCGGGTCGTGTCGGAGGACCTGAGGGAGAGCGGCCTGCGGGAGATCCTCAACTACGGGCACACGCTCGGCCACGCGATCGAGAAGGTCGAGGGCTATCGGTTCCGGCACGGCGACGCCGTCGCCATCGGCATGGTGTACGCCGCCGAGCTGGCCCGCCTGGCCGGCCGTCTCGGCGACGACGCGGTGGCCCGGCACCGGACGGTCCTCACCGCCGTGGGCCTGCCGACCTCCTACGCCGCGGAGGCCTGGCCGTCGCTCCGGGAGGCCATGCGCATCGACAAGAAGGCGCGGGGGGCGAAGCTCCGGTTCGTGGTGCTCGATGACGTCGCCTCCCCGGGCCTGCTCGAGGATCCCGACGAAGAGCTGCTGAGGCGCGCGTACGCCCAGGTGGCACGGTGAGCGAGGTCCTGGTTCTCAACGGGCCGAACCTCGGGCGGCTGGGCAGCCGTGAGCCCGACGTCTACGGCGCCGCCACCTTCGACGACCTGGCGACACTGTGCCGGGACGCCGGCCGGCGCCTCGGCCTGCACGCCGAGGTGCGGCAGACCGACGACGAGGCCGAGCTGGTCGGCTGGCTGCACGAGGCCGCCGACGGCCGCCTCCCGGTCGTGCTCAACCCGGCCGCGTTCACCCACTACTCCTACGCGCTGCGCGACGCCATCGCCCAGCGCACCGCCCCGCTGATCGAGGTGCACATCTCCAACCCGGCGGCACGGGAGGAGTTCCGGCACAACTCCGTCGTGGCGGGCGTGGCGACCGGCACCATCGCCGGGTTCGGTTCCTTCTCCTACGTCCTCGCCCTGCAGGCGGTCGCCGAGCTCCTCGCGGAGGGCAAGGACTGATCCGTACGCCGCCGGGACGGTGGCGAAGCGGTGGGCACGGACACACGTCGTCGAGCGGATCCGGGGAGGCGCGCACCGCCGTCACCGCTTGAGTACGGTATTAGTGAACCGGATTCGGTTCTTGGAGAGATTGGGGTGCCGCCAGATGCGCATCGGAATGTCCCTCAACTACGCGGGGGGATTCAGGGAGACCGTCGACGAGCTGGCCGACTATGAGAAGGCCGGGCTCGACATCGTGTTCGTCCCGGAGGCGTACAGCTTCGACGCGGTCAGCCAGATGGGCTTCATCGCGGCCCGGACGGAGCGCCTGCAGATCGCCTCGGGCATTCTCCAGATCTACTCGCGGACCCCGACGCTCACCGCGATGACCGCCGCGGGCCTCGACTACGTCTCCGGCGGCCGGTTCGTGCTCGGCATCGGCGCGTCCGGTCCGCAGGTCATCGAGGGCTGGCACGGCGTCCCGTACCACGCGCCCATCGGCCGCACCCGGGAGATCATCGAGATCTGCCGCACGGTGTGGAGGCGCGAGCGGCTCAGCTACGACGGCAAGTACTACAAGCTGCCACTTCCCGCCGGGGAGGGCACGGGCCTGGGCAAGCCGCTGAAGCTGATCAACCACCCCGTGCGCGAGCGCATCCCGATCGTCATCGCGTCGCTGGGCCCCAAGAACGTCGAGATGACCGCCGAGCTGGCCGAGGGCTGGGAGCCGGTCTTCTACATGCCGGAGAAGGCGGGCGACGTCTGGGGTGACGCGCTCGCCAAGGGGAAGGCGAAGCGCGACCCGTCGCTCGGCGAGCTGGACGTCGTCGCGCAGGCCTCCCTCGCGATCGGCGACGACGTCGAGGGTCTCCTGGAGTTCGGGCGCCCCATGGCCGCCCTCTACATCGGCGGGATGGGCGCCAAGGGCAAGAACTTCTACAACGACCTCGCCCGGCGGTACGGCTATGAGAAGGAGGCGGAGGAGATCCAGGACCTGTACCTCGACGGCAAGAAGCAGGAGGCCGCCGGGAAGGTCCCGTACGAGCTGCTGCAGAAGACCTCCCTCATCGGTACGGAGGGCTTCGTGCGGGACCGGCTCGCGGCGCTGAAGGAGTCGGGCGTCACGACGCTCAACGTCACGCCGATCGCCGGCGACCACCAGGCCCGCCTCAAGCTGATCGAGAAGGTCCGGGAGCTGGCCGCGTCCGCCTGACGCGGACCCGGCCGGCGGACGGGGCGGCGGCGCGTACAGTCGGTGGCATGCCCGAGATCCACGAGGCGCGGCGCGTGCGCCTTGCCGCGCTGGTCGCCGGCCAGGGCGCCGACGCCGCCCTCGTCACCCACCTGGTCAACGTCCGCTATCTGACCGGGCTGGCCAGCTCAAACGCGGCCCTGCTGGTTCGCGCCGACGGGACGGCGGTGCTGGCCACCGACGGGCGCTACGCCGGAACGGCCGCCCGGGTCTGCCCGGACCTGGAGTGCGTCGTGGAGCGGGAGGCCGCCGGCGTGCTGGCCGCGCGAGCCGTGGGCCGGCTCGCGTACGAGGCCCACGACATGACCGTGGAGCGGCGCGACGCGCTCGCCGGCGAGCTGGACGGGGTGGAGCTGGCCTCCCTGGACCGCGCCGTCGAGGAGCTGCGCACCGTCAAGGACGAGGGGGAGATCGGCCTTCTCCGTGAGGCGTGCGCCATCACCGACCGCGCGTTCGACGCCGTGCTGCCCTCCATCAGGCCCGGCCGCACCGAACGCGAGATCGCGATCGAGCTGGAGCGGACGATGGTCGACCTCGGCGCGGAGCGCCCCGCGTTCGCGTCGATCGTGGCGAGCGGCCCGAACGGCGCCATCCCGCACCACGTGCCGGGCGCCCGCGCCATCGAGTCCGGCGACCTGGTCACCATGGACTTCGGGGCGCTGCACGAGGGCTATCACGCCGACATGACCCGCACGGTCGTCGTCGGCGCGGCCGGCGGCTGGGAGCGTGAGATCTACGATCTGGTCGCCGCCGCGCAGCGCGCGGGCGTCGAGGCGGCGACGCCGGAGACCGCGACCAAGAATGTCGACGCCGCCGCCCGCGATCTCATCGAGGCGGCCGGGTACGGCGGCGAATTCCCCCACGGGCTCGGGCACGGCGTGGGTCTGGAGATCCACGAGGCGCCGCTCATGGGGTACGACAAGACCGGTAAACTGATGGATCGAGTTCCGATCACCGTCGAGCCGGGCGTCTACGTCGCCGGGCGCGGCGGAGTCCGCATCGAGGACACTCTGGTCGTCCGTGCGGACGGGGCGGAGCTGCTCACCAAGACGACCAAGGAACTGCTCGTCATCTAGACGTGGCAGGCCGCCGACGCAGGAGAACATCGCACCGTGGCGACGACGAACGACCTCAAGAACGGCATGACGCTGAACCTCGACGGCCAACTCTGGACCGTCCTGGAGTTCCAGCACGTCAAGCCAGGCAAGGGCGGCGCGTTCGTCCGCACCAAGCTGAAGAACGTGCTGTCCGGCAAGGTCGTCGACAAGACCTTCAACGCCGGCACCAAGGTCGACGTGGCCAACGTCGACAAGCGGGAGATGCAGTACCTCTACCGTGAGGGCGAGGACTTCATCTTCATGGACACCGAGACCTACGACCAGCCTCACATCCCCAATGCCACCGTCGGCGACGCGGCCCACTACCTGCTCCCTGAGCAGAACGCCGTCATCGCCTTCAACGAGGGCACCCCGCTCTACATCGAGCTGCCCGCGGCCGTCGTGCTCGAGGTGACCGAGACCGAGCCGGGGCTGCAGGGAGACCGGTCCACCGGCGGCACCAAGCCGGCGACGGTGGAGACCGGCGCGGTCATCCAGGTCCCGCTGTTCATCACACCCGGCGAGAAGATCAAGGTCGACACTCGCTCGGGCGACTACCTGGGTCGCGGCTGATCGTGGCGGCTCGCAGCAAGGCGCGCAAACGTGCCCTGGAAGTCCTGTACGAGGCCGAGATCCGCGGTGACCCGCCGGCCGACGTACTCAGCCGCCGGTCCCAGCAGGCCGGCCAGCCGCTCGCCGAGCAGGCCTTCGTCGACCGGCTCGTCGAAGGCGTGCACGCGCACCGTGAGCGCATCGACGAGCTGATCGCGACGTACTCCGTCGGCTGGACCCTCGACCGCATGCCCATCGTCGACCGCAACATCCTGCGCATGGGCGCGTACGAGCTGCTGTGGAGCGACGAGGTGCCCGACGGCGTCGCGATCAGCGAGGCGGTGGCCCTCGCCACCGAGCTGTCCACCGACGAGTCGCCGCGTTTCGTCAACGGCCTGCTGTCCCGGCTGCTCGAGTTGAAGCCGTCGCTGTCCCTGTAGACGTCTAAGCTGAGCGCCGAGAGGCGAAGGGGGCAGCAGTGACCGAACGTCCGCGTCCGCGGTCGATGCGCACCGCCGTCGTGTGGGAGATCCTGCGTGACGTCCTCGACGAGAGCGCCAAGGCGTCGGGCCGTTCCGGCCTTGACGTCCTCGACGCCGGCGGGGGCACCGGCGGGCTGGCCGTGCCGCTCGCAGAGCTCGGCCACCATGTGACGGTCGTCGACTCGAGCCCCGACGCCCTGGCAGGACTGGAGCGTCGTGCCGCCGAGGCGGGGGTCGTGGTCCGGGCCCTGCAGGGCGACGCGGACGGCCTGCCCGACGTGGTCGGGCCGGACAGCGCGGACCTCGTGCTCTGCCACAGCGTGCTCGAGTACGTCGACGACCCGGTCGCCGCGCTCTCGTCGATCGCGCGCACCGTGAGACCCGGGGGCGCGGTCAGCGTGCTGGCGGCCAACCAGGTCGCCGCCGTGCTGCACCGGGCGCTCGCCGGGCACTTCGAGGACGCCCGGCGGGTGCTGTCCAGCGCCCAGGGCCGGTGGGGAGAGGGCGACCCGATGCCCCGCCGGTTCACCTCAGGCATGCTGGCCGAACTCATCCAGGGGGCCGGGCTGCGGGTGGGAGAGGTCCACGGGGTGCGGGTCTTCACCGACCTCGTGCCGAGCGGCATCATCGACGGGGAGCGCGGCGCCGCCGACGAGCTCGCCGCCCTGGAGAAGGCGGTCTCGATGCATCCGGTGCTGAAGGACGTGGCCACCCAGCTGCACGCGCTGGCCCGCCGGCGATAGCGGGCGAGGCGAGTGAACGCACACCGCGCGCCACGCGAGGCCCGGCCCGGGCCGCCTGGCCGGAGGCGGCCATGAGCAGGAAGCAGCAGCTCCACCGGCCGGGCCCGCAGCCGGGGCCGCCCGGCGATGACATGGGCTGCACCGTCCTCCACGTCGACATGGACGCGTTCTTCGTCAGCGTGGAGCTGCTCGAACATCCTGACCTGCGCGGCCGCCCGGTCGTGGTCGGCGGGGCCGGTCCGCGCGGTGTCGTGGCCGCCGCCTCGTACGAGGCGCGGGCCTACGGCGTGCACTCGGCCATGCCGATGAGCCGGGCTCGGCGCCTGTGCCCTCAGGCGGTGGTGCTCCCGCCCCGCCATGACCGATATGCCGCCGTCTCCGCGGGCGTCATGGAGATCTTCCGCTCGGTCACGCCGCTCGTGGAGCCGCTCGCCCTCGACGAGGCGTTCCTCGATGTCGCGGGGGCGCTCCGCCGCCTTGGGAGGCCCGCCCGGATCGGCCGCATGATCCGCGAGCAGGTCTTCGAGCAGCTGGGCATCACCTGTTCCGTGGGCATCGCGAGCACGAAGTTCGTGGCCAAGCTGGCCTCCACGCGATGCAAGCCCGACGGCCTGCTGGTCGTGCCCGCGGACGGCATCAACGGCTTCCTCCACCCGCTGCCCGTCGCCGCGCTGTGGGGCGTGGGGGAGCGCACCGAGCAGATCCTGAAGCGACTCGGCCTGCACACCGTCGGCGACCTGGCCGGCACCCCGGTGTCCACGCTCCGGCGGGAGCTCGGCGAGGCGGCCGGTGTGCACCTGCACAACCTGGCGTGGGGGCGGGACGAACGCCCGGTGGTGGCCGGCAGCCCGGAAAAGAGCATCGGGGCCGAGGAGACCTTCGACCACGACATCGGCGACCCGGAGATCATCCGGCGCGAGCTGCTGCGGCTGTCCGATCGGGTCGGCGCGCGGCTGCGCGGAAGTGACCAGGCGGGACGAACCGTCGCGATCAAGCTTCGCAGGGCCGACTTCACCACCATCACCCGGGCACGCACCCTTCGCGAGCCGACCGACCTGGCCCGCGAGATCTACGCCACGGCGTGCGCGCTCTATGAGGCCTCCGGGCTCGAGCACGTGCCCCTCCGGCTGGTCGGCGTCCGGGTCGAGAACCTCGTTCCCGCGGGCACCGCATCCTGGCAGCTGGCCCTGGGGGAGCCGGAGACGGGCTGGCGGGAGGCCGAGCAGGCGATGGACCTCGCGGCCCGCCGCTTCGGCACCGGAGCCGTACGCCCGGCGGCGCTGGTCCGGGTGGAGAACGAGTGTGATGCGCATTACGGTAAGGAGCGGCCGCGTGACTCCTGATAACGACGCGACGTCGGTGACTACGGACGGTGAATATGTCGGTTGACTTGGGGATCCGCATGTCCCGGGTCGAACGTTTTCTTTCGCACGGTCGTCGCGCCTCGTATTCTGGGCATATCACCGATAGCCATGTCCCCGTCCGGCGTGGGATTCCCCTTCGCGGGGCTGTCTTTGGGAGGCGCCGTGCCGCTCTCTGACCACGAGCAGCGCTTGCTCGACCAGATCGAGCGTGCGCTCTACGCCGAGGATCCGAAATTCGCTTCGGCGGTCCGCTCGACCGATCCGCAGGTGCACTACAAGCGCAGGATCTGGAAGGCCGCGATCGGCTTCGTGCTGGGCCTGTTCGTGGTGATGGCGGGTCCGATCCTGAACACCATGCCGATCAGCATCGTGATCAGCGTGGCCGGGTTCCTGCTGATGGTCTTCTGCTGCGCCTGGGGCCTGACCAGTTGGAAGCGCATGACCGGAGGCGGGGCGGAGCCTGAGCCGAAGAAACGTGCGGACAGGACCTCCAAGGCGGCCAAGGCGGGCTTGATGGAGCGCCTCGAAGAGCGCTGGCGCCGTCGCCACGAAGGACCCTAGCCGCCGCCACGACCCGGGTGGCGCCCATGAGCACGGCGCCACCGGCAGGGGGGCGCACATCGAGGCGCCCGCGGCGCCGCCGGAAGCCGGCGGGCACGCCCGGTCAGGCGCGCCTGCGGCGGATTCTGGCCACATCCAGCCAGTAGAAGAGGTCGAGCGCCCGGCTGCCCGCCCGGCGCAGGGCCGCGATCGCGGACGGCGGCACCAGCCGGGCCCGCCACCGGACACCCCGCGTCGCCGACGTCACCAGCGCCCCCACCACCACGCGCACATCGTCCCGCAGCGTGGTGGCGGGCCCGGGCGCACGGGCGTACCGGGCACGTTCCTCCGCATGCGCGAGCCGGGTCAGCGCCCGCGCGGCCGTGTCATTCAGGCTGAGGACGTCGGTCAGGCGGCGGGCCGTGGCCCGCGGGCTGTCGCTCGGACGCCAGGGCAGGCCGTGGTCGAGCGCGGCCGCCCGCAGTTCGTCCCAGGCGGCGTGCGCGATGGC
>JAOPYL010000029.1 GCA_025964625.1 Actinoallomurus sp. | reverse complement strand
GCTGACCTCACTGATCAAGACCCGACTCAAACGGATGCAGTACAGGACCGGCCTCATCGAGGGGTTCATCGCCAAGACCGATCTCGACCTCGCACCGCCATAACCCCAGCCATTAAAGATCTCTAGAGCGGACAGCCGGTGGAACACGGGTGAAAAGAAGGCCGCGACCTTACGCAGAATCCCCTTCTCCCGCACCCGCCACGATGCGCGAGGTGCAGCAGCGCCTCTTCGAGCTCCACATCGCTGACGAAGTCCGGCTGCTCATCGCCGCGCGCTTCCCGCTGGAGCACGCCGCCGACGCGCTCGAGCTTGTCCGCCGGGGCGGACTACTAGGCAAGGTCATCCTCGAACTCGGGGCCGGCGGATAGGCGTCGGGTGTCCGCGGCGACCGGGAGGATGCAGTGCGCGTTCGCATTCCTGCCCACGCGGCTGGACCACGACTAGGGTTACAGAACGATCGTTCGTCCTGACTGAGCCGACCTGCGTCTTCATGCAGCCGCATCCCGACCAAGCGACGGTGGCCGCGACACGGCCAGCGTGCCGGGCGACTGAACCGGGTTGGCAGCACCCACGCGATGGTGACCTGCTGGACGATCCTGCCCGACACGGGACTGGAACTCGTGCTCGGCATCATGGACATCTTGACCCGCAAAGCCGAGATCGCGGCCGAGACCGTCGGAGCGGCCGACGAGCTTTTCCCCGGCTCGCCGTGCAAGACCTACACCAGCCTCCTGCGCACCTGGGACGTGCCGGTCGTCACTTACCCGGCCGTACCTGCGCCAGTCCGTGACCACGGGTGGATGACGGCCTGGCTCGGCAACGCGCTGCGCGTTCCGGCGCCACGGTGCTGACCCAGGACACCTGCCTGCGTCATGCCCGCGTCGACCCGACACCATGGACACGACAGGTCGAGGCCTGGCAGCCCGCGACCCCGGCGTGCGGATACCAGCCGATGCGCCAATGCGACCTGAAGATGTTCTGGGCGCTGCTTGACCGGGCGCGCGCGGCCATCGCCACCGAGCATGGCATCCCTCAATGCGCTGCCGAGGATCGCATCCGGCTCATCACCTGGATGCTGTTCACCGACCCCACGAACAAGGCCACCTCGTGAACGAACCCGTCGACATCAACCAGCGTGCTTACCGCCAGAGCATTCGGCAGACGCCGTCGGTGGTCGGCTTCGGTCTGCCGCGCCGGTATCAGCCGCAGACCCGGCCTGCACCGACCGGCGGCGAGGCGGCGGCGGTCATCGCGTTTGTCCGCACCCGGCTCCAGGTCCTCCCCCGGCAGGGGGCCGGGCAGTTGGTCATCGCCGACCGGCTTGTGGCATCTGGCGGGCTCTTGGATCGCTACCGCAGCGCCGTCATGCACGGCGCGCGCCCGCCGCAAGGCCTGGAGCAGGCTTGGGAGCTGGTCGCCGCGACTCTCGCCGTCGAAGCCGCCGACCTGGCCGCCGCATGGCCGCAACATCCCGACTTTGACCCATCATGGGTGCACTGACCTGCAGATAGTGAACTATCGTTCATGGCGCTAGTGATCGCGGGGCTGCTGGCATCGACGCGTGCCCGCTCACGCTCCCGACCCGCGACTGCAAGCCTTCGGCTTCGCCGTCCGCGACGCACGGGAGCGCGCCAGCATGTCCCTTGACGCTCTCGCCGAGGCCTCCGGGCTGTCCGCCCGCATGCTGATCGGCATCGAGCATGGCCGACGTAACCCGTCCCTGCTCACCATCTTGACCGTCGCCAAGGGACTGAAGGTCGACCCCGCGACCCTGATCGGCCCGGCGTCGAACGCACGCCTCCTTTAACGGCCCGACATCTAGGCAGAGGCGAAGTCGGGCCGCTGGCTGGGCTCGGTTCACGCACACGCTTCCGACCCGCGGCCGCAAGCCTTGGCTTCGCCGTCCGCGACGTTTCTGAGCAGGCCAACGTGCGCCTCGACGCTCTCGCCGAGGCCTCGGGCCTGTCCGCGCACGCTCATCGACATCGAGCACGGCCGCCGTTCCCCCCGGCTGCTGACCATTGCCTCCAGCCAGGGGTGTGAAGGCCGATGCCGTGAATCCGCCGATGACGGAGGCTGACCTACAGCGGTCTCGCCCAGCTCCGGCTCGGCGAAAATCTCCTACACCTAGTTCTCCGCAGTTCCCATCACAGTGGAACTGATCTCAGCGAACTTCAGCAGGTGACGGCGCCACATCGCGAGTTGGGCATCCACGCGCGCGGTGGATGAATCTCACCGCGCTTGAGGATGGTCTTCCAGGCGCGCGCCTGCCAACTCCCACTGCGTAGCCCTGCGAGGCCCTTCAGGATCGCATCGATCCGCTCAGGTGTCGCCTTAAGCTTCTGCTTGTTCACCCCCTCCCGATGCCCTCAGGCGAGACGCACCTTGCAGAACGAGGCCATCCAGAGGGGTGCCCCTTGATGCAGTCGACAGGGCGGACTTCTCACTCGCATGAGATCACTCGAAGGAACGATGCCTTGTTCCAGTGATCTCATCAGCAGTCTGAACAGGGCAGATACAACGCTTGTAGAGGCAACCGGTAGATAGACCTCATTCTGTCCGGTATGGCTGATTTCGGCGCCGAGGAGTCGGATGTCGAGGACAGTAGCCATGCCAGATCGGAGCACGCCGGGATGGAAGACCTCACTCGCGCCGGATCGATGCGCTCGTGTCCGCCGATACGCGGTCTTCGGACGGAAAACTCGCCGGTCATCGTCGAGCACCGGATCTCCATTCCGTGCCATAGGCGCTTATGGCCGCCTTGTGGAGCTGTAAGCAGAACTCGCCATCGGCGGGCGCTCATCGCAGTCCGATCGCCGGCATCTGTCCTTGGTCGCGGACCCGTAACAGGTCATCTGGAGCACCGGGCCGGCCCTCCAGACCCCTCTCCCGAGATGCTCGATAAGCTCCATTATGTTAAGTAAAGGTCTGATGCCGCGTCCGGTGCATCAAGGAAGGGCTTGGTCGTGCGCCGGCGGGTCGCCGTGGCCGAGGACGCGATGCGCCTGTCACCGGGTGGTGGTTCGTCGAGGCGAAGGTACCCAAGCCCTTCCTCGGCGACGGCTCGACAGCCGAGACACTCGTGGAACAAATCGCAGCCGGAGCACGCAAGGCCCGCAACCCATGGGTGGAACGCGATCTCGTCGCTCTATCCACTCCCCCTCGTCACTCGTCACCGAATGCGCTCCGCTGAGTTGCTCGGCCTCACCCTCGGCTCCTTCGGCGGCTTCCTCGGCGATCGCCGCGTCCAGACAACCGGCAAAGGCGGCAAGACCCGGAGTCCGCCGATCGAACAGCCACTCGAACACCTGGTCGACGCCTACCTGGCAAGCAGGATGGAGTGCTTCGGGCTCTCACCACTCCCCCGGTCCGCGCCCCCCGCTGGGGGCTCTCATCGTCCGTCTGGGTCAGCTCAAGATGTTCTACGCCCGGGCGTGCCAGCCGTACACACTGGCGTATCAGTCGACGAGCGCCTGGTAGATCAACTGCCGCAACTGTGGGCGGATCGGATGGGTGTTCGACGGGATGAGCTGTGTGAGGAAGACGACCGTCACCTGCTCGGCCGGATCCACCCAGAACGTCGTACTCGCCGCGCCGCCCCAGTTGAACTCACCTTCGGACGCCATGGTCTTTCCCTTCGCGGAGTCTTGCACCACCGCGAAGCCGAGCCCGAAGCCGACGCCGGCGTAGGAGACCTCGGCGAACACCGGGCGGCCGAACTCCTCCAGGTCGGCACCGCCGGGCAGGTGGTTGCGTGTCATATAGGCGACCGTGCGCGAGCCGAGCAGGCGGACGCCGTCGAGCGCGCCGCCGCGCAGCAGCATCTGGGTGAATCGGTGGTAGTCGCTGGCGCTGGATATCAGGCCGCCACCGCCGGACAGTGCCTTCGGCTGCCGGAGGGCAGTGTCGCCCGTGTCGACCGGAACGGCGTGCCCGTTCGGGTCCGCGGTGTACAACGAGGCCATACGGTCGGCTTTGCCCGCGTCGATGGAGAAACCGGTGTCGGTCATCCCCAGCGGGCCGAAGATCCGCTCGGCGAAGAACTGGTCCAGCGACTGCCCTGACGCCGCCTCGACCACCCGGCCGAGTACATCGGTGGCGACGGAGTAGTTCCACTGTGAGCCGGGTTCGAAGAGCAGGGGCAGGTCGGCGAAGCGGTCGACGACCTGGGCCAGGTCGAGATCGTGCGGCATGCCGCGATCGAACCCGGCGTTGCGGTAGATCTCGTCGACGACACTGACGTGCTGGAAACCGTAGACCAGGCCGGAGGTGTGCGTGAGGAGGTGCCAAACCCGGACCGGCTCGGCCGCCGGGCGGGTGACCGGCTTGACCGACGGGCCCTTCTCATAGACCCGCATTTCGCTGAACGACGGGATGAAGCGGCTGATCGGGTCGGTCAGCTCGAGTGCACCCTCCTCGTAGAGCATCATCGCAGCGACCGAGGTGATCGGCTTTGACATCGAATAGATCCGGAACAGGGTGTCGGTCTCGACCGGTGCCCCGGACGCGATGTCGCGTGCGCCGTACGTCGACAGGTGCGCGATCTCACCGCGCCGGCTTACCAGTGCCAGCCAGCCGGGCAGTCTCCCGTCATCGACGTAGGACGCGAAATGGGTGTCCATACGGCGCAGCCGGTCGGCGTCGAAGCCGACCTCCGCGGGATCACAGGTGACTTTCAGTTCGCCCACCGCCGCCTCCTGACAGCCGAACATCTGAAAAACGAATTTTTAGAATGGGATTCTATGATGCTCGGGCCTTCCGGTGAAACCGCTGACGACTCCCGCCTAGCGACTTCCTGCGACGCACCGGGTCCGCAGCGTGCCGATGCCGCTGATCTCGGTGACCACGACGTCGCCGACGTTGAGGAACCGCTGGGGCTCGCGTCCCATGCCCACGCCGGCCGGGGTACCGGTGAAGATCACGTCACCGGGCAGGAGTGGGCAGACCGCGGACAGTCGCTCGATCAGCTCGGACATAGGGAAGATCATCTGGGTGGTACGGCCGTGCTGGACCACCTCGTCGTTGACCGAGCACGTCAGTGTCAGGTCGTCTCGGTTGTCGAACTCGTCCGGTGTGACCAGCCACGGGCCCGTGGGGCCGAAGCCCGGGTAGGACTTGCCCAGCGAGAACTGCGGGGCCGGCCCGGCGAGCTGGATCACGCGTTCGGAGAAGTCCTGCCCCACGGTCAGCCCGGCGATGTGGTCCCACGCCTTTGCGGCCGGCACCCGCTCGGCACGCACGCCGATGACCGCGACGAGTTCGACCTCCCAGTCGACGTCGCCCTCCGGCAGGACCAGGTCGGTGTATGGGCCGGTGATGCACGTTGGGAACTTCGTGAACGTCGGTGGCGTCGTGTCCGGTACGGCGAAGCCGGATTCGGCCGAGTGGTCGGCGTAGTTGAGCCCGATCGCGAACACCTGCCGCGGTGCGGGAGACGGCGCGCCCAGTTGCTCGTCGGCGACGGGAGTGCCGGCGTCGGTCGGCTGCCCGTCCGCCCAGGTGCGGAACTCGGCCCACCGTTCGTAGATCGCCGCCGTGTCGGCCGCGAAGCCGCCTTCGCTGCCGCGCTCGACGTCGATGCCTCCGGCGTCCGTTAGCAGCGTGAGACGGCCAGAAACGTTCGCGATTCGCACCAGTGATCTCCTCAGCGGTTCTGTGACATGCACCTTACGTCGGGGTCGGGGTCGGGCGCCGGTGCAGCGGGGCCGGCTCCCATCAACGGGTCATGCGGAGGCGAGGAACTCTTCGATGTGGTCGTTCAGCTCCTGGGGTCGCTCCAGCCAGACGAGATGACCCGCGCGCGGAATGCTTCTGCCGACCGCATGGGGGATCAGCTTCGCGACCTGCTCGTTGTACCAGGGCAACGTAATGAGGTCCTCCGTGCCGTGGAGAACGAGGGTGGGGCAGGTGATGGCGCCCAGGCGGTCGCGGGTCTCGTGGGACAGGTCGGCCTGGAAGTGACCGGCCATTCCATCGACCCGCTTGGAGGTGTGCGCGGCGAGTTCCCGCTCGACGTCTCGCTGCAGATCGGGTTCGTGGTCGATCACGCTCGGCGCCGACATCCAGAAGGCGAACTGTCCGAACACGTCGAGCGGGCCGTGTTCAAGAGCGTAGAGCCGGGATGCGAAGTGGCGGCGGATGTGATGCTCGTGCTCCGTCGAGGACCATGTCGCTACCAGGACCGCGCTGCGTACGAGGTCGGGTCGGCGCAGCGCCAGTTCCTGGACGACCGCCGATCCCAGGCTGAGGCCGGCGACGTGTGCCGAGGCGATGCCCAGCATGTCCATGAGTCCGGCGACGTCATCGGCCATGTCGGCCACGGTGAAGCTGGTGCCACCGCCTTGCGTCCGTCCGCTGCCGCGCAGGTCCAGCGTCAGGCACCGGTAGCGAGCCGCGAACCTCGACACCTGATGCCGTTCCCATGTCGACCCGAGAAGGCCGGTCCCCGGGATCCAGATGATCGGCTGTCCGGTCCCGGATTCCTCGTAGAAGACCTCGACGTCACCGCAGCTCACGGTCGGCATGTTGTTTCCTCACTGTTGCTGCTCGCGTACGGTTCCGTACGATCTCGAACTCCGCGTCCACCAACGGCCCGCGTAGTTTGAGAGCACCATGCCCGGCCGCCGTGAGCATTGCCGAAATCCGCCCGGACGCTCGTTGCCGTGTCGGTTCCGCGGTGGCGCTTGGTCGCCGGTGGGCGAAAACAGGGGCGCCTCAGCGGCGACGCGTCAGGCCTCGCCCACTGCCTCGGCCGAACCGCGGAGAACAGCCCACTGCGTGCGGCTCGCGCCTCACCTCGGGCCTTGGTACGCAGAAACGGCTCTTGACGTGGTATGCAATGGGTGCGTACAAAACTTCCATGTCAGGACCGAATGCTGAACGGGTGCTGCGTCCCGCGAATCCGGGCGCCGCCTCCTTCACCGGTACGGATCAGATACTCCCTCTTCACGCCCCGTCGCCTACCTCGGAGCCGGTGCCGCCCGGCCGGACGATCCAGTGGCAGCGGGCTTTCCCCGGCGGACACCGGCGGGTACGGTGCGCACGTAACCGCAGCTGTCGGTCGTGCGCGTGATACGTGGTGTGAGGGAGCGCGGCCAGGTGGCATGGTGAAGAAAGACGCGACCGCTCGATCTGCCGATGGGGCCGCGTCGGGTAGGGACGCACCCGGCTTCCGTGACGGGAGGGCGGATCTCGATGGGGCTGCGGAGCCACCCGCGGCACCGGACAGCGGGTTGACCCGCGTCATCCAGCGCAAGATCTCGCCCGCGCCACTGCCCTCGGTGGTCCTGGGACGTCCCCGCGTCGAATCGTTGCTGGCCCGGCTCATCGAGCAGCACCGGGTCGTATGCGTCTATGCCTCGGCCGGCGCCGGGAAGACGACGGCAGTGCTCCAGGCGGCAAGGCGGCTGAACCGGCATCTGGCCTGGCTCAGCGTGGACGCTACCGACGTGGCCACCGGCCGGCTCCTGACCTATCTGGAAGCGGCACTGGCCACCTGCGTGCCGTCGGTCGAGGGGATGGCCGGCGCTGCCCTCGCCCTTCATCTCCCGCACGCCGAGGTGGCGGGGATGCTCGCGGAGGCGGTTGGGGATCGTCAAGTACTTCTGGTGCTCGACGACATGGAGCAGCTGGCCCAGGAGCCGGAGGCGCTCGCGGTTGCCGTGTCGTTCGCCCGCTATCTGCCCCCATCGGCGCGCCTGGTCATCGTGAGCCGTTCGGAGCTGCCGTTCAGCGCCGCCGGGCCGACGTCCTTCCTGGCCTGGGTGGCGGCGGTCGGCGAGGACGATCTCGCCTTCACCGTGGAGGAGGCCGCGGATGCGCTCGCGTTGGTCGGTAAGTCCGAAGTCGACCCGGTCGAGGCCATCGTGGAGACCGGCGGCTGGGTGACCGGCGTGCTGTTCGAGGCGTGGCGGTCCGCTGACCACGTGATCGGAATAGGCGGAGAAGCCGATCCGCTCCACGGCTATCTGGCCACGCAGATCCTCGGCCAGCTGGAGCCGGTCGAGCGGGACTTTCTGATCTCGACGGCGGTTCTTGACGAAGTGACACGCAGCGGTGCCGAAGCGCTCGGTATCTCCGACGCGGCGGCCCGGCTCCACGCGCTGCGCGCCCGCCGGCTGCCGGTGGGCTGGGACCGCGATGGCAAGACGATGCGCTGTCACCCGCGTTTCCGTGACTACCTGCTCGAACTCCTCGAGCGTCGCGGGGAGGGGGGCCGTCGCGAACTGCACCGAGCCCACGCGCGGCTGCTTGTGGGCCAGCATCACTACGAGGAGGCGGTCGAGGAGTTCCTCACGGCGGGATCACTCGAAGAGGCGATGGAAATCGTGGAACGCGTCCTCGACCGCGTGATCGAACGTACGGACATCCAGATCGCCGAGCGTTGGCTGGAGCGGCTCGCACTCGTCCGGCGGGAGGACCAGATCGGCCTGGTTGCCGCGGAGCTGATGATCGCCGTGGCGCGTGAGGACTACGACAGGGGAACGGCGCTGGCCGATCAGCTTGCCGCGGTCGGTCGGCGGGAGGAGCTCGCCAGGACGTCGAGCCGGGCCGCCGGCCTGATGGCCTGGTGCTATCTCCATGCCGGGCGGCTCGACGACATCAAGGCGGTACTCGGCAACGCCCCGGCCGGTGACGAACCCGATGCCGTGCGCTACGCCATGAGCGTCGTCGACAATACGACAGCGGGCTGGAACGCGTCGGCCGGCTCGCTGAGCGGGGGGCCGCTCGACGCGTTGATCATGCGGACGCACTACGACCGCGGTCGCCTCGCCCTGCTCACAGACCCCCTGGTCTCACCCTGGGCCGCCAAGGCTGCCGAACCCTGGCGCATCGGCGCACTGCTCGCGACCGGGCACATCGAGCAGGCTTTCGAGCTGTACCAGCGCCTCGAAGGTTCACGCGACCAGGGCGTCTGGCTCTCCTCGGTGCTCGGCCCCAAGCTGATGAGCGAACTCGGCGAGCCGGCGGAGGCGTGGCGGCTGCTGCGCGCGGGTCAGGAGCGCATCGCGGCGAGCGGGTCCGAGATGTTCAAGATGTTCAGCCTGTTGACGGAGGCCGAACTCGAGCTGCGGTTGCACGCCGATCCGAACGCGGCTCGGCGGGTACTGGAGCAGGTGCGCCAAGATCCGGTCGGTCGGAGCTACGCGTTCATCGCCGAGCACATGAACACCTTGCTCGGACTGGCCCTACTCATGGGAGACGAAGATCGTAGTGCGCGCGAGTGTCTCGACAAGGCGGTCCAGAGCATGCGGCGGGCCGAGCGGATCCAGCGGCTCCCCGCCGCCGCGGTGTACCTGGCGGAGGCGGCGTGGCGAGTCGGCGACGAGGACGCGGCGGACCGCGCGGTGAGTCTCGCACTGGTCGCGGCCGAACAGCAGGGCTCCAATCACATCCTGCTCGAGGCTCTCGCGGAGTTTCCCGCCGTGCTGTCCCGCAGGCTGGATCTGGAGCGCACCAGCGACTCACCGTGGCACGACCTCGGGCGTGCTCTCATGATCCGCGGTGTCCAACTCGGAGACGTCGTCTCGGCGTCCGTCCATGTGGTGGAGTTCGGCCGGATCGCCATCGTGGTCAACGGCGCGGAGGTGCGGCCACGGCTGAAGAAGAGTTACGAGCTGCTGGCGTTCCTCGCCAATCAGGCGCGGCAGGAGGTCCCGAAGCTAGAGCTCCTGGAGACGCTCTTCGAAGGCCGAAGCGACGAGTCGGCGGGCTCCTACCTGCGGCAGGCCATCCTACGGCTGCGCAAGGCCGTGCCCGACGTCCTTGAAACGGAGGCGGGCGCCGGCCGCGTACGGCTGAGCCGGCGGGTCCGTGTCACCACCGAATCCGAGCGTTTCGCGGGTTTGTTGAAGCAAGCGGCGAGCATGCGCGGCGAGGACCGGCTGCACACGTTGCTGGAGGCGCTGGAGATCGCCGACCGTGGAGAGTACCTGCCGGGCGTCCGCTCCGCATGGGCCGAGGAGCGGCGGCAATGGCTCGTGACAGCCGTCCACGACGCGCGCTATGAGGCCGCGGAGGTGGCGTTCGCCGGCGGCCGCTGCCGGCAGTCGGCGCGCCTGGTGGCCGAGGTGCTGCGGGCGGATCCCTTCCGCGAGTCCGCCTGGCGGCTCGAGATGCGCATAGCTCATGCCGTCGGTGATCAGGACAGAGTGATCGCCGCCTACCGTGCTTGCGAACAGGCACTGGCGGAGTTGGGGGCACAACCCGCCCCGACAACGGTTCACCTGTTGCGCGACCTACGCTCCTGAACCCAGCCATTTCGGCGTCGTTCACGCCTCGCCGACATGATGCGCCCAACGTGAAGCGACCGAGGCAGCCACGACTTCCAGCGAGCAGAAGGTGACCCACGATGACGTCATCCTGGCTACTCATCAAGAACGGCAATGTCATCGACGGGACCGGTGCCCCCCTGTCGGCCAACACGTCCGTTCTCGTCAAGGATCAGCAGATCTACGACGTGGGGCCGCACGTCGGGCGTGACGCAGTACCGCACGGTGAGGCGCTCGACGAAATCGACGCGGCCGGCAAGACCGTGATGCCGGGCCTCATCGACGCGCACTGCCACATGACCTACGGCGAAAGCCGGACCGAGGAGGAGATCGACCTCTACACGAGTCCGGAGCTCCGCACCCTCAAGGCCGCGTGGAACGCGCAGAAAGTGCTGCGCGCCGGCGTCACCGGCATCTCCCAGCCCGGCGGCAGCTACTACATCGGGGTCGGGCTACGCGAGGCCATCCGCGACGGCATCGTAGTCGGCCCGCGCATGACGTCCGCGGGACGCTACATCAGCACGAGCAACAGCCTCACGGACTGGTACCCGGACTCGGTCGGGGTCCCGGAGGGGTCCATCGGCGTCCTGGCCAACACCTTGCCCGACATGGTCAGCGAGATCCGACACCAGGTGAAGAACGGGGTCGACCTGATCAAGCTCGCCGACAGCCCCATGGGCGAGCACCAGGCGTTCACCACCGACGAGATGAAGGCGCTCGCGGATCTCGCCCACCAGCTGGGCCGCCAGATCACCATCCACGCGCGCGGCTCCGCCGAGGTCGATGCCGCCGTACAGGCAGGCATCGACTGGATCATGCACGGCAACGTGATGACCGACGCGACGATCGAGCACCTCGCCCAGTCCGGGATCCCCCTGGTGCCGACCCTGTTGCTGCTGGCCAACGTCGCTGACTGGGGCGGCCTGGTCGGGACGCCCGGCCCGCTGCACGACGGCATGGCACGCATGCTGGACAAGACCGCCGAGACCCTGCACCGCGCCCACGACGCGGGCGTCAAATTCGCGCTCGGCACGGACAGCGGCTTCTCGGTCACGCTCTACGGCGAATGGCACGCTCGGGAACTGGAGCTGCTCATGACCTACGCCGGGCTCTCGCCGCTCGAAGCGATCCAGGCCGGAACCCAGCACGGTGCCCTCATGCTCAACCTCGACGGCAAGGTCGGCGTGATCGCCAAGGGCATGCTCGCCGACATCATCGTCGTCAACGGCGACCCGGTGAAGGATATCCGCGTCCTGCAGGACAAGCGGCGCATCGAGACGGTGGTGAAGGACGGCCGCCGCGTCGTGTTCGACGAGGAAGCCGTCGACCGCCGCTGGCCGCACGACCGCGGCCAGGCCTATTCGGTCACCGACCTCACCTACGAACTCGTCTACGGCGAACCCGCCGAACCCGCCGAGGTCGGCGCCGGCGAACCGTCCACCACGTATGGCAGCGACGCCAAGGACCTCGTCGCCGACGTGAAACGCCGGGAGAAAGCGGCGCGGCAGGGCTGACGGACTCCACGGCCGGCTCAGTGCCGCCCGAGACGGCGAGACTCCTTTGACCGTTCTTGAGCAACCGGAGTTTGCAGCATGACCACACGAGACGAAAACCTCGACGCGGACTTCGACGATCTCCAGCTCGTCGACGAAAAGCCTCTGAACTGGTTCGATGTGTCGGCGATGGGCACCGGCGAGATGCTCTTCACGGCCGGTTGGGCCTGGATCATCTACATCGCGAGCTCCTACGGCATCAAATGGACGTTGATCGGTTTCTTCGGCGGCGCCCTGGTGATCAACGGCACATGGTGGCTCTACCGCGAGATGATCACGGCGGTCCCGGAGCCGGGGTCGATCCAGTCATACGGCCGGGAAGCGGGGCTGTTCTCGCTGGGGACGTCGTATTTCATCCTCTACGCCCCGGTGTACGGCGCGTTCATGTGGCTCGAGCTGATCGTCGCCCAGGGGTTGTTCAGTCTGCTCTTCCCGAGCGTGCCGACCTGGATCTGGCCCTACGCGGTCATCATCCCGGTGGTGGCGCTCAACCTCCTCGGCCGCCAGATCACCGGCAAGGTCCAGGCCGCCCTTGTCATCTGCACGCTGATCGGCGACATCGTCCTCGCTGTCGGCATATGGTGGCTCGTCGCGAGCAGCGGAACCTGGTCGGCGAACTGGGAGTCCCCTTCCCCGATCAACTGGCTGACCCCGTTCACCGTCTCGGGCCTGTGGCTCGGCATCATGGCCGGCATCCTGGAGGTCCAGCAGGTCCTCGTCGACGAGTGGCGCGATTTCGTCCGGTCCCGCGACGTCGGTCTGCTCACCGCAGCCTGGCAGCTGTGGGGCCGGCAGATGCCGCTGGCGCTGGGGATCCTCTCCAGTGCGCCGCTGGCGGCCCTGGTCGCGCTGCCGGTGCCCACCGTGGGCGTGATCCAGCGGAAGTTCGGTGAGCACACCCACAACCCGCTGTTCTACCTCGCGCTCATCACCATGCTGATCGCCACGTACACGACCCTGAGCGTCTTCTTCATGGCCATGGGCAAGATCGTCGCACTGTATGCGCAGCAGGGCGCGCTGCCCCGCGTGCTGGGCCGGTACTCATCGCGCTCGGTGCCGTGGGTAGCCATCGTCTTGCTGGCGATCTTCACGCTGGTTGGCGTCTACTGGCGCAACTTCACGTTCGTCCAGGCCGCCCTGTCGACCTGGTCGGTGACCCTCTACTTCATGATGGCGCTCTTCTTCCTGCGCATGCGGGCGCGGAAGGACCTTGAGCGGCCCCTGGCCGTCAAGTACGGGCTGCCGGTGGCCATCTTCCTGCTCATCTACACGGGCTTGATCACGGTCGGCATCGTCACCCTCAACTGGAAGGCCGCGGCCAGCTGGGCGGTCCTGGTCGTCGCGGTGGCGCTCTACGACAAGTTCGTGGTGCCGCGCACCAAGCGCGGCAGCTTCTACCGGGCCCAGGTGCTGCGCAGGCGGACCAGCGCGTCCCGGTTGTAGGCGCCATGGCGGCCGGCGCGCGGCCCATGGTTTCGGCTCCAGGTCGCACGGCGCGGCCGCCGAGCGACCGACCAGAAGCGATCAATCAGAGAGGCAGGCAGCCGGTGGGCAAGGCCAAGGCAATGCACGCGGAGATCGCGGGCGCGGGACTCGGGGGTCTGGCGGTCGGCGTCGCCCTCGCCCAACGGGGCTGGAGCGTGCGCATCCACGAGCGCGCACCCGAACTGCGCATGTTCGGCGCGGGGATCTGGCTCTGGGAGAACGGCCTGCGCGCCCTCGCCGCCCTCGGCGTCGAGGAGACGGCCACCAAGCGGGCCCGCAGGATCGAGACACTGGTCGTCCGCGACCAGCATGGCAAGGCGCTCATGCAGCGCCAGTTCGGCTCGCGGGACCGAA
Source organism: Actinoallomurus sp. (assembly GCA_025964625.1). Classification (GTDB taxonomy): domain Bacteria; phylum Actinomycetota; class Actinomycetes; order Streptosporangiales; family Streptosporangiaceae; genus Actinoallomurus. The sequence goes on along the minus strand of JAOPYL010000029.1, from coordinate 7,310 downwards.
TGATGCTCCCGCCGCGCGCTGACCTCTACGACGCCCTCGTCGCCCGTGCCGCACAGGTCGGAGTCGACATCGTCACCAGTTCCCCGGTCGTCGCGGCCACGCCGCGCGGTGAACTCCAGGATGAGAAGGGCACGGTACACACGGCCGATCTGGTCGTGGCCGCCGACGGCGCGTTCTCCCGGGTCCGGGAGTCTCTTCTCCTGACCCAACGGGTGGACTACCTCGACGAGGGATACACCCGGTTGCTCATCCCGCGGCGGGAGGAGGACCCGCCGACGGAGATCACCGAGTATTGGAACGGCTCGCGTCGGCTGCTCTACGACCCCTGCACCGACGACCTCAACTACGTTTGCCTGTGCTGCAACGTCGACGACGAGGCCGGCCGCCGGGTCCCTGTGGACACCGAGAGCTGGCTCGAGACCTTCCCCCACCTGGCCGGCATCATCGGGCGCATCGACGAGGTCGGCCGATGGGACCGGGCGATGAGGGTGACCTGCCGCGCCTGGTCCCGCGGCCGGACGGTGATCGTGGGCGACGCCGCGCACGCCCAGCCGCCGAACCTCGGACAGGGCGCCAACCTGACCTTCCAGAACGCGCTCTCGCTCGCCGTCTACCTGGACGGCACGCACGACGTGCCGCGAGCCTTGCAGCGGTGGGAGCGCAAGGAGCGTCCGCTCACCGACCACGTCCAACGGTGGACCGATCTGTACGGAAAAGTCGCCAGTGCGTGGCCCGAGCGGTTCTCCCACCGCCGGAGCCAGGTCCTCGAGCTGGCGACCAAGGTCCCCTGGGTGGATCGGCAGCTCAACAAGGCGGCCCGTCATGTGCCCATAGGTGCCAGGTAGCAAAAACGGATCAGGGCAAAGAGTGCGGTAGCGAACACGGTGGAAGCGAGGTCAGCGCGATGTCGGAACAGACCGAAGTCCCCGGGCAGGCGGACTATGAGTACATTCCCCGGCCGGACGCCGTCACGAAGGGGTACCTCAGGGACATCCTCGACGAGTACTACATGCGCAAGTGGAACCCGAACAAGGAAACCGTCAAAGCCGTGAAGAACTGGCGTGACTGGCCGCTCGTGGTGCGGATGCCCGACGTGAAAGAGGACTTCACGATCCTGATCGACGGGGGGACCGTCCTCAGCGTCACCGAAGGACTTCCCGAGCGGCCTCGAATCCTCGCGACCATGCTCTCGGACACGATGCAGCGCATCTACTACGACGAGACGACGGCGGCCATCGAATCCATCGCCGGACGTATCAAGATCCGGGGCAACGAGACCGAACGACGCCGCATGCTCGCCGCCATTTCGTTCTTGACCTGGTGACCGGGACACCTGCCCGACCGACGGCGACGGTCGGTTCCCAAGAGCGCAGCCCGCGCGTCATGAAGGCGACCAGGAGAGGCCTAGATGACTGAGACGTTGCCGCGGACCCGGCGGCAGACAAACCCCCCGGCGGCCCGGAAGCTGGTGGGGCAGTCGATGCCCCGCAAGGAGGACCTCGCGCTGCTGACCGGGACCGCGCGGTTCATCGACGACATCCGGCTCCCCGGCATGCTCTATGCCAAGATCCTGCGCAGCTCCACCGCACACGCACGGTTGAACCGGGTGGACACCTCCAAGGCACTGCAGCAGCCCGGCGTCCACGCGGCCCTGTGCGGCCAGGACCTCCTGGGAAAGGTCAAGCCGTGGGGCGACATGATGCAGGACCTGCTCGTGGGCGACCACTTCCCCTTCGCCACCGACAAGATCATGTACGAGGGCCAGGAGATCGCCGCGGTCGTCGCGGACACGAAGTACCAGGCGCTCGACGCGCTGGAGGTGATCGAGGTCGACTACGACCAGCTCCCGGTCCTTGTCGACCCCGAGAAGGCGATCTCCCCCGACGCGCCCGTCATCCAGGAGGGCATCAGCTATGAGTTCGGGGACGGCAACATCTTCGACCGCTACCGCGTCCGCGTGGGCGACATCGAGGAGACCGAGCGTGGGGCGGACCTGGTGGTGCGGCAGCGCTTCACCTCCAACCGGCAGGCCGGTGCGGCGCTCGACCCGCACGGGTGCGTCGCGAGCTACGACTCCTTCACCGGGAACCTCACCATCTACTCGTCCACGCAGTCGATCTTCATGGTGCGTGACATCCTCGCGGACACGCTGCAGATCCCGCGCAACCGCGTGCGCGTGATCGTCCCCGATGTGGGTGCCGGCTTCGGGTCGAAGGCGCAGATGTTCGCCCACGAGGTGATCGCATCGGTGCTGTCGATGCAGCTCGGCCGTCCCGTGCACCTCGTGCTCGGCCGAGGCGAGATCTTCCGCGCGGGCACCTGCCGGACGGGGCAGGTGCGCTACGCCGAGCTGTTCCTCAAGCGGGACGGCCGGATCACCGGCTACCGCGACTACGTGGTCCACAACTGCGGCGCGATGTCCCTGTGGGGCAACCAGGTGATCCACATCGGCACGAACGTCGGCATGCTGCCGTACCCGATCCCCAACGTGCACGTGGACGCCGACATCGTCCACACCAACACCGCGCCCGCCGGCCCGTTGCGGGGCTTCGGGATCCCGCAGATGATTTTCGCCAAGGAACAACTGGTCGACGTCGCGGCCGAACAGCTGGGCATCGACCCCCTGGAACTGCGAGCCCGCAACGTCGTGCGTCCCGAGACATTCCCCTACCGCACACCGATGGGCCAGGTGATCGACAGCACGTCGATCTACGACTGCCTGCACAAGTGCGGCGAGGCCATCGACTGGGAGCGCAAGCGCGCGGAGCGGGTCCCCTACGAGGGCGTGGGTCTCGGGGTGTCGATGAAGTACACCAGCTGCCGGCACCCCTCCTTCGACACCGACCTGTCCGCGGTCCGGCTCCGGCTGGAGACCGACGGCACGGTGACGATCTTCTCCAGCGACGTGTCGCACGGTCAGAGTCATGCGACGTTCCTCGCCCAGGTGGTCGGCGACGTCCTGGGCGTCGGCTTCGAGAAGGTCAACCTCGCGCAGCCGGACAGCGCGACGTCGCCGTTCGGGCTGGGCACGTTCGCCAGCCGCGCCGCGGCGGTGCTTGGCACGGCCTGCCGTCAGGCGGCGGAGCGCCTGCGCGAAAAGGTGGTCACCATCGCCGCCCACGTGCTGGAGGCATCGCCGGAGGACCTGGAGACCGGCAACGACCGCGTGTACGTCCGCGGCCTCCCCGATTCCGGGCTGTACCTGGAGAACCTCGCGAGCTACGCGGCGTACCGCACGCACCAGCTGCCGCCCGGTTTCGAGCCGACACTGGAGTCGGTCGCGACCTATGACACCCCCACCGAGCGGGAGGCACCCGACGGATCGGGCAACCTCAGCGTGACGTACTCCTCCGCCGCACACGCCGCCCACGTGCGCGTCGATCCCGACACCGGCCGGGTCACCGTCGTCGACTACGCCATGGCGCACGATACCGGCGTCGTCATCAACCCGCTCGTGGTCGAGGGGCAGCACCAGGGCGGGTTCTTGATGGGCATCGGCATGGCACTCGGCGAGGACTACGTCTACGACGAGGACGGGCACCTGCTCAGCGCGAGCTTCAAGGACTACCAGGCGCCGTACGCGACCGAGCTGCCGGAACTCACCAAGATCTATGAGATCCCCGCACCGTCGCTGACGATTCCCGGCGGGCAGAAGGGAGCCGGCGAGTCCGGGGCGGGCCCGGTGCCGGCGGCCATCGCGAACGCCGTCTACGACGCGACCGGAGTCCGCTTCACCGCACTGCCGATCACCCCGGAGCGCATGCTGCTCGCGCTGAAGGAGAAGGAACGGCAGGGGGTGGACACGCTGCGGTTCCCCGACGACATGCCCGACTTCACCGGACCGCGTACGCACCAAGAGTGGCCCGAACCCACCGCGTCCGACGAAGGAGACATCCTGCTGTGAAGGCCTTCACCTTCCTCGCCCCGGAGGCGCTGGACGAGGCCGTGGCCCTCCTGGACCGGCATGGTCGCGATGCCCGGCCCATCGCCGGCGGCCAGAGCCTCCTGCTCGCCATGAAGGACCGCATCGCCCGGCCCTCGGTGCTCGTATCGCTGGCCGGCCTCGCGGACCTGCGCGGCTGGCGCTACTCGCCCTCGGGCGAGCTGGAGATCGGCGCGGCGACCACCTACGCCGCACTGATCTCCGCCCAATTCGGCGGCTGGCACGGCGAGATCTCCGCGGTGGCCGCAGACCTCGCCGACCGGCCGGTCCGCACCATGGGCACCATCGGGGGCGCCCTGTGCCAGGCGGACCCGCGATTCGACATGCCCGCACTCGCCGTCGGGCTCGGGGCGTCCGTGGACACGGCGAGTGCGGGCGGCGCTCGTACGATCCCGGCGGCCGAGCTCTTCGCCGCCAGTGGCGGGACCGTGCTGGGCCCCGGAGAGATCCTCACCACGGTCCGGTTCCCCACGCTCGGCGCCTTCTCCGGAGTCGCGTTCGAGAAGTTCCGGCAGCGCGTGTTCGACGCCGCTGTCGTGTCCGCGGTCTGCGGACTGCGCCTGGACGCGGACGCGCGGGTGGCGGACGCGCGGATCGTGCTCGGCGCAGTGGCGCAGGCCCCGGTGATCGCTCAGAGAACCGGTCGGCAGATGACCGGGCGCACCCTCACCGAGCACGACATCGCCGAACTCGGCGCAGCGGCGATGGAGGAGGTCCTCCCCGTGTCCCAGGCCATGTCGTCGTTCCACCGCTACCAGCGGGAACTCGTTGGAGTGCTCGTCCGCCGTGCCATCACGCGCGCACTGGACCAGGCAAGGAGCTGACCGTGCAACAGATCACGTTGACGATCAACGGCAAGAGCGTCACCGCCGAAGTGGACGAGCGGACCCTGCTCCTCGAATTCATCCGCGACGTGGCGGGGTACACCGGGACACACAACGGCTGTATGGAGGCACGCTGCGGGTGCTGCGCCGTCGAGGTCGACGGCGAGATCGTGAAATCCTGCAACGTGCTGGCGCTGCAGGTCGCCGGCCGCAGCGTGACGACCGTCGAAGGACTGTCGCCGCAGCGTCTGCGGCCACTGGAGCACATCACCACGCAGAGCCTGGCCGGCGTGTACAAACCGTTGGACGCGCTCGGCGCGGACGCGAAGGACCTGCACCCGCTCCAGAGCGCATTCCACCGCAAGCATGCCCTGCAGTGCGGCTTCTGCACCCCCGGAATGCTGATGGTCCTCAAGGACTACCTGGAGGACAACCCCGAGCCCACCAGGGAGGACGTCCGGCGGGCGATCTCGGGCAACCTGTGCCGCTGTACCGGGTACCAGCACATCGTCGATGCGGCGATGGACGCGGCGCAGCAGATGCGGGTGGCGGCGGCCGGGGCGGACTCGACGGCGGACGCCGCCGATGCCTAAGACGGCCTCCGCCGGACTCGACCCGCACGAGGACTCCTGGCCACGCGGGCGGTGGCGCTGGTCTCGCTGGAACAGCGGCATCATGTGCAGGCCGCACCGCGGTGCTGCATGACCGCGGGGAGCGAGGGGGGCGCGCTCGCGGACCGCGCCGCCAGTGCCGGAGCACGGCCAGCAGATCGACGAACTCGCCCGGCGGCGAACTGCTGGAGCGCGAGATGCAGCGGCTGCGGTCGCAGGTGGCGCGCTTGCTGTGGCTCGACCCGCACGCCGCCGCCACGGGCTACCGTCCGCAGGTCCGGGTCTGCAGATCGCGGCGCCGTTCATCGACGACTATCTCGACTTCTCCAGTCTCGGCTCGCTCGTGGAACTCGTCGCCAACGTCGAGGAAACGCCGGTGCCTACGGGCGCCTCAGCTGTGATGGCCACAGGATCGCACTCGTACTGAAAGAAAGGGATGAAGAGATGACTGTCAAGCAGCGTGAGGAAATGCGTGTCCCGGGTCTTCCGGCACCCCTCAGCCACTACACGGATGCGGTCCGCTTCGGAGACCTGCTCTTCGTCTCCGGTTGTGCGCCGTTGGACGAGAACGACCGCCTCGTCGGGGAAGATGACGTGGTCGCGCAGGCCCGCCAGGTCCTCGTCAACCTCGGCAAGGCTCTCCAGCACGCGGGGGCGAACTTCGGTGACGTCCTGAAGGTCACGGTTTACCTGCTCGACGTCGGAACGCGGACTGCGGTGAACGAAGTGCGCAAGGAATTCTTCGGGGACGCGTTCCCGGCCAGCACCCTGGTGGAAGTCAGCAGGCTGGCCGTACCTGGCATGCTGGTCGAGATCGAGGCGGTCGCCGGCCTCCGCGGCTAAGGCGCGACGCCCGGCCGATCTCGCAACCGGGCGACAGGGAATCGTCCCGCCAAAACGCCTCGTTCACCTTGACATCGATGTCTTGCACGGCCAGGCCAGCCCGATCCCCTGGTGGGCGCTCGCCCGGACTGGCCGAGCGCCCATCACCACCGCGACCCGATCGAGGTCGGAGCAGATCACGATCATGGCGGGCGAGTTGTCGATGTAGCCGGGCAGGACCGTGCGTGCGATGCGCATCAACGCGGGATTGTCCACGACGACAAGGTGGCGGACGCCTGCCCGAGCTTGCTGGGCTCGTCCGGCTGCCCAGACCAGTTCGTCGAGCAGTGGCCGGGGTACCGCCCGGTCCTCGAACTCGCGCACCATCCGCCGGCGCCGCATCGCCAGGCGCAGGTCACTGGCCCCAGTAGCCGACGTGGGTCCGCCGCGTCGGGGCCGGACGCCGCCGCGGCCGATCCGGTCATGGTGCGTCCTCCTGCGGCACCGACTCCGGCAGCGCGGTCAGCGGCGGCACCGCCATCGCCTGGCCGGACGTCTCACCCAACGTCCGGGTGGCCGTGCCCGCGTTGTCCTCGCCAGCCGTCTCGTCCGTGCGCACCCGCCCGGCACCGGCGGTCAGGCCAAGACGGCCGAGCACCAGGTAGGCGACGAACGCCACCACGAGCGAGTTGATCGATGGGATGCCCCAGTGGACGTACTGGCCGACCAGGAAGCCGCCCAGCCAGACGAGGAGGGTCGCCGGCACCCAGGCCGGGGCGGCCGCGGGCAATCGGTTGGCCAGCCGGCTCTCGGTTAGTGCCGGACCCCACCGTCTCACCACGAAGTACTCGGCGACGATGATGCCGGATACGGGCGGGATGGCGACCCCGAGCACGGTGAGGAAGCTCGCGAAGTGTGACAGCACGCCGACCGCGCTGAGCACCGTTCCCACCGCTCCGACGACGGCCGTGGTGGCCGCCCGGTTGAGCCGCACCCGGAACACGCTGTGCATGATGTTCACGATGCCCAGCGACGAAGAGTAGAGGTTCCAGTCGTTGATCTTGAGCGTGGCCGCGATCAGGATGATCGTGCCCGCCACACCGCTGGAGC